>JALSTG010000163.1 GCA_026983875.1 Campylobacteraceae bacterium
CTGCCCGAGGAGCTTCTCCTCGTCGACCGGGCCCAGCTGCTGACTCTGACGGTGCCGGAGATGACGGTACTGCTCGGAGGCCTGCGAGTACTGGGGGCGACATACGGCGAGAAGGGGCTCGGCGTGCTTACCGAACGACCGGGGGTACTGAGCCAAGACTTCTTCGTCAACCTGGTCGATATGGCGACAGAATGGAGGCCGGTACGCGAAGGGAAGCGCACGCTCTTTGAAGGCGTCGACAGAGCCTCGGGCGAGATCCGCTGGCGGGCGAGCCGGGCCGATCTGATCTTCGGCTCCAACTCCCAGCTCCGGGCCCAGGCCGAATACTACGCCCAGGAGGATAACGCCGAACGGTTCGTTCGGGACTTCGCTAGAGCCTGGAACAAGGTGATGGAGCTCGATCGCTTCGATCTACGCTGAAGAGGCGGTAGTGAAAGATACCGGGGCGACTTACGCTTGGGAGCCTTTGCCGCTGCGGAGCTCTTCGAGAAACGCTTCGAGGCTGTAACGTTGGCGATAGGCAGGGGTCATGAGGTGGACGATGATCTCCCCCAGGTCGGCGACGATCCACTCGTCGCTCTCGTCCGAGCCGTAGAAGGTCTCTCCCAGAGGCTTGAGCTCCTCTTTCATGTTGTCAAAGAGGGCCTGGGTGTGTTTGCCTCCCAGAGAGTTGGCGATGACGACCCGTTTAGCGATGTAGTCCACGTCCTCCAGGTCGAAGACTTCGATCTCTTCGGCCTTTTTGCTGTCCAGGAGCCGGACGATTCTTTCGATTCTCTCTTCGATACTCACATACTTTCCTTTGTGTTTGTTTCCCGGCCGTAGACGGCGATCACCTCATCCCGGATACGGGGATCGAGATACTCCAGCCCTTCGCCCCGGCGGATCATCGTGGAGCTCACCGGCACTTCCACCTTCAAGAGTTCCGCCCGTTTCAGAGGACTCAGATCGGGGAGCTCATCTTCGCGGGTAGCGACGATCCAAACCGCCTCGTCATTGAGACGCTCGAATTCATGCCAGCGGGTGATTGTGGGCAGGTTGTCGCTGCCGATGACCAGGTAGCGAAGGGGCCGGCCCCGGGACTTCAGATATTCCCAGGTCTCGATCGTATAGACGGGCCTCTGCTGCCGGATCTCCCAGTCGCTTATCTCGACGCCCGGTAGATCCAGGACCGTGCGGCACCAGCGGAGCCGTTGCTCGGGCGTCGCATGGGAGCGCTCTTTGAAAGGGTTGAGCCACGCAGGCATAACGATGACCTTCGTGATGTCGGGATGGCGCAGAACGCCTTGGACGATGGCGCGGTGCCCCAGATGCGGCGGATCGAAACTCCCCCCGAACAACGCACAATAGCCTTCCACTTTTTTCAAGCCTTGCCTTCCGTTTTGGAGCGTTTTTCAGCCGCTTGAGAGCGCCCCTTGAGTAAAATATACGCTGAAAGTGTATCATATTTCAGGCTTCGGGCCGGCGCACCGAAGTAGTAAGGATCCCTATGCTTCCAACCATTCGAGATTTGGCTATTGACGGTAAAAGTGTTTTTATCCGATGCGATTTCAATGTTCCCATCGACGAGTTTGGCAATATCACCGACGACCGGCGAATTCGGGCGGCGCTTCCGACGATTCGCTACTGCATCGATCGGGGTTGCAAGGTCGTGCTTGCCTCCCATTTCGAGCGACCCGAAGCGGGAAAATTCGACGAACGATTCAGCCTCGAGCCCGTCTATCGGAGACTCGATACTCTCCTGAAAATCAAAGAGCATCTTTATTTCGACGACTCGAAAGATCCCTCCGTCGTCTCTCCCCGGGCCCGTGAACTTTTCGGAAAAATGGAGGAGGGGGACGTGCTCCTGCTGGAGAACCTCCGCTTCAATGCCGGGGAGACGAAAGACGATCCGGAGTTTGCCGGGGAGCTTGCGCAATTTGGCGAATTTTACGTTAATGACGCCTTCGGCGCCT
>JALSTG010000164.1 GCA_026983875.1 Campylobacteraceae bacterium
GTGCATCAGGTAGTCCACCTCCATCTTGGGGCGCTTCCAGTTTTCGGTACTGAAGGCGTAGAGGGTCAGGGTCTCGATCCCGGGATCTTCGGCACAATATTCGGTGACCCGGCGCACCGTCTCGACCCCCGCTTCGTGGCCTTTGGTCCGGCGCAGTCCACGCTCTTCGGCCCAGCGGCCGTTGCCGTCCATGATGATGGCGAGATGGCGGAGGGGGTTAGGCGTCATCGTCGAGCTTTTTGGCTTCGTCGAGGAGGGCGAAGGCGAGCCTCTCCTTGGGTGCAAGCTCGAGTCGCACCTCCTCCTCCGAAGTGATGAAGAGCAGTTCGTTCTCCTCGGTGCCGAAGGCCTTGTCGGGGCCCACCAGGTTGTAGCAGACCGCATCGACGCCTTTTTCTTCCAGTGCCCGGCGGGCGTTGTCGGGTCCCGTTTCGGGGTCGGTTTCGGCTTTGAAGGCTACCGTGACGATGCCGCTTTTGTCCAGGGAGGCGAGGATATCGGGTGTGCGCACGAGCTCCAGGCTCCAATGCTCGCCCAGATCGGCCTTTTTGAGCTTGCCCTCCTGGGGATAGCGGGGGGCGTAGTCGCTCACGGCGGCAGCCATGAAGAGGTAAGGGGTCTTTTTGACGAGGCTGATGGGTTCGTTGCGGTTCATGCTGGGAGAGGTCATTTTGCCCTTTTTGGCGACCCGGATGCAGTCGGCGGTATATTCGGCCATTTCCCGAGCGCTTTCGACCTCGATGGTATAGACTTGCTCGGGGAGTCCTTCGACGGAGGCGGTCGTTACGAGGCAGGGATCGGCGCCCCGAAGCCAGAGGGCCGTGGCCAGGGCATTGGCCGTTTTGCCGCTGGAGCGGTTGCTGAGATAGCGGACGCTGTCGATCGCCTCCCGGGTGCCGCCGCCCGTGACGACGACTTTGCGGTCTTCCCAGAAGGGCTCACGCAGCAGCTCGCGCGCCGTTTGGTAGAAGATCTCCAGGGGTTCGGCCAGGGCGCCGCTCCCCTCATCGCCGCAGGCGAGGAGTTTTTTGGCCGGATCGACGACGGTGATGTCGTTGACCCGGAGCATTTTTATGGAGCCTTCGGTGTAGTGATTGGCCAACATCTGGGTATTGGCAGCGGGGGCGACGACCAGGGGGCCGGCGTAGGCCAGGGCGGTCTGCAAAGGCAGGGTATCGGCGATGCCTTTGGCCAGTTTGTTGAGGGTGTTGGCGGTGGCGGGAGCCAGAAGGTAGACTTCGGCCCATTTGGCCAGGTCGATGTGGTTGAGTTCCGTGCTCCAGCTCTCGCTCTGGACGGTGAGGACCGGCTGCCGGGTCAGGGCTTCGAAGGTCAGGGCCGAGACGAAGCGCTCGGCAGAGGGGCTGAGGACGACTCGGACCTCTGCACCGGCTTTGACGAAAAGACGGGCGATTTCGCAGGCTTTGTAGGCGGCGATGGAGCCGGTGACGCCCAGGAGGATGCGTCGGCCCCTGAGCTCGAGGGTGGGGGTCATGCACGTCCTTTGTTGAAGAATTTTCGGTAGAACCCTTCGACGATCTTAAGGGGGGCACGGCTGATGGCCAGGACTCCGGAGGGAACGTCCCGGGTCACGGTGGAGCCGGCGGCGATGATCGTCTCGTCTTCGATCGTGACCGGAGCGATGAGCTGGGTATCGCTACCGACGAAGACGTTGCGACCGATGAGAGTCTTGTATTTGGCTTTGCCGTCGTAGTTGCAGGTGATGGTTCCGGCGCCGATGTTGGTCCCTTCGCCGATCTCCGCGTCGCCGAGATAGCTCAGATGTCCGGCTTTGACTCCTTTGAGCATCGACTTTTTGACTTCGACGAAGTTGCCGATATGACTATGGGAGAGGTTCGAGCCGGGGCGGATACGGGCCATGGGGCCGACGCTGCCGTCGCGGATCACGGCCGCTTCGATGACGCTGTGGGCCTTGATATGGGCGTTTTCGATCCGGCAGGGGCCGTGGATCTGCACCCCGCTCTCAATCTCGCATTCTCCCAAAAATTCCGCCCGGCAGTCGATGTAGATCGTCTCGGGCAGGTGCATCGTCACCCCCTCGGCCATCCAGGCGCGCCGGATGCGTCGCTGCATCAGCTCCTCGGCATGGGCCAGGTCGATACGGGAGTTGACCCCCTTGAACTCCGCCTCCTCCACAAAGACCGGCACCACCTTCTTCCCGTCGTCCACGGCCATCTTGACGATATCGGTGAGGTAATACTCCCCTTGGGCATTGTCGTTGGAGAGGGCGGGGATGTAGCGCTCCAGGAGTTGACGCCGGACGCAATAGACGCCGGCGTTGACGCTGTGGATGCGTCGCTGCTCGGGAGTGCAGTCCTTCTCTTCGACGATCTCTTGGACCTTGCCGTCCTCGATAAGGACCCGACCGTATCCGGAGGGGTCTTCCAGATCGATGACGCTCATAGCCAGATCGGCCCGGGCATCGCTGAGGCGCAGGAGGGAAGCGGTGGTTACCAGGGGCATGTCGCCGTTGAGGATCAAGACCCGATCGTGGCGAAAATCGATCCCCCGCAGGGCGCCGCCGGTTCCCGGATAGTGCTCGGCGTCCTGTCTGTGGAAGTGGACTCTCTTGTAGGCCGAGGCGACGGCTTCCCGGACCCGATCGAACTGATGATGCAGGACGACGGTAATGTCGTCGCTGATCTTTTCCGCCGCGTCGAGAACGTGAAAGAGCATCGGTTTGCCGGAGATTTCATGAAGGACCTTGGGGGTGGCGGATTTCATGCGGGTCCCTTGACCCGCGGCGAGGATGACGACGCTGAGTGACATAAGAAAGGCTTCCTTTTTTCGATAGAATCTCTTCAAGATTTCAGTAATTATATCCAAAGGCTTTTAAGGATGAAGTGCCGACATTTCGGCAGCTGCGGCAGCTGTACGCTCTACGATCTAAGCTACGCCCGCCAGCTGGAGCGCAAAGCGGAGCGGGTCCGGGAACTCTTGCGACCTTACTACGAGGGGGATTTTGATCGTTTCGACTCACCCGTCAGCCACTACCGGGCCCGGGCGGAGTTCCGTATCTGGCACGAGGGAGACGCTTGCAGCTATGCCATGGGCAACCTGAGCAAAGACGGCACCGTCGCGATCGACGAGTGCCCCAAGGTTATCTCGGCCATCGAGGAGCGGATGGAGCCGCTGCTGGAGGCCGTCAACAAATCGCCGGAGCTTTCACGGCGGCTCTTTGGCGTGGAATTTCTGGCGACGACGACGGGGGAGTGTCTGATCACGATGCTTTATCATCGGAGGCTGGAAGAGCCCTGGATTGCCGAAGCCCGAGCGCTTCAAAAGCGCCTGAAAGCCTCCGTCATCGGCCGCAGCCGCAAGCAAAAGGAGGTCTTGGATTGGGAGTACGTCACGGAGGTTCTTCAGATTGATAGTAAAAAATATCAATACCGCCATTACGAGGGAGGCTTTACCCAGCCCAATCCTTATGTCAATGCTGAAATGATCGCCTGGGCCAAGGCCCGCGCCGCCGAAGCGGGAGGAGGAGATTTGCTGGAGGCCTACTGTGGACTTGGAAATTTTACGATCCCTCTGGCGGAGTGTTTCGATAAGGTCCTGGCGACGGAGGTAAGTAAAAACTCCATCAAGGCAGCGAAAGAGAACTGCAGACTCAACGGGGTGGAGAATATCGAGTTTATCCGTCTCAGCGCCGAAGAGATGACCCAAGCTCTTCGTAAAGAGCGACCGTTTCGTCGGCTCTCCCATATTGATATTGACAAATATGATTTTTCGACCGTCTTGGTGGATCCCCCTCGCGCGGGCTTGGATGCGGCAAGTAGAGAGCTCATCGGAGGGATCGACCGCATTGTCTATATCTCTTGCAATCCCGAAACCCTGGCCCGGGATTTGAGCGAGCTTAGCCGCACCCACAGGGTAGAGCGAGCGGCGATCTTCGATCAGTTCCCTTACACGGAGCATGTGGAGTGCGGTGTGTTGCTGGTGCGCAGATCATGAAGGAGGAACAAAAAATGAAGGAAAAGCCGTTCGCCCGGACGCCGGAGCCGCCTTACTATGCGGTGATTTTCAGCAGTATCAGGGAGGAAGGAGACGAGGGTTACGCCGAGATGGCCCGACAGATGCAGGAGTTGGCGAAAAATCAGGAGGGCTTCCTCGGCGTCGAGAGTGTCCGGGAGGAGCTGGGCATTACCGTCTCCTACTGGAGAGACAGGGCCTCTATCGCCCGCTGGAAAGCGGACCTGGAGCATTTGGAGGCTCAGCGGCTGGGAAGAGAACTCTGGTATACGGCTTACCGGATCCGCATTGCCCGGGTGGAGGAGGAGCGTCTTTTCGAGCGAGGTGAAGTACGAGCGAAAATTACCGAATCGTCGAACAGCTGACAGCGAAGCAGGTCGAGAGGCTTCACGAGCTTTATCGCCAGGAGTGGTGGACACGGGAGCGGAGCAAGGAGCAGATCGAAGAAATGCCGAGGCATACCGATCTGATCTGCGGCCTGCTGGACGGGGAGGAACGGCTTATCGACTTCGTTCGGGTGCTGACGGACCATGTCTTCAAGGCGGAGATCTGCGATCTGATCGTGGACGAAGCGTATCGGGGCAAGGGATTGGCCGATCGGCTCATACACTATGTGCTGGAGCATCCCGATCTGCCGGAGGTTTTGCAGTTCAATCTACAGTGCAAAGAAGAGATGATGGCTTTTTATGAACGCTTTGGGTTTACCCATCAGCTGGGAGATCTTTTCTATATGAGGCGCACCGCATCACGGCAGCGATGACCCCTTTTGCCTTAGGACGTAGGAGCAATCGGTTACAATATATCTATCTTTTGATCAAAGCGAACATTTATTATGAACGATAAAGCTCTGGAATGGCTGCTGCCTTTGGCTCAGAAAAATGATTTTGTCTTTACCTCTACTCCCCGGGATTTCACCGTCGAAGAGATCCCTCTTTACGAGGCGAGCGGGGAGGGGGAACATCTGATGATCCGGCTTCGGAAAAAGGGGCTCTCTACCTTCGAAGTGCTGGATATCCTCTCTAATGCTCTGGGGATTCCCAAGCGCCGTATCGGCTATGCCGGCCTCAAAGACAAGCATGCCCTGACGACGCAGTATCTGACGGTCCCCGCCGAATGCGCTCCGGCTCTGGAGAGGCTGGATCATCCGCAAATGACGATCCTGGAGAGCCAACTCCACGGCAACAAGCTTCGCATCGGCCATCTCAAGGGCAACCGCTTCCGTCTGCGTTTCAAGAAGGTCCTGGGTGTGCAAAAGGAGAAGATCGACGGGATGTTGAAGTGGATCGAAGCTTACGGAATGCCCAACTACTTCGGTCTTCAGCGTTTTGGCGTGGAGGGGAACAATTGGCAAGAAGGCAGAGCACTGGTTCAAGGAGAGCTGAAGATGCGGGATCGGAAGATGCGCGAATTTCTCATCGGCAGCTATCAGAGTAAGCTCTTCAATGATTGGCTCAGCCGTCGTATCGGAATCAGCCGACTGCTTGAAGCCTTTTCCGAAGAAGAGACGGAGCAGGTCGAAGGGTTATCACCCGGGACCCTCAGCGGGACGAAGGCTCAGCCCCACTTTTTCAAAATCCTCCGGGGGGAGATGATGATGCATTATCCCTTCGGCAAGCTCTTCTGTGCCGAGGAGATCCCCGTGGAAGCGGAGAAATTTGCCGCCAAGGACCGGGCTCCCACGGGGCTTCTGCCGGGTCGGAAGGTCAAAAGAGCCTGCGAAGCCGCCCGCACGATCGAGGAGGGATATGACGATGCGCAAATTCTTGAGCAGGGAAGCCGTCGCTATGCCTGGGTCTTCCCCAATGAGATTCATAGCCGTTACGTTCAGGAGAAAGCCCAGTACGAACTGAGCTTCACTCTGCCCAAAGGAAGCTACGCCACGGTATTGGTCACGATGTTGAAAGGAGAATGGTAGATGCCGACGCTTAAGAACCGCCGCAAAGTTTTGGATCTGATGGATCGAATCGGAAAGCTGGAACAAGAGCTTTATGAAGAGTTATCCAAAGAGGGAGAGAAGATCAAATGTGATTTCGCCTCGGAGCGGATCCCTCTGTGGGACTATATCCGCAAAGCGCGGCCAAGTTATCTGCTTTCGGCACCGGTGATCTACGGGATGATCGTCCCGGCTCTGGTGATGGACCTGGGAGTGACGATCTACCAGGCGATCTGTTTTCCCGTCTACGGCATCCCCAAGGTCAATCGGAGAGAGTATATCGTCATCGACCGCCATCGTCTTCCTTACCTCAATGCCCTGCAGAAGCTTAACTGCGCTTACTGCGGCTACTTCAACGGACTCATCGCCTATGTCAGAGAGATCGCTTCCCGTACCGAGCAGTTCTGGTGCCCGATCCGTCATGCCCGGAGGGTGCGAGAGGCCCATCGACGCTACTGGCGATTTCTCCCTTACGGCGACGGCGATCATCTCATGGAGCGCTGGCAAAAGCTCAGAGCAGAGCTGCACCGTGAGTCGGAAAGGGAGGAGAATACCCTGGAGACCAAGTCCTCATAGGAGGCTTCGTCGGGCTTCTCGTTTCAGAGTTTGATCCGCCGCAGCTGGCTTCACTCTGGCGGTGAAAAAAGGGAATGGGATCAGACCCTTCTGCCCGGATGATTTTGCTGCATTGGATCACTTCGTTGTGTGATCGAGCGACGACGGTGTCTTTGTGGACGATCACGGCACCGAAGGGAGCTCCGTGACCTGCCTGCATGCCGACGCGTGTCTCTTCTTTCGCTAGATGGAGGTAATCTTCAACTTCTTTCATAAGACTATGATACTTCACAACCGATCCACATTTTACCGATAGTGTTGCAGTATCCCTATCGAGAAAAGGAGTCACAAATGAACAAACTGATTATCGGATCGATTCTGAGTGCTACGATGCTGTGGGGAGGGTCTTTCTCCTGGGTCGAAAGCGTCCAGGTAGTCCGGAGCAAGCCGGTCTATCGGACGGTGACGATACGAGAGCCCTATGAGATCTGTCGGGACGAACGGGTGCCCGTCACTTACAACGAAATGGAGGAGGTTCCCGCCGCTCTGATCGGCGGGGCGGCCGGAGGCGTGCTGGGTCATCAGATCGGCAAGGGGCACGGCCGGGATGCGGCGACGATCGGCGGAGCCCTGGTCGGGGCACTCATGGGGGCCAATATCGCCCGACAGCATCGACGGGTACGCTATACGACGCGCCGGGTTTGCGAAACCCGCTATCGAACCCATCGGGAACGACGCTTTATCCATTACAAAAACATCGCCTGGTACCAGGGGCGGCGGATCGTCAAGTTCAGCCAGCGTCCTCTGCGTCGTATCCGGGTTCGATTGACGGCGCGTTACTGAGCCTCGATCTCCTCCAACTCCTTCAGGGGCACCGTTTTCTCCTCGCGTGCCTCCAGATCTTTGATCCAGATATGCTCCTTGGAGAGCTCCTCTTCGCCAATGACGGCGCAATAGCGAGCATTGGCTTTGTCGGCACCCTTGAGGTGGGCTTTGAGACCCTTGGGGGCGTACTCGACGACGACTCGATGGCTGCGGCGAAGCTGCCGCGCCAGGGGAAGGAGCCGGTCGAGGGCTTCGGGAGTCATGGCTCCCAGGTACCAGCCTTCCCGACGCTCTTGGGGCATCCGTACCAGCTCCATGATCCGCTCGATCCCGATGGCGAAGCCCACACCGGGGGTCGGGCGCCCTTCCAAAAACTCCACCAGACGGTCGTAGCGTCCTCCTCCGGCGACGGCGCTCTGGGCACCGATCTCATCGCTGACAAATTCAAAAGCCGCACCGGAGTAGTAATCCAGGCCCCGGACCAGGTGGGTATCGACTTCATAAGCGATGCCCGCGTCCGTCAAGAGCTTCTGGAGCCGGGTGAAGTCACGGTCGCACTCTTCGCAGAGCTCCTGGGAGAGTTTGGGAGCCTCCTCCAGAAGATTTTGGCATTGTTCGTTTTTGCAGTCGAGGACCCGGATAGGGTTGGTGGCGATGCGACGCTGGCAATCGGGGCAGAGCTCTTGGGCAATAGCCTCGAGATAGCCGACGAGGCGTTGACGGTAGGGAGGCATACAGACGGTGCACCCCAGGGAGTTGATCTTCACTCGGGTACGGATCCCGAGGGCTTCGAAAATCTCGGCGAGCATGACAATGAGGGTGAAATCCTCCTCCACCGACTTTTCGCCGAAACTCTCGACGCCAAATTGATGAAATTCTCTCAGGCGTCCCTTCTGAGGGCGTTCGTATCGGAACATTGGGCCATGGTAGAAGAAGCGATATTTCTGTCCCTGCTGACGGTCAAGTTTGGCTTGGACGAAGGCTCGGACCACTCCGGCGGTTCCCTCAGGGCGAAGACAGACGTCGTTGCCCCCTTTGTCGGTAAATTGATACATCTCTTTGCCCACGATGTCGGAGCTCTCTCCGACGGAGCGTTTGAAGAGTCGGGTCTCTTCGAGAATCGGTGTCTCTATGTACTCGAATCCGTAGTTGCGGGCGATTCGGGAAAGGGTCTGAATGATGTATTCATAGCGGCGGGCATCGTCGAAGATCAGATCTTTCATACCGCGCAGTGCGTGGATCATAGCTACTCCTCGGTGGATTGATGGTTCGAATTATATCGCTTATTGCTTGAAGGGTCCATGGAATCCATTGATATAGTATTTCAAATAAATTAAAAAATTGTTTCTATAAGTTTAATATAATTAAAAACATGTAAAGATACATGCGAAAAAGTGATTGAAAGATTGAGAGGAAGAGATGACTCGCTGTCCGATTTGCCAAAACGCTCTGTATCCCCGACGTCTCGAGTGCGGAAGTTGCGGCACGGTACTGGAGGGGGAGTTTTTTCTTCCGCGATTGGCCCGCCTCGACAAGGAGGGGCAGCGTCTCGCCGAAGCGCTGATCCTTCACGGCGGCAACCTTAAGGAGATGAGCGAGGATCTGGGGATCAGCTATCCAACCCTTAAAAAGCGTTTGACGGAGCTGAGTACCGCTTTGCGTACTTTGCAAAAAGAAGATGAAACGCGAATCGAGGAGATCCTCCGGGCGGTTGAGTCGGGGAGTCTCAAGGCCGAAGAGGGGATCCGTCAAATTCGGGAGATCAATCATGAACTATAAAGAGCGCATCGAGAGCTTGAGAGAAAAAGGGATCTTTTCCCAAGATCAGG
>JALSTG010000165.1 GCA_026983875.1 Campylobacteraceae bacterium
TTGATCACCTTTTTCCGCTCTTTGCGGATCAACTGGTTGATGGTAGGCAAAACTGCATCCTTTCGTATGAAATTTTAAGTTGTCTCTCTGGAAGAGAATTGAATCCGGGCTGTTACACCTCGGCAGAACGTTTCATAAAGCGCTCTGCCGAGGTCAGGACGGAAAAATAGGCAGTAATTATAGTCCAAAAAGCTTAAATTGCGATGACGCCCGGAGACGCCCGCCCTCTGATGGAGAGAAGAAAATGCGATCGTTGTTACTCCTGAGCTTGGAAAATACGGAGATCCTCCACATTGAGCATTCCGGTTCCGACGGGAATGAGGCGGCCGATGACAACGTTTTCCTTCAGGTCTTCGAGATAATCGACCGTACCGGCTATGGAGGCGGAGGTCAGAACCTTGGTCGTATCTTGGAAGGATGCGGCGGAGATGATACTGTCGGCACCGACGGCCGCCCGAGTGATACCGACGAGCATGGGCTCGGCGATGGCAGGCTCGCCGCCGAGTTTGACGATCCGCTCGTTCTCTTCCATGAATTTTCGTTTGGAGACGATGTCGCCCCCGATGAAACGGGTGTCTCCGCTCTCGATGATTTTGACCTGGCGCATCATCTGGGAGACGATGATCTCGATGTGTTTGTCGGAGATATTTACCCCCTGGCGGCGGTAGACCTGCTGTACCTCTTCGACGATATATTCGAAGAGTGCCTTCTCCCCCAGAGCATCGAGAATGTCATGGCTGGAGACAATGCCGTCGGTGAGGCGTTCTCCGGTATGGACATATTCGCCGGGGTGGACGAGAATTGTCTTGCCCTTGTCGACGAGCTGTTCGGTCGTTTGACCGTTATCGCCGGTGATGATAATCCGCTCTTTGCCCCGTAGCGGCTTGCCGAAGCTGACCACTCCGTCGATTTTGGCGATCAGGGCGATATCCTTGGGCCGGCGGGCTTCAAAGAGTTCGGAGACCCGGGGGAGACCTCCGGTGATATCCTTGGATTTGATCGCCGCTTTGGGTTTTTTGGCCAGGATGTCCGCGATGCTGACCTCTTCTCCGTCTTTGACGAAGAGGATGGTCTTGGGATCCAGATGGTATCGGATGATCTCCCCGCTTTCGGTAGCCAGCAAAATGGCCGGTTTATAGGCGGCGGGGATATATTCGTTGAGCTCCAGGCGGGATTCGCCTGTGAGTTCGTCGAACTGCTCGCTGGCAGTGACGCCGGGAATGATCCCCTCAAACTTCACGACCCCCGCCTGTTCGGCGATGATCGGCTCGGAGTAGGGGTCCCACTCGGCGATGACGATCTGCGTCTCTTCCCGAGGTGAGGAGATCAAGTCTCCGCGCTCCACACTCTCCCCGGCATCGACCTGGACGATGGAGCCGCGGCTGATGTAGTGGCGGGCAGCTTCGCGGTTGCTCTCGTCGACGATGACGGCAAAGAGCCCCTTCTCTTCTACCGGCTCACCTTTTTTGATCGTATCGGTTGCTTCGAGGTAATCCCCCTCCAGGAGGAAAAACTGCACCCGCCCTTTGGCATCGGCTTTGACCGGCTGGGTGACGGGGGCGCCGTCTTCGACCTTCAATTCGCTGGCAAAGGGAATGTGGTTGGGAATGTTCCATCCCTCTTTGATCACTTCGGCGATCGAATCTCCTTCGTTGATTTGAGTCCCATTGCCGTAGGGGAGGTAGATTTTCCCTTCGACCTTTCCGCCGACACCGGCCAATTCGTTGGCCTTGGCGACATCGTTTTTGCGGAAGGTATACTTTTTCTCCTCATCTTTGCCCTTGAGCAGGAGAATCACTTCGTCGTGGGTATTGACGATAGAGAGTTTTCCGGCAAACAGTGCCTTGATCTTGGGCTCGACCAGAAGTACCCCGGCATTCCGCCGGTTGGCGACGAT
>JALSTG010000166.1 GCA_026983875.1 Campylobacteraceae bacterium
TGATCATCCAAAACTCATCATCCAAAATCCAACATCTTTCCGAAGGAAATCTATGCCCGCTGATATGAACGACTATTTCAAAAAACGCAAACCCTCCCAGACTCCCCCTCCGGAGGATGACCGCAACTCCGGCAACGGCGGTGGCGGCTCCAACTCCGGACCGGGCTTCCAGAGCCCCTTCGGCGGTAATCTCGGAGGCAAAGGGATCGTCGCCCTGGTCATCGTCGCCGTCTTGGCCCTGGGCTTTTTCGTCCTCAAGCCCTTCGCCATCATCAACTCCGGAGAGGTGGGGATCAAAGTAACGACCGGTAAGTTTCAGGAGAAGCCACTCAATCCCGGACTTCACTTTTTTATCCCTGTTTTTGAAAAGATCATTCCCGTCAATACCCGGGTCCGTATGATCACCTACTCCAACCAGAACCGCCCCTCCGTCAGCGAGGGCTACTCCCGCTACGAAGGGGGCCTCAAACGTAATCCGGCGATTCGGGTTATGGATTCCCGGGGATTGGACGTAGATATCGACCTGGCGGTCCAGTACCACCTACGCCCCGAGACCGCCCCCCGGACTATCGCCACCTGGGGAACGGCCTGGGAAGACAAGATCATCAACACCAAAGTCCGGGAGATCGTCCGGGACGTCATCGGAAAGTATGCCGCCGAAAATCTCCCCCAGAAGCGGACCGAGATCGCCAAGGAGATCCAGGATCGGGTGCGCCGGGCCGTCGAGTCGATCCCCGGCAAACCCGTCGTCCTTGACTCGGTGGAGCTACGCAACATCGAGCTCCCCCCCAAGATCAAAGCCAAGATCGAGGAGCTACAGGCCGAGAAGCAGAACGTCATGATCGCCGAACAGCAAAAAGACCGGGCCAAGCGCGAAGCCGAGCGTAAAGCCGAGATCGCCCGCGGCGAAGCCCAGAAGAAGCGGATCGAAGCCCAGGGGCACGCCGACAAGATCCGTATCGAAGCCCAGGCCCAGGCACAGGCCAACAAAATCATCGCCGAGAGCCTTACTACCGATCTCCTGCGTCTGGAACAGATCAAAACCCAGAAGGGCTTCAACGAGGCGCTTAGAGTCAACAAAGACGCCAGGATCTTCCTGACGCCCGGCGGGGCGGTCCCCAATATCTGGGTCGACGCCAAGGGCCGTGAGCAAAAGGCCGTCTCGAGCCAACAATAATTCAGTGAATAGTTCCGGTAAGTATTTTCGAGAGAAAATACTTGCACACTACCCACTGATAATTTCGGAGAAATGATCATGACGATTGATTGGAACAAAACCCCTCTCGTCCCGGCCGTCGTCCAGGATGCCGAGAGCAAAGAGGTGCTGATGCTGGCCTATATGAACCAAGAGGCATACCGTCTGAGCCTGGAGACGGGCTACGCCCACTACTTCAGCCGCTCCAGGCAGCGGATCTGGAAAAAGGGCGAAAGCTCCGGTCATACCCAGCGCATCGTCGATCTACGCATCGACTGCGATGCGGATACGGTGCTCTTACTCGTCGAGCAAAAAGGCGTCGCCTGCCACACCGGACGCAAAAGCTGCTTCTTCACCTCCGTGACACGAGGCGAAGAAACCGAAGCTCCCAGTGTGGACTCCGCCGCCGTCTACGGAGTCGTGGAGACCCTCTACCACACGATTCTGGAGCGTCGCAGGGACACCAGCGGCAAATCCTGGACCAAAAAACTTCTCGACAATCCAGAGCTCCTCCAGAGCAAAATCCGGGAAGAGGCTGACGAACTGGCTACCGCTATCGCCGAAGAGAGTGACGCCCAGGTGATCTACGAAGCTGCCGATCTGCTCTACCACTCCCTGGTCGGTCTCGCCAGCCGCGACGTCACCCCCGACCGCGTCCGCCAGGAGCTGGCCCGGCGATTCGGCGTAAGCGGCATCGAAGAGAAAGAGAGCCGGAAAAAATAGGTTTTTTTCCGGTTCGTGTATCGGTCATGAGTTATAGGGGAACAGGGTTCAAGACCTACTCGTGATCCTACCCTCAAATAATCTATTTTTGGAGCGGCTCACGTTGAAAAACCTTCTTTTCATTTTCATCGTCATTCTCTTTGCACCCCTCTATGCCAAGTCCGCAGCCCCCAAGACAAATACCTCGGTCCACGATCTCAATCAAACGGCAAGATTGACACCGGACGACAATGAAAGCCTCCGGGCATCTGTCATGGAAATCAATGTGACAAGCAGCGAAGTCTCTTCCGACGCTACCTCAAATACTCCATCATCTGAAATTCAAAACTCAAAATCCCACACCACCATCCACGCACTCTATCTCAACCGACACACCGCCTCCCCCTCCACTCCACAATTCAAAAGAGCCCTCCAGAGCATTGAAACGACCCCTATGAATGCTCTGGTCATCGATATGAAAAATGTCAAAGGGGACCTGACTTATATCACGAAGTATTCTCCCGCGAAGCGAATCGGTGCCTCTCGATTCTCCACGATCCATAACATCTGCAGCTATATCCGGGCTCTTAAAAAGCGGGGCATCTATCTCATTGCCCGCATCGCCGTCTTCAAGGATCGCCGCCAGGCCCGTACCTATCCTTCCCGGGCCGTTCATACCCGTCGTGGATCTGTATGGAAAGATCGACATGGAGAGAGTTGGGTCGATCCCTTTGACCCCGATGCCCGGGAATATACCCTTGCCCTGGCCGAGGAGGTGGCCTGCCTGGGTTTCGACGAGATCAACTTCGACTACATCCGATTCCCGGCCCATCAGGGACTGCGCTACGACCAGCCAGACACACAGACCAACCGAGTCGATGCCATCGACAGCTTCCTCCAAACCGCCAAGGAGCGTCTCGGCCACCTGGGAGTCAAGGTCTCCGTGGATATCTTCGGCTATGTACTCTGGAATCACACCGATACCCGAATCGGCCAGATCCTCGAGCATATGGCCCCCCATGTGGATTACCTCTGTCCCATGCTCTACCCCTCCGGATTTCGGCGGGGTAGTGTAAGCTACTCCAATCCGGCGGCCCACCCTTACGATATCGTTCGCATTAGCCTCAACAAAGGCATCGCCCGAGGAGTATCTCCCGGCAAATTCCGTCCCTGGCTCCAGGCCTTTCGGGACTATGCCTACAGCCGACACGCATACCGGGAGCGCCAGATTGCCGCCCAGATCAGGGCCGCTCGGGATCTTAATAGCTCGGGCTGGCTGCTTTGGCATCCTTCCAGCCGCTTCGATGCCGTCAATCCCCGACTCTTCGCCCTTATCGACGAGGAGCAGGTCAAAGAACCCGACGCCGTCTCCTACCGCCCTCCGACCCGACGGCATTCTCGGACTCGCCACCGACGCATATCCGGGAAAAAACGCCGTGTGCCCCTTCGTCAAAATCCCCTGGAAATTTTAAGAGGTCCCTAAAATGTCCTACCGAATTAACAACCTCAAAAACGCCCTCCACGGCTTCTTCCTCTCGGTCGCCACCACCGTCGCGGAGCCCAGCACCATCCTGCCCCTGATCGTCCACCACTTCAGCTCCAACCTGGTCCTGGTCGGGCTCTTCGCTTCTCTCCTTCGCGGCGGCGCCATCGCCGTACAGCTTGTCGCCGCCTTCTACGCCCAGAGCTACGCCCGGGTCATGCCCCTGATGCGCCTGGTTTTTCTCTTTCGCTTCCTTTTCTGGTTTCTTATCGGCGCGGCGATCCACTTTGTCGGCGAGAGCAACCCGACTCTGACCCTCTGGCTCATCGGCATCGGACTCTTTGGCTTTAGCTTCGTGGCGGGATTCGGGGGGATCTACTTCAAGGAGATCATCGCCAAGGTCTTCACCCGGGAGCAGCGGGGCCGCACTATGGCCAATCGCCAGCTCTGGAGCTCCGTCGGGGCGATCATCAGCGGCGGAATCGCCGGCTGGGTCCTTCAGCGCTTCGAGGCGCCCGAGAGCTACGCCATGCTCTTCATGCTCAGTGCCTTTCTCATGGCCCTGGGACTGGCGGCCTTTGCCACCATCGAAGAGCCTCCCAAAGCCCGGGTCTCCCAGCGGGAAGAGAGTTTCGGACTCTTTCTCCGCAATGCCTGGGGGATTCTCTGCACAGATCCCCGTCTACGGATCCAAATCGGCGCCAGCCTTCTGGGCTACTCCTTCCTCCTGGCCATGCCTTTCGTGATCCTCCAGGCCAAAGAGACCATCACCCTCAGCGGCTGGATGGTCGGGGGCTTCATCACGATCCAGATGGTCGGCAGCGTCTTGGGCAATTTCTTCCTCTGGAAGCGCTTTGGCGGACGCTATGCCCGAATGCTCCAGACCGCCTACGGCCTGATGGCTGCTGCCTTTGTGCTCGCCTTCTTTGCCGACAATGCCTGGCTCTACTCTCTGATCTTCCTCCTTTTCGGCATCGGTATCGACGGCTTCCGCAATGCCGATATGAATCTGGTCCTGGAGATCGCCCCCGAGGAGAAGCGGCCGGTCTATGTCGCCATTCAGTCCACCATTGTCTCGGTCGGTCTCTTTTTCTCTATCCCCGGCGGCGTCATCCTGGAGTGGTGGGGATACTCCGTCCTCTACGCCGTGACCCTCTTGATGCTCGCTCTGGGCCTCTGGTTCGTCCACCGTCTCAAGGAGCACCTCCCAGAAGAGGCTTGATCTGCCTTCGAATGTTAAAACTCCGTTAAACTTGAGTCTTTAGGATTCAAGTATGAAAAAAGATTTTTATAATAAGGAGAAAGCGATGAAAAGAGTGTCAAAAATCGTAGCAGCCTTCCTCGCTGGCGGAACACTTGCCATGGCAAGCGCTGCCATGACTCCCACTCAAAACGCTCCGGTAGATCCTTTCGCCCAGATGGATCGAATCTTCAAGATGCAAATGCAGAAGATGGAGATGATGCGCCGGCAGATGGACCAGCTCTTCCAGAATTTCGAACGAAACTTCCAGAGCCCGTCCATTATGAAAATGCCGATCCTTGTCCACTCGTCTGGTGTACTTAGTACCGGTCTTCGGGACAAAGGCGACCATTACGAACTGGCCATCAAAGTCGGCGACCTGAAAAACTCCAAAGTCGATATCAGCACCGACAACGGTATGCTCACCGTCAAAGTCACCGAGAACAAAAAGGTCGAGAAGCAACAGGGCAACTACGGCAAGATCATCAGCTACACCAACAGCAGCTCGGTCCAGAGCTTCACCTTGCCTCCCGATGCCGACGCCGTCAATATCATGGCAGAGCAGAAGGAAAATACCATCCTCATCACCATCCCCAAAAAGAAAGGGAAGGCCTCCAAGGTGATCCCCGTTCAGAAACCAAAGAGCGCCCCTTCGACCCAAACGAAGGCCCCCGAGAAAAAAGAGGAGAAAAACTAAGCCCTTTCTCCTCTTCCCTCTTATACAATGACGTATAAATAGGCAAGGAAGAGGAAGAGGATGGAGGCTTGGCAACCCACGCTAAACAGACTTTACCGGTATTGCGTATTTTCTCTACTGATTGCGCTGCCACTCAAGGCCGCAGACCCGTTTCTACACACGCTACAGGAGATTGCACAAGAGCGAAACAGTTCTCGGACTCCCACCGCTCCTACCGTAGCGACTTCCGCTCCCACACAGCAATCTACCCTCTCCAGCCTCGCCGACTACCGCTTCGACGAACGAATGTTGCGAATCTTTCCCGTCTCCACGGCAAAGCATCTGATTCCGCTCCGACAGAGATCCGTCGATACGAAGCCGGCCCGATACCTCGGTATCTCTGAGTATCGTCCCACTGCCTCTCCCCGGCCCGATCCCAGACTTGTCCTCGGTCTCAAAGAGATCATCGAACCTCTTCCCCAAGATTACGCCCAGGCCTATCTCAAACACAAAACTCTCCTGAATCCGACACAAAAATATCTCCGGGTTCACATCGACAAATCCCGGCAACGCATGTGGGTCTATCTCGACAACGACTATCTCGGAGACTGGAAAGTCTCTACCGCCCGACACGGCTACTGGACCCCTAACGGGGTCTATCGTCCCCATACTCTCGAGCGAATGCACTATTCAAAAAAATATCACCACTCTCCCATGCCTTGGTCGGTTTTTTTCAAAGGGGGCTACGCCATTCACGGCACCTACTCCATCCGACACCTGGGACGACCCGCCTCCCACGGCTGCGTCCGCATCCATCCCCGTAACGCCAAAAAGCTCTACCAGCTCATTCGCCGCTACGGCAAACAGAACACTCAGATTATTATTCGGGGATGAGCTTTAGCCCATCTACACCTATTCCTCGGGATTTATGGCTTTTAAACTGCGTAATAGGTCGCCTCGGGGTGATGGACCACCAAAGCGGTGGTGCTCTGCTCGGGATGGATCTGGAAGGTTTCGCTCAGGGTAATGCCGAACTCTTCGGGATGCAATAGATCGAAGATCACTCGGCTCTGCTCCAGATCGGGGCAGGCGGGATAGCCGAAGCTGTAGCGCGCCCCTCGGTAGCGGTTCATCCGCACGTCGCGCAGGGTATGGCCCTCGTCTTCGCTGGCGATGTCCAGATCGAGGCGGATCTGTTTGTGGGCCACCTCGGCCAGGGCCTCGGCCAGCTCCACCCCCAGGCCGTGGACCAGGTTGTACTCCAGGTATTTGCCCTCCTCGTAAAGGGCCCGCTCGTACTCGCTGATCTTCTCTCCGGCGCTCACGCAAGTCAGTGCGATGACGTCGTGGCGTTCGTGACGGAAAAAGTCGCTCAGCGCCCGGTAGGGTTTGCGCCGCTGGCGGGGAAAATTGAAGACCCCCACCGAGCGCCCCACGATCTCTTCGAGGGGTTCGCGGTTGGCGTTGGCATCAATATTCCACCCCTCTTCGGGGGCGAAGAGGAAAAGCTCCTGATCGTCGCTGCGGCAGGGGTAGTAGCCGTAAAGAATCGTCGGTTCGAAAAGCCCCTCGTTCAAAAAGGTCTCCTTGAGCCGCTCCCAGGCGGGATAGACGGTGCCATCCAGAAGTTTTTGATACTCCTCTTTACTCATCCCTTTACTTTTGTAGCCCCAGTGCATCTTGAATAGGGTGCGTTGGTTGACCCAATCGAAGACCATCCGGGTATCGAGCGTCGAAGCGTCCATGACCCGCCGCCCCCAGAAAGGCGGCGTAGGGATCTCCACGGGCTTGGGCATCTTGATCTGCTCGAAAGGCGGGATGACGACCTCTTTTTTCTCTTTTTTGACCCGTTCCTTCATATCTCCGGCAAGCCGGGTATCCAGCGGTTTGGAGGGGTCTTTCTTCCACTCTTCGATCCGGCTCATGGCGATTACCCCATCGAAGGCATCCCTACAATAGAAGATCGGCCCTTTGTAAACGGGGCGACAGTAGTCGTCGACGAAGCCGCGGGTCAACGCCGCCCCACCCATAAGGATCGGGATTGTGATCCCTCGTTCCGCCAAGGCTTCGAGATTCTCCTTCATCACCTGGGTCGATTTGACCAATAGACCGCTCATGCCGATGGCGTCGGCATTGACCTCTTTCCAGGCATCAAGGAACTGATCGAGCTCCACCTTGATCCCGATGTTTTTGACTTTGAAACCGTTGTTGGAGAGGATGATATCCACCAGGTTCTTCCCGACATCGTGGACGTCACCCTTGACCGTGCCGATAACCAGCGTCGTATCGCTCTCTTTCTCCTGCTTGGTCAGATAGGGATTGAGATAATCCACCGTCGCCTTCATCGTCTCGGCGGACTGGAGGACGAAAGGCAGCTGCATCTGGCCGCTGCCGAATAGATCGCCGATGACCTTCATTCCGTCGATGAGGATCTCGTTGACGATCCGATCGGCGCCCAGCTCATGACGCGCCTCTTCTACAAGGGGGATAAGCCGTTCCTTGTCCCCGTCCATCAAGAGCTTTTTGATCTTCTCCTCCGTCGTGAGAGCCTCATACTCTTCGTCGCTGCTCTCCTCCTCCAGGCTTTTGTCGCTGAAGTGCTCGATGAATCGGAAGAGGCTCTGATCGTCGGCATTAAAGAGGAGCTCTTCGCAGACGGCAATATCTTCGGCGCTCATTCTGGCCAGGGGAACGATATGCTTGACATTGATGATCACCGAACTGAGTCCCGCCTGGACGCAGTGGTGGAGGAAGACGGAGTTGAGATAGACCCGTGCATGACGATCCAGGCCGAAGGAGATGTTGGAGAGCCCCAGGGTGGTCCCCAAGCGGGGGTGACGGCGGTGAAGCTCCCGGATCGCCTCCAGAGTCTGCACTGCCGCGTCGCGGTACTCCTCATCCCCCGATCCCACGGTAAAGGTCAGCACGTCGACGATCAACTCTTCGATCCGCAGTCCATGGAGCTTGGTCGCCCGCTCGATCATCCGTTCGGCTACTTCGACCTTCCGCTCCTTGGACTTGGCCATCCCCGTCTCGTCGATCGTCAGCAGCACCAAGGCCGCCCCGTACTTTTTGGCCAGACGACAGATGGCATCGAAGCGTTCTATACCGTCTTCGAGGTTGGCGGAGTTGATGATGGGACGTCCGCCGATAGACTGAAGCCCCCGTTCCATCGTATGTACATTGGTGGCATCGGGCATCAGCGGTAGAGGAATCTTCTGATTATAGAGCCCGATCACCTCCTTCATATCCTTGGCCCCGTCCCGGCCGGCGAACTCCACGTTGACATCCAGGGCGTGGGCACCGGCACGGACCTGCTCCTGAGCGACGCTCAGGGTCCCCTCATAATCTTCGGAGAGGATCAGCTCCCGAAAGGCCTTGGATCCCGTGGCGTTGGAGCGTTCGCCGATGAGTAGCGGTGCGGGTTCCTGAAAGAGCTCGACACTACCGAAAAGCGAGGCGATGGAAGGGGGGATCGATCCGGTAACCGGGCGAGGCTTTTTACCCTCTAGTGTCTTGGCCAGTGCCTGGATATGCTGGGG
>JALSTG010000167.1 GCA_026983875.1 Campylobacteraceae bacterium
ACTTCGGCACATATGCTCTGGATCGGGGATCGGACCCGGAATCTGGACGGAGCGCATATCGAGTACTTCCGGGGGATCAAAAATCCCGTCGGGTGCAAGGTGGGGCCCAGCATGCAACCCGACGAACTGGTGGAACTGATCGAAGCCCTCAACCCCGGAAACGAAGAGGGGCGCCTCAATCTGATCGTCCGGATGGGTGCCGACAAGATCGCCGATCTTTATCCCCCGCTGCTTCGGGCGGTCAAGGAGGCGGGTAAAAAGGTCGTCTGGACCATCGACCCGATGCACGGCAATGTAGAAAAAACGTCAACGGGCTTCAAAACTCGGGATTTCGACAACATTCTTTCGGAGGTGCGTCAATTCTTCGAGATTCATCAGCGTGAAGGTACGGTCGCCGGAGGAATCCATCTGGAGATGACGGGCGAAGATGTTACCGAATGTACCGGGAGCACCTCCTGTCCCATTACCGCCGACAAACTTGGGGATCGCTACCACACCCAGTGCGACCCGCGGCTCAATGCCAAACAGGCCCTGGAGCTGGCCTTTATGATCGGGGAGGAGTTCTGATCCGCTTGCCTCTAAAGCGGTGCTAGGAAGCATGCCGTGTTGAAGCCTTAGCTCCGCCCCCGCTCCTCTCTCGACTCTTTTTGTTCACTGATGACGAAAACAACCCTTCCATCTTCGTAACGATACTCCAGGTGAAGTTTGTGAATATCCAGGATGCTTTTGACGATGTATAGTCCCAGGCCCAACCCGCTGCGGGAGGCATGGAAGGGAGTAAAATAGTGCTCGATGGGCTGGGGGAGGGGTTCCCCCCGGTTGCTGATGACGATACGGGGACGGTCGATGAGAATGTCCACATGGCGGTCGGGGGAGTATTTGATCCCGTTATCGATGAGATTTTTTATTGCCAGTGTCAGGAGCTCGAAATCGGCGGCAAGCGTAAAATCCTTTTTGACGACGGTATGGAGATAACGGCCGGGCTCTTCGAGCATCAGAAGATCGATGCTCCCGTCAAGGATATCGCTGGCTTTGTAACGGTGGAAGTCCGGTCGGAAGTTGCGGGAGCTTATCTGTTCGATTTTGGCAAATTCGTCGATCAGGAGATTGAGCCGCTCAAAAATAGCGTGGAAGCGCTCCCGCCGCCCGGGGTCATCAATCATCTCCGAGAGGAGCCGCCCTTTGGCGATAGGGGTTTTGAGCTCGTGCATAATGGCCCGTAGAAGCAGTTGCCGTGCCTGAATCAGATCCCGAATGGTCTGGACTGCCCGGTCGAATGCATTGGCCACTTCGGCGATCTCGTCCTCCCGGTCGCTGTGGCATCGGATATCGAGATCTCCTTTGGAGAAGCGGATGATCTTGCGTTTGAGTTCGCTCAGAGGACGGATAGAGCGAACGATCCAGAGATAGAGAAAAACCAGAAGAGCCAAGGCACCGGCAAAGGCGAGGGCCAGTTCCAGAGGGAAGCGGGGACGGTTCAGATTTTCCAAAACCAATTTGAAGCGGTCGTTGTTGATGAGGATATACCGGTGCAGGTGTACGTGGATCACTTCGAACTTTTTTTTGCTTCCTTCCGGACCGATGAGATGCTTGAGCTCTACACTTCGCTTACCTCCGTCGATCACTTTGATATTTTGAGAGGCCAGGTAGTCGGTATCGATTTTGCCGTGCTTGAGATAGTAGAGATAGAGGTAGTGAATGTTGGCCCGTTCCTGAAGCTGGATCTCCTCCAGCGAACGGTCGATGGAGCGTTTGAGCAGGGCGGTAAAGAGGGTGATGAGAAGGATGAGCGCAAAGGCGAAGACCAGATCGATCTTGCTGCGCAGTGAGCGGATACGCAGCCGTCTAAACAAGTTTGTA
>JALSTG010000168.1 GCA_026983875.1 Campylobacteraceae bacterium
AAATGGGCAATCCTCGACGCCCACTTTGTCGGTCACTCCAAAGCCGACTGCGCCGGAGGCGGCGCCTGCTGGATCTTCATCCGTGCCAAGCTCAACATGTTTCTTTTCGGCTTTTACCCCCACGATCAGCTCTGGCGGCCCAAAGTAGTCATCGGTACCATTCTCGCTCTGGGCGCTTTCGCCAAATTCGTTCCGGGCCTTCATCGGCTCAAACTTGCTCTGATCGTTCTCTATCCCGTCTTTGCTTTCATTCTGCTCCACGGCGGTCTCTTCGGACTGCCCCTGGTAGAGACGGCCAAGTGGGGCGGTCTGCTCCTGACTCTGGTGATTGCCACCGTCGGCATCGTCCTAAGCTTCCCCATCGGAATCCTCCTCGCACTGGGACGGCAGTCGAAGCTTCCTATCATCAAAAGCCTCAGCGTCTTCTATATCGAGTTCGTCCGCGGCGTCCCTCTCATTACCGTGCTTTTCATGGCCTCGGTAGTCCTGCCCCTCTTCTTCCCCGAGGGGGTCAACTTCGACAAACTCGCCCGAGCCCTCATCGGCATCACCCTCTTTGAAGCCGCCTATGTCGCCGAGAACATTCGCTCCGGCTTCCAGGCGATCCCCAAGGGCCAATACGAAGCCGCCGACGCATTGGGCCTGGGCTACTGGCAGAAGATGGCCCTGGTGATCCTCCCTCAGGCCATTAAAGTCACGATCCCCAATCTGGTCGGGACCTTCATCAGCCTCTTCAAGGACACTTCGCTGGTGATGATCATCGGCCTCTTCGACCTGCTGGCGATGGTAAACGTCACCGCCAACGACCGGGACTGGCTGGGCATGGATACGGAGGGCTACGTCTTCGTCGCCTTCGTCTTTTGGATCTTCACCTTCAGCATGTCGATGTATTCCAAACGGCTGGAAAAGAAACTCAATACCGATAAAGGGAAATAACTATGAGCGAAACCAACAAGAAAGCACTGGGCGAACCGATCATTCAGATCGAAAAGGTCAACAAGTGGTACGACGACTTTCATGTCCTCAAAGAGATCGACCTGGAAGTCAAACGCGGTGAGATCGTCGTCATTGCCGGCCCTTCCGGATCGGGAAAATCGACATTGATCCGCTGCATCAACCGCCTGGAAGAGTATCAGGAGGGCAGTATCAAGGTCAAGGGAGTCGAAGTCAATAACGACGTCAAGAATCTCAGGAAGATCCGCGCCAATGTCGCCATGGTGTTCCAGCACTTCAATCTCTTTCCCCATCTGACGATTCTCGAAAATCTTACTCTCGCTCCCGTCTGGGTCTACAAAAAGCCCAAAAAGGAGGCGATCGAAACCGCCATGCACTATCTAGAGCGGGTCAATATCGCCGACCAGGCCCACAAATACCCCAACCAGCTCTCCGGCGGCCAGCAGCAGCGCGTCGCCATCGCCCGGGCTCTGTGCAAAAGCCCCGACATCATGCTCTTTGACGAGCCTACCAGCGCCCTGGACCCTGAAATGATCGGGGAAGTCCTCGATGTAATGATCTCCCTGGCCGAAGAGGGCAAGACCATGGTCACCGTAACCCACGAGATGGGCTTCGCCCGTAAAGTAGCCGACCGAGTCATCTTCATGGATGCCGGGCAGATCGTTGAGGAGAATGATCCCGAGACCTTCTTCCATCATCCCGAGAGCGAACGGCTCCAGCTCTTTCTCAAGCAGATCCTCAATCACTGACCTGCCCTTGGTGCAGGTCTTTGGTCATTCGCTAACGGTGAGCGGGGATATGCTAATGTCACAAGTCTCAGAAAAAGTCGCAAGTCGCAAGTCGCAAGTTGCAAGAGTTTTAG
>JALSTG010000169.1 GCA_026983875.1 Campylobacteraceae bacterium
ATCCGTTGATCGGCTGGAGGGTTGGCGATCAGATCCGCTAAGCGCCGATAGATGCCTTCGTCGAT
The DNA here is from genome assembly GCA_026983875.1 of Campylobacteraceae bacterium. Lineage (GTDB taxonomy): Bacteria > Campylobacterota > Campylobacteria > Campylobacterales > Sulfurovaceae > Nitratifractor. The sequence goes on from JALSTG010000169.1 coordinate 66, forward strand.
TCCTCTCCCGTTACCCGTCAATTCTATTCCCTTCAAAGTCGTCATCCCTTTTGTCTCTGGCGACTCCTCTGTCACATCTATTTTGACGATCCCCAGGCGGCCGCGGCTGACGACTGCGCTTCCCTTTTTTATCGTTGAGTTGTTCGCTTCGAGCGTCTCAACAGTAACTCTCGTCTTATCCTGGCCGCTTTTGCCCGGTTCCCGTATCTCCATCGTCAACGAATCAACTGTACAATCACGGGTGCCGAAATAAGCATCTCGGGTATCTACGCCGCATTGGAGATTCCGGTAAACCAATTGTAGAGCTTCTCCCTGGGGGGTTTGCATCCCAAACTGCAGTAGAGCGCTATGGAGGCGATAAGCCTGGTCAAAAGGTTCTTTGCCGCTTCGATCGATCTCAATGACTGTATCCTTCATCAAGAGGTGACCGGTTTTATCCTTCTTTTTCAGTACTTCATCCAGCGGATGGAGCGCTACCCGCTTCAATTTCCCCTCTTTATCAAAATCAAGATCGGCGGCGATCTTCTTCTCCCGGAGCAGACGGGCCCACTCTCCGGTCACGTTGCCCTCTCTAGGAAGCAGATAGGCGACAACGCTTTTCGGCTCCCCCTTCGCATAACGCGGCCAATCAACCTCTAACTGCAGACGTAGCCCCTTCATCGTCCGGACCAAGAGCTCTTTGAGTTCAGGATCACTGCTCCCCGTAGCACTACGCAGAAGAAAAGATGCCACCGCTTCGCTGCGGTCAAGCTTCAACAGATAGAGACTCTTCTCCCGCTCGTCACTCTGCTTCTGAAGGACAAAGCCCTGCTCCGTCAAAGCGGTAAGGGTCTTGCCGAACTGCTCCTTCTTCTCCTGGATGGAGGGGCTGCAGGCAGTCAAAAGAAAACTTAACGTTACAAACGACACTGCCCATAAAACTTCTCTCAATTTCACAATGATCCTTTTTGTCGATGAATGGTTTACGCATGAAAAACAAGGGAAATCATAGCGGAATTTCACGGGGGAAATTCTGGGTGCGGAGGCTTGCTTAGCACCAGGTGGAGAGGGTGCCCTCCCTGACGGTGCGGTAGCTCTCTTCACCCACGATCTGGCGGACGATTTCCAGGGCAAAACAGATGGCGGTTCCGGGTCCCTGGGAGGTGATTACCTTTCCGTCAACGACGACCTTCTCGTCTGCCACTCGATCTTCGGGACGAATCTGCTCTTCCACACCGGGATAGCAGGTGTAACGTTTGCTCAAAACCCCGGCGACATGCAGAGCGTAGGGAGCCGCACACATCGCTGCTACCCATTTGCCCGCGGCGGCAAACTCTTTGAGGAGACGCTGGGCCGTGGGATCCTCAGCCAGCCGATTGGTCCCTCCCCAGCCACCGGGCAGGACGATGGCGTCGTACTCTTCGACGACGACCGTCGCCAAAGGTCCGTCTGCCTGGATCGTGATGCCGTTGGCTCCCGTTACCAGATCGGTAGCAAACTCCCCGGGCAGGTAGGCGCTCTGAACCTCCACCCCGCCACGGCGAAGAATATCGATGATGCTGACCGCTTCGATCTCCTCGAATCCTTCGGCCAAAGGTACCAATGCTCGTGCCATTTTGCACTCCTTTTGTAGAAAATCTTTGTACGGATTGATTATAACAAAGGAGTGTGCCGTTATTGGTTTACCGGTTATTGGGAAGGGCGCCTTCGGCGCAGACTCAAGACGTAAGTCTCAAGTCGCAAGAATTGATAAAAGCACGGCAACGCCGTACAATCCGAAATTATTCACTATTCATTTTTCACTTAGGAAACAGTGAAGTCTACTTTACCTTCTCCAGATATTTCCCTTCGGTGGTATCGACCCGAATCACATCCCCTTCGAGAATATGAAAGGGCACTTGGACCACTGCACCGCTTTCGAGGGTCGCGGGCTTTTTACCTCCCTGTGAGTCGCCTTTGAAATTGGGAGGAGTCTCGACGACCTTGAGCTCCACGCTCTGTGGGATCTCCACGGTAATGGGTTTGCCGTTGTGAAAAAGGATCTCCGCTTCCATCCCGTCGACCATAAAGTCGAAGACATCGCCGACCTGCTCGTGGGTCAGGCCGATCTGGTCGAAGGTCTCCGTGTCCATGAATTGTAGCATCTCTCCGTCGTCATAGAGATACTGCATCTTTTTCTGCTCCAGGTTGGGGACTTCGAACTTATCCCCGGCATGGACCGTCTTTTCGATCACCTTGCCGCTGGAAAGGTTGCGGATCTTTATTCGGACGAAGGCCGCACCTTTTCCGGGCTTGACGTGCTGAAACTCGATCACTTTGTAGGGGTTGCCGTCGATCTCCAGGCGTACGCCTTTTTTCATATCACCCATGCCAATGGTTGCCATAGAACACTCCTGTAAAAATATGGGAAATTATACAAGCTTTTCGCTTGTGATGCTCGATAGCGCTCCGGCGGGGAGCGTCATCGCGTAATAGAGATGTCCTTGGGATCGTGGTGAATCGGATTTTCATCGTCCAGATCCATCGCCTTGGCATTGTCCATCAGAATTGGGACGAAGATCAGTGAGACAAAAACCGCCGCAACGGTCCCGGAGATCAAAGCGACACCCAGACCGCCGAAGATCGGGTCGCTGGCCAACAGCGCCGAACCGAGAATAATCGCCACTGCGGTAAGCATAATAGGTTTGGCCCGGGTTGCCGAAGCGACGGCGATCGCACGGCGTTTGGGAAAGCCTTTGGCCTCCATCAGGGATTTGGCGAAATCGATCAGCAGCAGGGAGTTCCGGGAGCTGATCCCCATGAGGGCAATGAAGCCGATCAGGGAAGTCGCCGTCAGGAAGAAGGTATCCCGGGTCACCAGATCCGCCACCCAGTGGCCGACGATCACCCCGATAATCGAGAGGAAACTTCCCGCCAGGACGATACCCGCAAGAGAATAGCTCTTGTAGTAAATCACCAGCAGGAGGAAGATCAGTACCAGTGCACCGATGAAGGCTCCTCCAAGATCCCTAAAGGTATCCAGCGTCACCTTCATCTCCCCGTCCCAGCGAAGCAGATACTTCTCTCCCGTCTTGGGATCGGTCAGATGCAGATCGAACATATAGGTGTTCATACCCGGCTCTTTTTCTACCTTGTAACCCTTTTTCTTAAAGTAGTCGATCATCTTTTTCCGTGCTTCCAGGAGAGGATAGACCTGAGACTCCTCGTCAGTTTCCGCAATAACGTTGATCATCCGATGGAGATCTTTGTGCATGATCATGGGGTTGGAAGGGACTTTTTTGATCTGCACCACTTCCGAAAGGGGAACCATCATTCCTTTCTTATTCATGAGATTGAGGGTATTAAGTTTGCTTTTGAGGGCTTCGAGACTTTTATTATCAAACTTTTTCGTCGCAGGATCCAGCACCAGGAAAATCTGAATTTGATCCGGCTCACTAGCGGAGTTCTTGTGGGCTATAGCCATCCCCTCAAAGGCAAGATAGATGATCTTGTTGACCTGTTCGACGCTCAAACCGCTACGGGCGATCTTCTCCTTGTCCGGAACCAACTCGTACTTCTCGAAGATATCGTCCATCATGACGTCTACATCGACGAGTTTCGGTGTCTTTTGGAGGATGTGAGCCACCTCCACGGCAAGCTCTCGGATCTTCTTCAAATCGTGACCGGTCACCTCGACGACGACGGAGGCCAGAGTCGGCGGGCCGGCGGGCTGTTCGATGAACTTGATCACGGTACCGGGCACCTGGGATTCACAAGCCTTCTTGATTCCCGGGCGCAGGCGGTGGACCATCATGTAGGAGGTTTCGTCCCGCTCATGTTTGTCGGTGAGGTTGACGGCAATCTCTGCGACGTTTTCACTGTTTTTCATCCCGGCTCCTTTGACCAGTCCGGCATAGTCGAGGGGGATCCCCATCCCGGCGTAGAGTTCCATATTGAGAATCTGGGGCTCTTTTTTCAGCTTATCCAAGACACAGCTTGCCACTTTGTAGGTCTGTTCTTTGGAGCTGCCCGTCGGTGTATCGATATAGACCGAGAAGGTGTTGTCGCTCTTGCCCGGCAGCATCTTGGCCTTGACGATTTTTGTAGGCAGCATAGCTACGGCGGCAAGCAGTGCCAAGATCGTCAGAAGGATGACCAGGGTCTTGTTGCTTTTTTTATCAAGGATGGCATAGACGAAGTTCTCAAACTTTTTCACGACTTCGCCTCCTTTGTATCATGGTGTCTATGGTGATGCTTATGTTCAGGTTTTTTCAGGAGCTTGAGGCTTAGATACGGGGTAAAGATATAGGCGACCACGAGCGAGGCCACCAGCGCCACGGGGACATTGAGAGGGATGGGCTTCATAAACGATCCCATCATCCCGCCGACGAAGAGCATGGGGATCATCGTCATGATGATTGCCAGAGTCGCGATATTTGTCGGCGCCCCGATCTCGTCGGTCGCTTCGACGAGGATCTCCTCCATGCTACGTTCGTCCACGTCATGGGCATGAAGATGTCGGTGAATGTTTTCGATGACGATAATCGCCGCATCCACCAGAAGCCCCAACGAGAGCAAGAAGGCAAAAAGCGTGATTCGGTTGATGGTCTGTCCCGAAAGCCAGGCGATAAAGAGCGTCACCGCCAGAATCGCCGGTACCGTCAGGGTAACGATGATCGACTCCTTGAATCCCAGAGCAAAAACCAGCATCACGGCGATGATGACAATGGTGATCAACAGGTGGCGCACCAATTCGTTGACCGCGTCGTTGGCCCGCTTGCCGTAGTTGCGAGTGACAATGTAGCCAAAGCCCGCTTTTTTCAGCTCCTTCTTATACTCCTCCATCACCTTGAGCACATCGTTGGCGACAAAGACGGCGTTGGTCCCCGCCAATTTAGCGACGGTCAGAGTAATCTGCTCTTTGACCGGTGTCATCTTCGCCTTTTCAGCCTCTTCGGGCGTCTTGGCTCCAGGTTTGAAAGTGACATAGGCTGTTTTAAAGTTCTGAAAGTCGATCCCGCGCTGGACCTTGGCCACATCCCTTAGGTAGATGGGAGAACCCATATACTGGGCGACGATGATATTTTTGACGTCGTCGACATCCTCGATGGCGTTCTTGACCCCGAAGATCAAGAGCTTGTTGTCCTTGGTCCGGCCTTTGACGTCGGGAACATCCACGGCGATGGATTGGATCGCCTTCATGATCTGCCCCATGGAGAGATTGTAAGCGCTGAGTTTGTTCAGATCTACTTCGACGTTGAACTGAGGTTTGTGGGCTCCGACGAGGGTCGTTTTGGCGACATTCTCCACGGCGTTAATACGCTGCTGGAGATGACGGGCGAGTGGAAAGAGCTTCTCGTAGTCCGCCTTGTGCCCCTCCAAAGGGTAGAAGGCAAAGGTTAGAATCGGAATGTCGATATCGATGTCGAAAGGTTTGACCAAAGGTTGCATCACCCCTTTGGGGAGCTTGTCCATATTCTGCATTACCTTGTCGTAGAGCTTTAGGTTGGCATCTTCCCGCCGCTCACCGATTTTGTAGACTACGTTGACGATCCCCACATTGTTCATCGCCATTCCGTAAATATGATCGACCCCTTTGATCTCCCGGATTTTACGCTCCAGGGGATTGACGATGACGTTTTCGATCTCCTGAGGCGTGGCACCGGGCATGGGTGCGATCACCGCACCGCCGGAGATGGCGATCTGGGGATCCTCTTCTCTGGGCATCACCTGTAGGGAAATAAAGCCCAATAGCAACAGCGAAATCCCCAGGACCGAAGTCAGGGGGTTTTTCAGAAAGCCGAGTGCCAGTTTTCCGGCGACATCTTTGGGCTTGTAGGTGATCATTTCTTCTTATCCTCGAGGGGGATGTAGACTTTGGCATACATACCGGGGAAGACGAAAGCTCCTTTCTTGTCGAAGCTCACCTTGATCTTGAACTTGTGGGTCATAGGATTGGAGGCGGGGATGATCGCCGTGATTTTTCCTTCGGTTTTGAGCCCGATCGATGGGATCTCCACCTTTACCCTCTTGCCGATCCGGACATAGGGCAGGTTGCTTTCGCTGATCTCAAGCAGCACTTTGAGATGCTTGAGGTCGGTGATGATGAGCGCGGGCATGCCGGGGATCTGCATATCCCCTTCGTTAAGTTTCTTGGCGACGACGACGCCGTCGTTGGAGGCCTTGATGGTCAGGTACTTGTACTGATTGAGCACGGCCTCTTTTTGAGCCTCCGCCTGCTCTACCTGCTTCTTGGCGATCTTCACCATATCCCGCATATTTTTCGCCGCAAGCTCCAGCTGTTCGAGCTCAAATTTGGAGACCATATCCTTTTCAAAGAGTCGTTTGTTCCGGGCCAGGTTCAACAGAACGTTGTTGAGCTGGTTCTGGTTCATCTGCAGGGCCAGACGTGCCTGGGAGATCGCTAGATCTACCTGCTTGACCGCCGCCTCGATCTCTTTGGAGTCGATCTCATAGAGGACCTGGCCTTTCTTGACCATATCACCCTCGTTGACCCGCATATTCTTAATAAAACCCATGAAGCGGCTGGTGACCATCTTTTGGTTGTCGGAGATCACCGTCCCGCTGAGGACCAGATCTTCGGCCAGAAGCCAAGCCCCCGCCAGCAGAAGTGTCAAAAGAATCTTTTTCATGAACGACCTCCCAGATCGAGAATTTTTTCCAGTTCGAAGACTTTTTCACTGTGCTTATTCGCTATCTGCAAATATTTGAGCAGCACTTCCAATTCGATGGACTGCTTGATGAGCAAGTCGGTGATGGATGCCAACCCCTCTTTATATTTGGCCTCGTAGGTCCTATAGACTTCCCGTGCCAGGTTGAGCTGCTTCTGTTCACTACGCAAGTCGTACTCCAGAGACTTCACCTCCGTCAGCATTTTATGGACTTGAAGCCAAATTCCCTTTTTGGCCAGCTCAACCTGCTGAGCAACCTTCATTCTCTGAACTCTGGCCTTTTCCAGCTTGGCCTTATCGCTTCCGCCGTTGAAGAGATTCATCTTCACCTGGAGACCTACCGTATAAAAATCTTTCTTGGCAAAATCATTCCAGAGGGTATTGTCGGCACTACCATACTCGGCAAATGCCCCCACGGTGGGAAGGAAGTTCGCTTTTTCGGTCTGGATGGCGTGCTCCGAAACTTCAAGGCCCATCCTGGCCTTTTTGATGTCAAGGTTCATCCGCTCGATATCGGCTCTACTGACCTTGGGAGCCTTGACCCGCATATCTACGGGACGAATCGAGTCGACATCGGTATCCAGGAGGAACGAGAGAAACTGATAAGCCAGATCTTTATTGAGCTTCGCCTGGTTGAGCATACTGTCGACCTTGGCAAGACGGGCTTCGACCTCCAGGACGTCGGTCTTCTTGGTATAGCCCTCTTTTTTCATTTCGATAATGGTCCGCTTCAGTTTTTGCATATTGCGGCGAATTTTTCTCAGGTTGTAGATATAACGTTGGACGAGCGTTATATTGTAAAAGGCTTTTTTGACCTGGAAAATCTTTTCGTTGCGTAACTTTCTGGTGTCGAGTTTGCTCATCTCATAAAGTTTACGGGTAATCTTTTGATATTCACTCAGTTTTCCACCCGTGTAGAGAGGAACTTGATAAGTTAATTTGGTAAGAAAGTGATTCCGGGGAGCCGGATAATTCAGATCGTGAGGCTGGATTTCAAGAATCGAACCCATCCCTTGCGTAAATCCTGGAGGCAAACCGCCTGGATTGGCATTCATGGCTTCAAGCACCTGCCCCATCGGAGCAAGAAATTGACTGAAACCGAAATCCGCGAAAGTGGCTTCACGGCTCTGAAGCTTGAATCCGAAAACGTTTCCCGCATCGTTGGAACGAAGCGCTTGAAAGGTGAGAGTCGCCGTACCCCAGTTTTTGCCCTGGACCGCCAACTCATCATACTTTTTCATCACCTCCTCATATCGGGAGACTTTGATCTCAATATTTTTCTCATTCAGAATGTCCAGTGCATGGGGAAGGGAGAGATTCTTGAGCCCAGCCAAGGCCGGCAAGGCTCCCATCAACAGGATCGAAAGCGTGCGCCACATGTTTAACTCCTCTGATATCACTGCAGTCTTTGCATTATAGCAAAAAATATTAATGAATGAACAAGTTAATAATAGCTAATTAATAGAAGATAAATATGAATGGAATTATATCAAGCTAGACTTATGCAACACTTTAGGTGAAGTGATAATATGGAGCTGCTCAGAGCGATACCGCCCTGACACTGATACAGGCAGGAAGGGCCGAGAGCTCCTGGAGCATCTCACGGGGTACTTGCCCGTCAATGCGTACGACGGCAAGAGCCTGTCCATGGCTATCACGTCCCAGGCGAAAGTCGGCGATATTGAGCC
>JALSTG010000170.1 GCA_026983875.1 Campylobacteraceae bacterium
AAAAGGATCGTCAGGGGCCATCCCCCCGATCGGTGCGTCATAAGGGCATGAACCCTCTGATAGTAGCGGTCGATCTGAGGATGCTCCTCCCGATCGACCTTGATCGCGATGAAATAGCGGTTGAGCACATGTGCTACTTCGGGATCCTCGAAGGACTCCTCCTCCATGACGTGACACCAGTGGCAGGTGCTGTATCCGATAGAGAGAAAAATCGGCTTGTTCTCCCGTTTCGCCTTGGCGAAGGCCTCCTCGCTCCAAGGCATCCAGTGGACGGGATTGTGGGCGTGCTGCTGCAGATAGGGAGACTCTTCGTGGATCAGAGCGTTGACGGGTCGTTTACCCATTTGTTTTCCGTAAACGCCGACAGCCAGCGATAGAATCAATAGATACTTTATCATTAGAAAATCCTATGATATTTTTTCCGAGTGTATCGGATTTCTTTTAATGAAAAGAAAAGCTAGTTAAAAAATTACAGAGGAAATTGTTGGAAAGAGATTAGAGGAAGTCGACCGCCAAGGCGGCCGGAAGTGTCTTACTTGCCGAGCTTGCTGATGTAGTCGGCCAGGGCTTTCATGTCGTCTTCGCTCAGGGCTGCAGCCTGACCTTTCATGACGCCGCCCATTCCGTGCTTGTTCAGGGTACCGGCTTTGTAGCCTTCAAGATCTTTAACGATCGTTGCAGCATCAAGACCGGCGATGGGAGCGGACTTGCCCAGAGCTTTGGTTTTGCCGTCTTGGCCGTGGCATCCTGCACACTTGGCGAAGAGAGCGGCTCCATCGGCCGCCATCAGGGTAGCACCGGCAAAGATCATGGTCAATGCGATTTTTTTCATGTTGACTCCTTGAAATGTGATTACCTTGATATTGTAGCAGAAAAATTGTGAACTTATTGTGTAATTCCTAAAAGTTATGATAATTATTTCAAATGCCCGATTACTTTGTAACGTTCCCAATACTCATCCAATGCTGCGTCCATCTCCTTCTCCGGAAGACTCGAGGGCTTCTTGAGACGATGGTTCCGGAAGTATGTACGCCCCATCACGGAAGTTTCGATACTGGGATGGTAAAGAAAGTATTTCAACCCCGCTTTCATATTATGCTCTCCACTATAGATCAACAAAGCGTTCATGAAAGTCTGCCGGAGGGAAACCCCCTCCTTGCGGTGACAGGGAACACAATGCCGATCGAAGCTCCCGGCAACCGCCGAGAGCGTCCCGGCACAGAATAGGCTTAACAACAGAGGCTTCACTTCTCTCTCCTTTCCGTTTCACCTGCGTCAAAATAGACCCGCATCGTCGTTCCCTCACCTTTGTTCGATTGCACCTCAATGCGCATTCCGTAGTGCTCGGTAATCCGCCGCACGATATCCAGTCCCAGTCCGAAGCCTCCTTCCGTATCGTTGAAGCGATGGTAGCGTTCGAAAATCTCCTCGATCTCTTCGGGGCTCATCCCTACTCCCGTATCGACGATCTCCAATACTCCCGGGCGTAGCCGCACTTCGATACGGCCGCCCCGACGATTGTATTTGACCGCATTAGAGAGGAGATTATCGATGAGCCGGGCTATGAGCCGGCGGTCGGCTCGGAGCACCGTCGGCACCAGATCCCGATGGAGTCTAAGCGCTTTAGTACGAAAAAGAATCTCGAAGTACTCCAGACGCTCCTCCAAAAGCTGAGCCAGATCGATCCGCTCCTCTTGGAGAGGCCGATCCTGCTCCAATGTCAAAAACTTCAAATCTTCATAGAGCGTCGAAATGCTCCTTGCCGCTATGGCGATGCGCTCGAAACGACGACGATCCCTATCTGAAAGATTCCTAGGGTCGATCATCTCCACATTGCCGAGGATCGTATGAACCGGGGTATTGATCTCGTGGGTGGTATCCTGGATAAAATCGTCCAGGAGCTCGATGGAGCGACGCATCGGCCGGACGAAAAGTCGTGCCAGGTAGATCCCCAGCAGTGTGAGAAATACCCCTGAAACGAGACCGGCGATGAGGATGCGACTCAGGGTCCTCGTCCACCATTCATGATTCTCCGGGACTTCGATGAAGAGATATTTTGCCCCAAGATAATAGCTGTCGAGGAGTTTGACAAAGTGGATATATCCTCCGGTACGATAGATATCCCGAAGGAAATCTACCCGGTTATCCCGGAGTGTTGAAAAGATCTGCACATATTCCAAGTCGTAGATCGCACTGCGAAAACGGGGATCTCGGGGATATCGATTCCGTCGGGGGAAGGCTTCGTGGAGTCTCTTCAGCCGACGGACCTGCTCCGCCGCATAGTCGATCATCCGCTCTTTCTGAGCGATAAGCATCGAGCGCTCCTCGTTACGATAGTAAAAGAGCGCCGAAAGAACGAAGATTCCCAGCATCATAAGCATATAAAGCGCCAAAAAGCGCCGGAAACTTTTACGTTCACTCCGAAGCAACGTAACGATACCCCTGTTTTTTGAGACTGACGATCCGCTCCCTGCCGATCCGCTTGCGAAGGTTTTTGACATAGGTACGCAAGGCGTTGTCGCTGGGCTCTTCGTCGTAATTCCAAAGCGCACCGTAGATCCGCTCATGACTCAGCACTTCGCCGGGATGGCGGAGAAAGAGCTCCAGGAGCTTCGCCTCTTTGCCCCGGAGACTCTCCTCTCCTTCCGGCCCATACAAAGTCTGAGCACCCGGATCGTACTCCACGCCTTCTCCTACGGTAATACGATCCCGGTGACGATGGTAAAACCCTCGCTCCAAAAGGCTCTCGATCCGAATCAGCAGCTCTTTGAGCGCGAAGGGTTTGCGTAGATAGTCGTCACCTCCGCTACGGAAGCCCTCTTCTAGATCGTCTACACTTTGACGCGCGGTGAGGTAGATCGCCGGAGTCTCCACTCCCTCATTCCTGAGTTTTTTCAAGAGTTCAAAGCCGTTCAAACCGGGAATATTGACATCCAGAAGTATCAGATCGTAGCGTCGTTCGTATAATGCCTCCTCCGCTGCTTCGGCATCGTAAACCGGCATGACGGCAAAGCCCTGCTCTTCCAAATAGTCGCAGACCGTCTCACTGAGATTCTGATCGTCTTCTATCAACAACAACGAACGCCTATTCATAAATTTACCTCCCGATAGGAGATTGTAACATAGTGAAAGCTCTGGAAAATGAGGAAGATAATGAGTGAAGTGTTTAGCCCCGAGCCTTAGCACCGGGGAGAATATTCTTAGGCGAAGCGGCTGACCCACTGGAGGATCTGATCGGCGCTTAGCGCTCCGCTGACTCTATCCATCTCACGACCCCCTTTAAAGAGAATCATGGTAGGTATGGAGCGGATGCCGTACTGAGCGCTCAGTTGAGGATTCTCCTCCGTATTGACTTTGAGAAACTGTGCCTTCAACGGCAGATTGGCCGCCGCCTGGGCAAAAGCGGGAGCCATCATCCGGCAGGGGCCGCACCAAGGTGCCCAGAAGTCCACGACGACCGGTAGATCACTCTTTTCCAAGACGTGAGCAAAACCGGCAGCATCGACCTCCACCGGCTTGTTGTCCAAGAGAGACTGCTTGCAGTGGCCGCAGACCGCTTTGTTGTAGTGCTCCTTTTTGGGGAGCCGGTTGACTTTTAAACAATGGGGACAGACCACTTGAATCGTTTCCATGATGTTACTCCTCTAACAATTTTATGACGAATTTTAAAAGATTATAACGGGAATAACGACAGGAAAAGTGGACCTAGGTTGCATAGAGGTCCCCCGGAGGATCCGGGACCTAGTGGCGAAGCTTTCGTCGGATTTCGTCGGCGAAATTGGAGGCCAAGATCGTTTCGGCACAGGTAGAGCGTTCCGTATCTTCATCGACCACAAGGAGGAAGGGCTCCACCCCGGCCTCTTTCATCGTCTCTACCAGAAGGCAATCCCGGTCTTCGGGATCCAAAGCCGCAGCATCCAGGAGGACATAGCGACTCTCCTGACGGTCCAAAGCGTCGATAAGCGCTTCGAGGCTTGAAAGACTCTGTACCAGATAGCCTCTCTTTTGCAGGATCTTCCTATAGATACTACTTAGCAACGGCGAGCGAGTATAAAGAAGAATAGTTGCCGCTGTACTCTGCGCGTTCTCTCCCGTTTCCTCAGAAGCGCCAGACAATACACCGTATCTTCCACCCTCAGCTTTTGGCAACACATCTTCCTCTCTCTCCTCCGTCGAGTGCTCATCTTTTACCGGTTGAGTCTCGGTTTCTGATTCGGATTCTGCCTGATCTTTTTGCGAATGATAAAGTTTGATCAGATTCTTCAGGTCTGCAATGTTGATCGGTTTGGAAAGGTAGTTGTCCATCCCCGCTTCGATATATCGTTCCCGGTCTCCAGCCAATGCGTTCGCCGTCAGGGCGATGATCGGTATATGTTTGAGACGGTTAACCTGCTCGTAATGTAGGATCTCTTTTGTCGCTTCCATTCCGTTCATGACCGGCATCTGGATATCCATGAAGATTAGATCGTAGTCGTTCTGTTTACGCAGTTCAAACGCTTCGGCGCCGTTGGCCGCAAGGGTGACCTGGGCACCAAACTGCTCCAGCGTGGTGCGAATCAGTTTCTGATTGATCGGGTTGTCCTCCGCAACAAGGATATGAAGATTCTCAAATTTCTCTCCCTGAGGCTTGGACTGCGTCACTCTCTTTTCGCCCTCTATATGCCGGACGGTCTCCAAAGCTCGAACCGTTTTGGAGTAGTTGACCGGCTTGTAGATGATCTTTGCCACACGATCGATCACAGCCTCTGCGGCCTTTTTCAACTCTCCGGTCGTGATCAGGACTACCCGGGTATCCAGATCAAGGAACTGATCGATCTCCTGTCCCCGTCTCAGATAGCGATGATCGATAAAGAGAATATCGGGAAGCGTCCTCTCCCCACGATCAAAGAGATCTTCATAACGGAGAATCTCAAATTCCGCACCGCAGTATTCGACATAGTATTTCAGATTCCGGTCGGTAGTACGATCGGCAACCTTCTCCGGCAGAGCAATGGCGACCTTGAGGCCGTGCATATCGGGACGCTCTTTTTTCTGATCCGAACCTTTGGGCAGTGTCAGAGTGAAAAAGAAGGTCGCTCCTTCACCCGGCTCGCTCTCGATATCTAGATGACCGCCCATACGTTCGACCAGTTTGCTGGAGATAGCCAACCCCAGTCCCGTCCCGCCGTATTTGCGGCTCGTTCCCGCATCGGCCTGGGTGAAGGCTTCGAAAATCTTCTCCTTTTGCTCCGGGGTGATTCCGATTCCCGTATCTTTGACGGCGAAGTAGATCGTCACCTCTTTGTCCGTCTCTTCCCGCTTCTCAATAATGACATTCACTTCTCCGTAAGAGGGAGTAAATTTGATGGCATTACTGACAAGGTTCACGATCACCTGAGAGATTTTGGTCGGATCGCCGATCACGGTTTTAGGCAGCTCCGGATCGACGAAAACTCCCAATTCAAGATTCTTCTGAGCTGCTTTGGCTCCGTAGGATTCGACGGCATCCTCAAATTTTTCTATGGGATTGAAGCCGATCTCCTCCAGCTCGATTTTGTCGGCATTGATTTTGGAGAGATCCAGGATATCGTTGACGATACTTAAGAGATTTTCCGAGCTGCTCTCTATGACGGAGACAAACTCCTCCTGATCGGGATTAAGCGATGTATTTTTCAGCAGCTGTGTAAATCCGACAATACCATTGAGAGGCGTTCGAATCTCGTGAGACATATTGGCCAGAAAAAGATCTTTGGCTTTGTTGGCTTCGACGATCGTCTCACCCAAAAAGTTGTAAATGGCTGCCAGATCCCGGCTTTCGACAATTTTCTGAAGTTCTTTTTTCTTCTGGGGATCCAGCTCAAACTGGATATTTTTCAGGGTTTCGTCCAAGAGCTTAGACTCTTTGCTCACATTGTGATAGATCACACTGAGAATCAGTAGGATAAGCAGGAAAAATGCCACGGCTATCGCGTATTGCAGCCATCGGTCCTTCTCGGATTCGAGCAAGTTGCTCAGGCTCTTTTCGGCACTTTTTTGCTGGAGGTTCTGCGCCTCCGTCAATCCCTTCATTCGCTTGTCCGCCGCTTGGATCCAGCGCTCCACCGTCAGGGGATACTTGCCGTCGTTGATCCCGTAAAGAACCTGACGACGCTGGGGATCGATCAGGTGTGCGTATTCCTCGGGTTTGACTACCGTTTGAACCTTTCTCTGAAGCTCCCGATCTCCCATAGAGGCTGTATCGGGAAAAGAGTCCTTGGAGATCATCCCGTCCCATGCTTGCATATCTTCGACCGCCAAGGGTGCGGAAGCCTCCAGGAAATAGCTCAGGAAACTTCGTTCCGTCTCATTCACGCCGAAGAGACGGGCCAAACGCTGATCATACTCTACGGCTCGATACACGGGTGTCTTCTTGAGCGCCGCAGTCTGCAGCGTGTAGAGATCGATGGCTGGGGCCAAAACGCCTTTTTGGAAGCGCACAGCCAAAATATCTCGATAGTCCCGACTCATACCGTCTACCCGGCTGCGAATGGACTTGATTTCGTTACGGATCTGCCTGATCTTCGCTTCGGCTCCAGGCAGATTCATGGTCGCGAGTCTGCTTAGTGTTCGGTCCACCTCAGAGCGCACTTTTTGCAATTTCACGCTATACGCCTTCTTTCCCGTGGCCAGGAAACGCGCGCTTTCAAGATGCTCTTGGGCCAAGGAGGCCAGGAGCTCTTTGCCGGAAGAGAGACGCTGGAGATGCTGGAGGTTTCGCTGGTCCGTCTGATAGGTAAGAAAACTTTGATAGCCGAACCAGGAGAGGACCCCGATGATAGCGACGGTTGGAATCAGTAGAAGGAAAAAGAGGACTTTTTGATTGATTTTTTTCATAAGTTTCGTCTCCTACTGTGTTTTTCTGTGATAGAGGATAAATTGTCCGGTGATCGACTCGACTTCATCGCCGGCCAGTATCATAATATTGGAGACGAATGCCTTATCCTGCCGCTCAAAGAGGCTCTTGGTAACATTCCATGATTTACGGAGTGCCGTCTGATAACGCTTCATCTGTGTCGGATAACTATAATGCTCAAAATCCTGAAGATTTTTTTCCAGCATCTCAACGGCCTTACTCATCTGTTTTCTGTTGATCTCCGTTCCCAGTCCGACACCCAATGCCATATAGTACTTGGCGCTACGTTCCATAAGGTATTCGATCTTCTTGCCCTTCATCAGCATCTTCTCACTCTCACTGAAGTTATAACGGTGTGCCCGGGCGATAGAGTTGGCCCCTTCGAGAAGGGTTTCGCTGTAGTCGAGCATCAAGGCCGCCTTCTGCTTATCCGGCTTTCCCTTGACCAGCTCTTCGATCTGATTTTTGCTATAGATCAGAAATTCGAGGATGTTTCGTGTATCTTCGTCGTCACTCGATATAGAAACCGTTCGAATGTTCTGTACCAGTTCCTGGAGCATCTTGCTGATCTCACTACTTACCTCCCTCTTCAGGGGGTTGGCAAAGAGATAGAGATAACTTTTGGTGATCTCTTGACTGAGGTAACGTATATTTTCCGTCGCCTCCAGGACATTGACATCCGTCCGCGTAGCCGCCGATGACGGAGCAACGACTACCCCCAGGAGCAGGAGCAATGCACAACCCATCCCTCTCATACTTTCTCCTTCTTTGTTTCTTGCATACTCAAGACCCTCTATTTATAGAGCTCGACGTAAAGTTTGGTTATCTCATCCATTTTCCGAGTGATATCATCGGTCGTCGTAAAGACGATAAAAGGTAATCCGCCTTTTTCGATATTCAGGTAAAACTTGTAAACGATTTTCCACAGTTTGTCGACCTGGGCTAGCTTCTGATTGATCGTCGCCGTATTGTCCTTGTTTTCCATCAAGATTTTATGGTTTTGTGAAAACTCTTTAACCGCTGCATTCATCTGATCGACGGTATTTTTGTCCTTGATTCCTGCCTGATAAGCGATATAGTACTTGGCGATCCGCTGGGCCAGCATCCGCTGCTTACCGGAGACGGCGACGATCTTCGACTCTTTGATCTTCAGGAGATTGGTCAAGGAATCCACGACATACTGACTCCCCTCCAGCATCGATTCACTAAGGTCGAGTACCAGTTGGGCGTTGTCGAGACTGAAAGGCTTCTTGACGATCCCCTCCAGCTCCTGGAGGCTCATGTTGACGAATTCCAAAAGGTTTTTGATCTCCGGATCGTTGATCATCTCCGCCAGTTTTTTCTGATTGGCATTGAACTCTTTCAGTGACGCCTTGAGCTGTTTGCTAGCTTTGTCCGTCGCGATATGCTTCCCTATATAGAGGTAGTCTTTGGCGATCCGCTGAGAGAGCATCCGTTGCTTTCCTGCAATATTGATCAACTCGATCGCATCTCTTTT
>JALSTG010000171.1 GCA_026983875.1 Campylobacteraceae bacterium
ATGCACAAAGATCTCCATCGGATGATCAACGTTATTGCGGAAACTGACGAGGAGTCTCAGGTCTATCCTCTCCTGGAAGCACGGAAAAAGATGATCGACTACTTTAAGAAAAAGGGTTACAAGGTAGAAAAAGAGCCGGGTATGAGCACCTATATGTTCGATCTGCATCTGACCGATCCCATGACGGGAGAGAAGTATCTGCTTCGCTGGGACGGAGAGATGAAAGTCACGCTCGATACCTTCCGCGACCTGGGAGGGGCCTTCATCGGTGCCCTGGTACTGATCTTCCTCCTGCTGGTGATTTACTACAAGAGCTATTCTCTTGCGGGTATCGTCCTGGCGGGAAGTTTCCTCTCGATTATTGGGGTGATCGTTGGCCACTGGGTGGCGGATCTGGTGACCCGGGATACCTTTTTCCTGACGGCGACTTCTCTGATCGGTTTCATTGCCCTCATGGGGATCAGCTCCCGGAACTCCCTGCTGCTAATCGACTTCGCCAAATCCCTGATGGAAGCTAAAGGCTTCCCCAAACGCCGGGCGATCGCCGTCGCTTCGGCGACGCGGGCCAAGCCCATCATGCTCACCGCCGTGGCGATTATTCTCGGTTCGGCGCTGCTGGCAAGCGATCCGATCTTCGGCGGACTGGGCGTCGCTTTGATCTCTGGGACCGTGGCAGCGGTCTTCGTTTCGCTGATCTTTGTTCCGATTCTGATGGACAATGCCAAGGCGATGGATCTGGACGACGAAAATCCGATTCACCACGATCCCAACGACATCTCCATTACGCGATAACGCTCCCTGTCGGAGTGATATCGAGCAGCGCAAGCGAAAAGCTTGTATAATTTCCCATATTTTTACAGGAGTGTTCTATGGCAACCATTGGCATGGGTGATATGAAAAAGGGCGTACGCCTCGAGATCGACGGCAACCCTTACAAAGTGATCGAGTTTCAGCACGTCAAGCCCGGAAAAGGTGCGGCCTTTGTCCGGATAAAGATCCGCAACCTTTCAAGCGGCAAGGTGATCGAAAAGACGGTTCACGCCGGGGATAAGTTTGAAGTACCTAATCTGGAGCAGAAAAAAATGCAGTATCTCTACGACGACGGAGAGATGCTGCAATTCATGGATACGGAGACCTTCGACCAGATCGGCCTGACCCATGAGCAAGTCGGCGAGGTGTTTGACTTTATGGTCGACGGGATGGAAGCGGAGATCCTCTTTCACAACGGCAAACCCATTACCGTGGAGATCCCCCAGAGCGTGGAGCTCAAAGTCGTCGAGACTCCTCCCAACTTCAAAGGCGACTCCCAAGGAGGTAAAAAGCCCGCGACTCTCGAGAGCGGCGCAGTGGTCCAGGTGCCCTTTCATATCCTCGAAGGGGATGTGATCCGGGTCGATACCACCGAAGGGAAATATCTGGAGAAGGTAAAGTAGACTTCACTGTTTCCTAAGTGAAAAATGAATAGTGAATAATTTCGGATTGTACGGCGTTGCCGTGCTTTTATCAATTCTTGTGATTTGAGACTTACGTCTTGAGTCTGCGCCGAAGGCGCCCTTCCCAATAACCGGTAAACCAATAACGACACTCTCCTTTGTTATAATCAATCCGTTAAAGATTTTCTACAAAAGGAGCGAAAGATGGCACGAGCATTGGTACCTTTGGCTGAAGGATTCGAAGAGATCGAAGCGGTCAGCATCATCGATATTCTTCGCCGTGGCGGGGTAGAGGTTCAAAGCGCCTACTTGCCCGGGGAGTTTGCCACCGATCTGGTGTCGGGAGCCAACGGCATCACGATTCAGGCGGATGTGCCTTTGGCGACGGTCGTCGTCGAAGAGTATGACGCCATCGTCTTGCCCGGTGGCTGGGGAGGGACCAATCGACTAGCGGAGGATCCCACGGCCCAGCGTCTTCTCAAGGAGTTTGCCGCCGCGGGCAAATGGGTAGCTGCGATTTGTGCGGCTCCCTACGCTCTGCATGTTGCCGGAGTCTTGAGTAAGCGTTACACCTGTTATCCCGGTGTTGAAGAGCAGATCCGTCCCGAAGATCGGATTGCCGATGAGAAGGTCGTCGTTGACGGGAAGGTGATCACCTCCCAGGGCCCCGGTACTGCCATCTGTTTTGCCCTGGAAATCGTTCGTCAGCTCGTGGGCGAAGAGAGCTACCGTACCGTCAGGGAGGGCACCCTCTCCACCTGGTGCTGAGCAAGCCTCCGCACCCAGAATTCCCTCCTTGGAATTCCGCTATGATATTCCTTGTTTTTTCATTCGTAAACTATTCATCGACAAAAGGATCATTGTGAAATTCAGAGAAGTTTTATGGGCAGTGTCGTTCGTAACGTTAAGTCTCCTCGTGACTGCCTGCAGTCCCTCTATTAAGGAGAAGAAGGAGCAGTTCGGCAAGACTCTTTCCGCTTTGACGGAGCAGGGCTTTGTCTTGCAGAAGCAGAGTGACGAGCGGGAGAAGAGTCTCTATCTGTTGAGGCTCGACCGCAGCGAAGCAGTGGCATCTTTTCTCCTGCGTAGTGCTACGGGCAGTAGCGATCCCGAACTCAGAGAACGCTTGGCCAGGACGATGAAGGGACTACGTCTGCAGTTGGAGGTTGATTGGCCGGGCTATGCCAAGGCGGAGCCCAAAAGTGTCGTCGCTTATCTGCTTCCTCGAGAGGGCAATGTGACCGGAGAATGGAGCCGTGTGCTTCGGGAAAAAAAGATCGCTGCCGATCTTGATTTTGATAAAGAGGGGAAATTAAAGCGGGTGGTGATGCATCCTGTGGATGAGGTGCTGAAAAATAAAGACAAAACCGGCCGTCTTCAGCTAAAAGATACGTTCCTTGAGATCGATCGAAGCGGTAAAGAACCTTTTGACCAGGCTTATCGCCTCCACAGCGCTCTACTGCAGTTTGGGATGCAAACCCCCCAGGGAGAAGCGCTACAATTGGTTTACCGGAATCTCCAATGCGGCGTAGATACCCGAGATGCTTATTTCGGCACCCGTGATTGCACAGTTGATTCGTTGACGATGGAGATACGGGAACCGGGCAAAAGCGGCCAGGATAAGACGAGAGTTACCGTTGAGACGCTCGAAGCGAACAACTCAACGATAAAAAAGGGAAGCGCAGTCGTCAGCCGCGGCCGCCTGGGGATCGTCAAAATGGATGTGGCAGAGGAGTCGCCGGAGACCAAAGGGACGACGACTTTGAAGGGAATAGAATTGACGGGTAACGGGAGAGGAATCGACGAAGGCATCTATCGGCGCTTAGCGGATCTGATCGCCAACCCTCCAGCCGATCAACGGATCTATGGGGCCAAACTATTGGGAACTTTGTCCGATCTCTTCAAAAAGCTGACGCTGGGATATACCCTGAAAATCGACAAGGTCACAGGCAGGGTGGAGATGCCCGGGCGTCAAGAGACGACCCGCTTTGGTCTGGATGGGATGAGACTGGGTGTCGATTGGAGCCTTGCCGACGACCTTAATATAAGCAAAATGTTTACATTGGCTTCTGCCCGACTGAGCCATGAACGGCGGGGGCAGGAGGAAGAGGGGGGATCGATCCGTAACCTTGCCCTGAAGATTCGCATCGATAAGCTCTACAACTTCATGCCGAGCCTGATGAAGCTGGCGGCGAAAGAAGCGGCTAATCCTAGGAAAAATCCTGATCCCCAGACCCGTAAGGCTTTGGCTGAGCTGGGAGCTGAAGTGCTGCACCGGGGGGCTGAAGTCGCGATCGATTCTCTCTCCTTTGATGCCCTGAAGGCCCAAAAAGCCAATGAAAAAAAATCTTTCGATACCGTGTCACTTCGGCTTCACGCCGAGCTCACCCCCAATCACCTGGATCCTTCCAACCCTCTGGCGCCCATGATGGCTCTAGCCTACCTCAAGGCCGACGGTGAGCTGACCTTGAGCAAGAAGGATTTGGAGCAGCTGCTTCCACTGCTTGATCCCGCCATGGGGATGATGGTGGCAAGCTTTGTCCGATATGAAGGAGACAAGGCGCGCTTTACGCTACGCTTCGAGCAGGGTAACCTGCTGATCAACGGCAAGCCTTTGCATTAGCGATGCTTCCTTCCGGTCGGGAGTTTTCTCCCTTTTACGTCATGGAGTTGGTGCGCAGAGCCCAACGCTTTGATGACGTGATCCATTTCGAAATCGGTCAGCCCGATTTGCCGCCGGCTTCGGGAGTGAGCGACGCCCTGCGCCGGAGTGTGGAAGCGGGACGGACTGCTTATACCGAGACGCTGGGCCTCCATTCTCTGCGCCGCAAGATCGCCGAACATTACCGCCGTGACTACTCCGTCGAAGTAGATCCGGCGCGGATTCTCATCACTCCCGGAACCAGCATCGCCTTTCTCATCGCCTATGAACTATTGGCGGGGCCGGGCGATCGCATCGGGATGGCCGACCCCTCCTATCCCTGCTACAAAAATTTTGCCGCCATGGTGGATGCCGAAGCGATCTTTCTCCCTGCCGGTGCCGAAAAGGGGTATCGGCTGGGACCGCAGGATTTGCGGGAGAGGCGTCTCGATCTGCTGCACCTCTCTTCTCCGGCCAACCCGACCGGCGTCCTTTATGAAGGAGAAGAGCTTCGGAATTTGGCGGAGTATTGTCGGGAGGAGGGAATCGCTTTCATTTCCGACGAGCTCTACCACGGTCTGGTCTACGATCGACGAGCCCACACACTGCTGGAGTTTGACGATCAAGCTATCGTTATCAACGGCTTCTCCAAATACTTCTGTATGCCGGGTTTTCGGCTCGGTTGGATGATTTTGCCCGAAAAACTGATCCGCCCGGCGGAGATCCTGGCACAAAATCTCTACATCTCCGCACCGACTCTGAGCCAGTATGCGGCCCTGGAAGCCTTCGACTACGACTACCTTGCCGAAGTACGGCAAACCTTCCGCCGGCGCCGAGACTGGCTTTATTCTGAACTCAAAGAGATCTTTGCTATCGATGCCCGGCCTGACGGTGCTTTCTATCTTTGGTGTGACAGCTCCCGCTACGGAGAGGATGCGGTGGTCCTGAGCGAGAGGTTCCTGGAGGAGCTTCATGTCGCCGTGACTCCAGGCATCGATTTTGGATGCCATGAGACGACAAAGCACCTGCGCTTTGCCTATACCCGTAGCATTGAGCATATGGCCGAGGGAGTGGAGAGAATCAGAAAAC
The DNA here is from genome assembly GCA_026983875.1 of Campylobacteraceae bacterium. Taxonomy (GTDB): domain Bacteria; phylum Campylobacterota; class Campylobacteria; order Campylobacterales; family Sulfurovaceae; genus Nitratifractor. Next base: position 5,164 of record JALSTG010000171.1, read on the forward strand.
TTTTAGGCTAAGGCGCCGTGATGCTGAAAACGAAGCAGCCCAAACTCGGTATCTAAAATTCATCATTCATCTCTCAGTGATCCTCGGGTATATTTAGTCAGAAAACTATTTTGTAAGAGGCCGATATGTCCGAAAAACCCCGTTTTACCCACTTACATCTGCATACCGAATACTCCCTGCTCGACGGGGCCAACAAGATCAAAGCCTTGGCCAAAAGAGTCAAGGAGTTGGGCATGGACTCCGTCGCCATGACCGATCACGGCAATATGTTCGGGACCATCGACTTTTACAATACGATGCGCAAAGAGGGGATCAAACCTATCATCGGGATGGAAGCCTACCTGCACAACAGCGAAGAGCTGGGGGACAAGTCGACCCGGCAACGCTACCATCTCTGCCTCTACGCCAAAAACGAGACCGGCTACAAGAACCTGATGTATCTCAGCTCCAAAGCCTACCTTGAAGGCTTCTACTATTACCCTCGGATCAACAAAAAGCTCCTCAAAGAGCACAGCGAGGGGCTCATCTGTTCTTCAGCTTGTCTTCAGGGCGAGGTCAATTGGCATCTCAATCTCAGCGAGCGCAATCTCAAATTCGGGGCGGGGGGTTACGAAGAGGCCAAGCGGATCGCCCTGGAGTACCGGGAGATCTTCGGGGAGGACTTCTATCTGGAGCTGATGCGCCACGGCATCGGGGATCAGCAGCGCATCGACGAGGAGATTATCCGTCTCTCTCTGGAGACCGGGATCAAAATCGTCGCCACCAACGATACCCACTATACGTATCGTCAGGATGCCGATGCCCACGAGGCCTTTATGTGCATCGCCATGAACAAACAGTATGACGACCCCAACCGTCTGCGCCACAGCGTTCATGAATTTTATGTCAAATCTCCCGAGGAGATGGCTCGGCTATTCGCCGACATCCCTGAAGCCCTGGAAGCGACCCAGGAGATCGCGGATAAATGCAACCTGGAGATCAAACTGGGCAACCCGACGCCCCCGAACTTCAAGTTTACCCGGGAGCGGGCGGCTCTGGCGGGCCTGGAGCTTCCCGAACCCGAACGTGAGTACTCCCTGGCCAACGATATCGTCCTGTTTGAACATGAGTCCCGCAAGGGGCTCGAAAAACGCCTTGAGCATGTTCCGGCCGAGAAGCACGAAGAGTATCGGCAGCGGCTCGAGACCGAGATCGAGATCATCAACAACATGAAATTTCCCGGTTATATGCTCATCGTTTGGGACTTCGTCCGTGCCGCCAAAGAGATGGGGATTCCCGTCGGGCCGGGCAGGGGATCGGCGGCGGGGAGCCTAGTGGCTTACTCTCTGCAGATCACCGACATCGACCCGATGCCCTACGGGCTGCTCTTCGAGCGCTTCCTCAACCCCGAGCGCGTGAGCATGCCCGATATCGATATGGACTTCTGCCAGAGCCGGCGTCAGGAGATCATCGACTACGTCATCGAGAAATACGGCCGCGTCAATGTCGCCCAGATCATCACCTTCGGCAAGCTCCTGGCCAAAGGGGTGATCCGGGACGTTGCCCGGGTCATGGGGCTACCCTACTCCCAGGCCGATGCCTTTGCCAAGCTGATTCCCGACGAGCTGGGGATTACCCTCAAGGATGCCTACGAGAAAGAACCCAAGATCAAGGAGCTGATCTCTCGGGACGAGAAGGCGGCTCAGGTCTGGCAGTTTGCCCTGGCTCTGGAGGGGCTCAACCGCAACGCCGGGACCCATGCCGCCGGGGTGGTGATCTCCAACGAACCCCTTTGGGAGAAGACGCCTCTATTTAAGCCCACGGGCCAGGATACCCTTGCGACCCAGTACAGCGGCAAGTATGTCGAAGACGTGGATCTGATCAAGTTCGACTTTCTGGGGCTCAAGACGCTGACGGTGATCGAAGAGGCGCTGCAGCTGATCGAAAAGCGCCACGGCAAACGGATCGACTTCAAGCAGGTCGATATCAACGATCCCAAGGTCTACGACTATATCGCTACCGGCAACACCTTGGGACTTTTCCAGATCGAATCGGCGGGGATGCAGGATCTGGCCAAAAAGCTCAAGCCCAGCACCTTCGAAGACATCATCGCGATGCTGGCCCTCTATCGCCCCGGGCCCATGGAGTCGGGGATGCTCGACGATTTCGTGGAGCGCAAGCACGGCCGGGCCGAGATCACCTACATGTTCCCGGAGCTCGAGCCGATCTTGAAGCCTACCTACGGCGTTATCGTCTATCAGGAACAGGTGATGCAGATCGTTCAGACCATCGGGGGCTTTTCTCTCGGGGGTGCGGACCTGGTGCGACGGGCCATGGGAAAGAAGATCAAGGAAGAGATGGACAAGCTCAAGGGAGAGTTTGCCGAAGGCGCGGCGAAAAAGGGCTTCGATCCGGCCAAAGCCGCCGAACTCTTCGACCTGATTGTCAAATTCGCCGGCTACGGCTTCAACAAATCCCACTCCGCCGCCTATGCGATGGTCACCTTCTACACCTCCTACCTCAAGTGCTACTATCCTACGGAGTTCATGGCGGCGCAGTTGACCCTGGAGAAAGACAATACCACCAAGGTGGTCCGCTACGTCGATGCGGTCAAACATATGGGGATCGAGCTTCTCCCCCCCGACGTCAACCGTTCCGACCTGGCCTTCGTCGCCGACGAGATCGACGGGAAGCCGACGATCCTCTTCGGTCTGGGAGCGATCAAGGGGGCCGGAGATATCGCCGTGAGCTCCATTCTCAAAGCCCGGGAGGAGGGCCCCTTCAGGGATCTGAGCGATTTCGTCTCCCGCATCGACACCGCCAAGGTCAACAAGAAGGTGATCGAAGCCTTCATCAAGGCCGGAGCCCTCGACGGCTTCGGCTACAGCCGCAAGGCGATGCTCACGCAGCTCGAAGAGATCATGGAGGCGGCTTCCAAGGCGGCCCAGGCCCGCAGTATGGCCGAAAACTCTCTCTTCGGCGGCGGGGAGGAGATGACCCATGTGGAGCTGACTTTGACGGAGATGGAGGAGTTCGAACCGTTGCAGATGCTGGAGTTTGAAAAGGAGACCCTGGGCTTTTACGTTTCGGGTCACCCGCTGGACAAATATCGCGAAGAGCTGGCCAAGATCGACTACACCCTCAGCTCCGAGATCGACGAGCTGGCCGACGGCTCCCAGGCGCTTTTCATCGGCAAGAT
>JALSTG010000172.1 GCA_026983875.1 Campylobacteraceae bacterium
GTTACTCCACCGACCTGCGTTCAATGACCCAAGGACGGGCGACCTACGCGATGGAGTTCGACCACTACGAAGAGGTCCCTGCCAACGTCGCCAAAGAGATTATCGAAAAGCGTAACGGATAACACGATGCCAAAAGCGTCGTGAGTGAAAAAAGATCATTTAGCAAGTATCAGTTCATGATACTTGCTATCTTTGTATAGCTGGCTTCCTTATCACTTAGAATACTTTGATAGAGTGCAATCTCCTGCCTGATCTCCCCTAACTCTTGTCCTTCGTATTTTTTCATCAAGGCTTTGAACTTTTTGTAGTCGTAGATCTTTTTGACTCGGCACAACGTTGCATGGGGAGTAAAGCGTTTTATCTCAAAGCCGAGACGACGAAATTCCCTAGCTTTGTCGTAGAGTGCCGTCGAAGAACTTCGGGCATAGAGGATGCGGAGTGGACGTCCGAAGGTTCCCAGAGAAACCAATGGCTCGTTACTCATAAGGGGTGTCAGATCCTGCAGTCTCGCTAAGACCGGTTCCGCCGCGGCACACTCTCCAAGGAAAACCCAGGTCATATGCAACGATCCCTCTGGCACCCACTTCCCTTCCAATACCGAATCAAAGTCGAGCCGCAATGCAGTATAATCATAAAGAACAACCGGGGAAGCAATAAAAAGACGCATGAAGTATTGTGCCATAAAGGGGGAGGCAATGAAGAAAAAACCTCAGATCGGTCCCTGGGTTTTTTTCTACTCCCTGACGCTGGTCCTATTGGTGATCTTGGCGGCTTTTTTTAGCCCCACGGCCACAGTTTTGCGTCAAGTTGCCGAGGCAAAGGGCCAGGGACCGGCAATATTGATCCCTCTCTCTTTTCTCCTTATCAGTTTTCTTTTCGCCTTTCTCAAAGCCCGTTCTCTCGGCCGTAAAGGGCGTTGGATCGCCGCTTACGGCTGGCTGATGGGCGGCGGAGCCCTGGCGACGGTACTGCTCTTAGCCTACCTCAAAAAAATGACGGGAAATTAATCCAAAATAGTTAGACTCCTCTGCAAACTGAGTTACGACATAAACCTGAAGTTACTGTACCAAACAAAGCAGGTGCAGAAACCTCTTCGATCATCAACTTGTCATCCTCATCGTCCGTACATCGAGGAAGGAGCCGCTTTCATGCTCCAACGCCTTTTCGCAGGCATCGAGGAAGAGAGATGCTGCGGCTGGGGGTGTGAGTATCGGCCCGTCCTTGATCCGCTGAATACTGGGGTAGATCACTGGATCGGTCCGTTCCAGAATCTTTTTGAGCATGGGGGTCATGACGACACCGGGAGCAATCGCACTGAAATGGGTCCAGGGCTTTTCGGCGGCATAGACCTTGATCATCATGTTCAGGGCCGCTTTAGAGATTGCATAAGGCCCCCAGCCTTTGGAGCCGTTGACGGCAGCCCCGGAGCTGACGGCGACGATCTGCTTTGATGTCGCATGCAGGTCTAGGGTATCGATGATCTGCTTGTTGGCCCAGAGGTTGACATCCATGACGGTTCGCGCCTCATCTAGGGAGATTTCGCTCATCTCCCGAATCTCTCCCAGCATACCGGCGTTGAGAATCACAAGGTCGTATTCATGATGATGAACGAAGGATTTGAGATTCTCCCGGAGCATTGACAGATCCGAAAGATCCAGCGGATAGAAGGTATATCCCGGTTGATTGAGCAGACGCTTGTTCTCATGGCGTCCGAC
>JALSTG010000173.1 GCA_026983875.1 Campylobacteraceae bacterium
TATCCGGGCCGTCTAAGCCGATTCAGCACGGGGGCCCTCCGTACGCATCAAAATCCAAACCGCCAAAATAATGGGCAGAGCCAACGAAGGCAGATAGGCCCCCAGACTCAAAAGCCCCGACCCCTTGAGCCAGAAAAAGCCCAATACCAACACCCCATAAGCCCCCAGTCTCCAGAGGGAAAAGGCAGGGACCGCGTCCCGGGCCACGGTAAAAGGAGAGCGACGATTTTTTTTCAAATGTGCTTTCTCCCTGCGAATCGTCTCTCTCAGAGACTCTTGAGGCTCAGAGCCCTCCTCCTCACTATAAAGGTCGTAGGGATCTTCCAGTCGATCGACCGTGTCCCTCTCGGCTCCCGCATCGGGGACCATGCCCGCCTCCAGACGCCGGCGGACCATCCGCCGATAGCTGCCAAAGGAAGTCAACACCACCAGTGCCGCACTCCAAAAACCTACCTGGGCGCTGGCCAATACCGCCAGCCTTCCTCCGGCAATCCAAATCGCCAAGGCCAACAGCACGGCTGCCGCCATAAGTATTGTCACAAGCCGTCCCATCAATCTTCGTCATCCTCATAGTCGAAACGACGGGTCTTATAGCGGGGGTCTTTTGCCAATTCATCGAGAGAAGCTTTTTGCTTTTTATAAGCGATCTGGAGATTGCGCAAGGCCGCCCCCACGCCGATGACCACACCGATCCAGATCGTCCACCAAGCACCCGTGAGCTTCTGGAGCCCGATGCCGATACCGATGCCGATGAGGATCGCCACGACGATGGAGATTCCGAGGCTTAGCCCGTCGGCAGCCTCGACGACTTTTTTGAGTTTGGGATCGTTCTCGTTCATCGGGAATCCGCGACCGCTGCCATCGCCTCGTAGGCGGCGCGAATCGTCTCGTCGATCAGCTCATCGGAAATCGCCGTAGAGATGAAACCTGTCTCGTAGCTGGAGCAGGCCAGATAGATGCCCCGATCCAGCATTGCCCGATGAAAATGCTTGAAGAGCTCGTTGTCTCCCCTCTTGGCGTCGTCGAAGTTGCGCACCGGCTTGTCGGTGAAGAAGAAGCCGAACATACTGCCCCTCACCTGGGTCACCAGAGGCAGCTCCTCCGCCCGGGCCGCCGCCTCGAAGCCCTCCATAAGCTTTCGGGCCCGTTCGGCCAGAGTCACATAGATCGACGGATCGCTCTTGAGTTTGCGCAGGCTCGCCAGGCCCGCCGCCATGGCGACGGGATTGCCGCTGAGAGTACCGGCCTGATAGACCGGCCCCTCGGGGCTGAGCTGATGCATGATCTCCGCCCGGCCCCCGAAGGCGCCTACCGGCATGCCGCCGCCGATGACCTTGCCTAGGGTCACCAGATCGGGCCGGACGTTTGTGATCCCCTGCGCCCCTTTGAGAGAGGCCCGAAAACCGCTCATCACCTCGTCGAAGATCAACAGTGCGCCATGTTCGTCACACAGAGCCCTCAGGGCCTGAAGGAATTTCTCCTCGGCGGGGACCAGCCCCATGTTACCGGCGATGGGCTCGATGATGACGCAGGCCACACCCCCCTCGCTCTGCTCGAAACACGCCGCAACACTCTCAATATCGTTGTAGGTCGCCAAAAGCGTGTGCTTTGTCAGGTCCGCCGGGACTCCCGGACTGCTGGGAGCTCCGAAGGTCGCCGCCCCGCTGCCCGCCTGGACCAGGAGGCTGTCGCTGTGGCCGTGGTAGCAGCCGGTAAACTTGACGATATCGTCCCGGCCGGTATAACCTCTTGCCAGGCGCAAGGCGCTCATGACCGCCTCGGTGCCGGAGTTGACGAAGCGGACCTTGTCGATGGAGTCGAAAAGCTCCACGATCTCCCGGGCCAGATCCGTCTCCAGTGTTGTGGGCGCACCGAAACTCAGACCCTTTTGGGCCGTCTCCATCACCGCTGCTTCGATCTGGGGGTCGCAGTGGCCGAAGATTAGAGGTCCCCAGCTCTGGACATAATCGATATAGCGATTGCCGTCAATATCGAAGAGCCAGGGTCCTTCACCCCGCTCGATAAAGGGGGGCGTCCCCCCGACGCTGCCGAAGGCCCTCACCGGCGAATCGACCCCACCGGGAATATAGCGATAGGCCTCCTCAAATGCCTTGATGCTTTTCTCATACCCCATGCTCACCCTTTGGCTATAATTTCGGGAATTATACAATGATATATTTAACCCGCATCCGCCCCCGCAGGAGGCACCGCTGCCGAGGAGACAACGATCGGACGCTTATCCAGAGCCACCATCCTTTCTATCCTTCTTCACTTGGGTATTCTCGGAATTCTCCTCTGGCTTTTGCACGAATCCCGAGTCACTCCCAAGGCGATCAATCGCTCCAAAATCACCCTCGATCTGACCCGGTTCCAGACCTTGCCGCCCAAAGCACCCGGCGCCAGACCCACGCCGAAAATACCGCCGATGCCGAAGCCGCACCCCAGACCTCTACCCAAGCCCAAACCCGTGAGCCGTCCGCTTCCGGCAATGCGGCCCTCCCACCCTCAAGCCCTCAAACCGGCACATTCACAAGCCAAAAAAGCTAAACAGCCCCGAAATAGCGACCGGAAAAATCCCACGATCGCCGACGCCAATATCACCCGTCTCAAAGATGAAGCCAAGGCCGGCAAAAAAGTGATCGTTATCAAGATGACTCCGAAGCACAAAAAGGAAAAAAAGAGGATCGAAAAGAAAAAAATCATCAGAAAAGCCCCAAGGGAAAAGCAGAAGATCCTACAGCCGCCCGCTTCACCCCTGAGAACTGCCAAGGCTGCCACCCGGAATAAAACTCCTCAACGAAAAAAAATGCCCCGACGGACAAGCCGTCCGACCCCCCAGGGACCCGACGGCCGACTCATCAGCAGGCTCTACGGGAACAGTTACTCCCATATGAGCTCGGCCCAACGCCGCTTCATCGACGAAAATCTTCGGCAAATCATCCGCATCTCCCAACGGACCCTCAACTACCTGGGATACCCGAGGGAGGCGGCACGTTTCGGCGAACAGGGGACCAACGTCGTGGAGTTCTGGCTCCATCCCAACGGGGACATCAGTGGCCTTCGCCTTCGCCGCCGTCTACGCTCCTCCGCTCTCAACCGTCAGACTCTGGAGGTAATCCGCACCGCCTACATGCACTATCCCCGCCCCCGGGTCAAAACCAAAATCATCATCTATGTCCGTTACAGACTTTATTAAGATCACCCCTTAAGAGAATCAAAAAGTCTGAGACTGTTATTCCATTACGATGCCGCAGGACTCCTCATCAAAGCCGCTGCAATTTCTTAAGAGCAATCTTCACCAGACTTGCCGTGTCGCCGCTCTCTCCGGCAAGGGCTTTACGGATCGCCTCTTTTTTGAAGCCCAGGCTCTCCAGGGCCATTATCGCTTCGTGCTGATCGCGGGCATCAGAGCCTCCTGCACCGCCCTCCGCATCGACGATAAAGTCCGCCAACTCCACCAGAATCCGACTCGCCGCCTTGGGACCGATTCCGGGGACCCGTTTGAGCAGCGCCACGTCCTTGGAGGCCACCACCTTGGCAAAGGTCTCGGGGCTGAAAGTGGAGCAGACCGCCTGGGCGACCTTGGGGCCGACGCCGTTGATCTTGAGCAGAGTGTCGAACATTTTTTTCTCGTTTCCATCGGCAAAGCCGAAGAGCAGATCGGCATCCTCCCGGAGGATCTGAGTGGCATAAAGGCGGACCTTCTCTTGGCCTGCTACGGCATTGGAAGTATGGATCGAGACCTGGACTTCATAGATCAAGCCGCCGACGTTGATATGAAGCCAAGTCGGCTCCCGGGCTTCGACTTTTCCTTCGATTCCGACGATCATGCATCACCTTTCGCGTTTGTAGTCGAGGAGGATTCCATTTGGGAATCCTCCGACGTGGCAGGTAGCCCCCCGCCCCCTCCTGTCTCATCCGCCAGGGATTTGGGCATCGCTTTACTGGCCCGGGCTCCCAGCTCCCGGATGTTTTCGATCTGTCGGACGATACCCACCCGATTCGATGTCAGTTTGTTCCAGGCGGCATCGTAACTTTTGTGCACCGTATCAAGCTGCTTGCCGAGGCGCTCGAGATCGGTGGCAAAGGCAACGAATTTGTCGTAGAGTGCCCCGGCGCGCTTGGCAATCTCCAGGGCGTTACGGTTTTGCCGCTCATGGCGCCAGGTATTCTCCACGGCACGCAGCGCCACAAGCAGCGTCGTGGGGCTGACCAGGACGATATGCCGTCCGAAAGCCCGATCGTAGAGCCCGGGATCCTCCTGAAGCGCCAGCATCAGCGCTCCCTCGATGGGCATGAACATGAAGATGAAATCCAACGTATTGATCCCCTCCAGGCGCGTATAGCTTTTGTCGCTGAGGCGATCGATATGAGCCTTGACCGCTTCGAGGTGGGCCTTGGCATACATGGCGCGCTGCCCGTCATCTTCGGCACTGATATACTTCTCGTAGGCGACCAGCGACGTCTTGGCGTCGATGACGATATCCCGATCTCCAGGTAGGTGGACGATCACGTCGGGGCGGAAGCGGCGCTGCTCATCGTCATGAAGACTCACTTCCCGCTCATACTCTTCACCTTCTCGCAAGCCCGAGGCCTCCAGGACCCGTTCCAGGACCATCTCGCCCCAAATCCCCTGACGCTTACTCTCTCCTCGCAGCGCCTTGGTCAAATTGACCGCGTCTTCGCTGATACGCTGATTGAGCTCTTTGAGAGTTTTAATCTCCCCCAGGAGTGAAGCCATCTCCCGGCTCTCCTGAGTGTGGACTTCGTCGACACGCTTACGGAAGCTCTCCACCTGCTGCTGCAGAGGCTTGAGGACCTGTTCCACCCGCTCCTTGGAGACTTCACCGAAGCGTCGGGCATTCTCCTCCATGATCTGGGAAGCCAGAAGTTTGAACTCCTTTTGCATCGTCTCCCGTGCCTCTTTGAGCTCCCGAAGGCTTCGGGCATTCTGCTCCCGCTCCTCCTCCAGACGGGTTTGGAGCTCGCTGACGCTGCGCTCCAGGTGAACCCGCCGGCGGCGCAGCTCCTCCAGTGCCTCTTCACGCTTCTGTAGATCCTTCTGCAGCTCTTCGAGACGCTCCCGGGCAGCCTCCTCCTGCTTCCGGCTTCGATCGCGCTCCTCCTCCAGACGCGCGGCGAGTTCGCCGGAGCGTCGCTCCAGCTCTCGACCCCGTTCTCTCTCCTTTTCGAGCCACTCCTCGCTCTCGGCCAGTTCGCGTTCCAAAGGCTCGATGCGCTCGACCCGGGCCTCCAGGGTGGCCATGGAGATCCGCTCACGATCCAGAGCGCTCTCCAACTTTTCACGCTCCGATTCCAGCTCGGCGATCCGCTCCTCTGCTTTCCGTCGCTCCTCTTCAAAACTCTCTTCGATACGCCGTCGCCCGGATCGGGAAATCCCCCAAACTATCAGGCCGCCCAGTAGTGCCCCGCCCGCGAAGCCTGCGGCGAAATAGAGCCAGATCAAAGGGATTGAGAGTGTCGAAGATAGAGCCATAAAACTGCCTTAATGCTTTTTGATTGAGAAGATTATAACAGGCTCCGGAATCCCGGAGAAAAAATATGCCCAAATGCAATGAGCAATGAGTAACGAGTTTATATCATAAGATAATAATTATCAAGCCATTTAACTCTTAACTCTTAACTCTCCAACTCCTTTTGCTCCCGATGCTCTTTGACCTCCAATATTGCCTCTTTGAGGGCCTGCTCACTCTTTTGAAGCTCCTCCAGCGCTTTCGCACGGGCCTTTTTGCCCTCTTCGGCGATCTCCATCGAATCCCGCAATGTGGCAATGAGCGTGGCATTGGCTTTTTTGATACTTTCGATATCGAAGACGCCCCGCTCCATCTGACGGCGAACTTCGGCGTTGGCCTCCCGCAACCCCTCGGCGTTGCGCTCGAGGAGTTCATTGGTCAGGTCGCTAGCTTCCCTGATCGCTCCGGCAGCTTCATGGCTTCGGAAGATCGTCACGGTCTGGGCCAGCTGATTGCGCCATAGAGGCACGGTATTGACCAGAGTCGAAGAGATCTTGTTAATGAGCGACTTGTCGTTCTCCTGGATCAACCGGATACTGGGGAGTGCTTGCATCGCCACCTGACGGGAAAGGCGCAGGTCGTGGACCCGGCGCTCCAGATCGTCCCGGAACCCGCGAATCTCCCGCAACTCCTGGACCGCCATCATCTCGCCGCTTTCGGCCTTTTTCTCATACTCGGGGATCACCTGCTCTTCCAACTCCTTGAGTTTTCGCTCACCCGCTTCGATATAGAGCTCCAGCTGACGGAAGTAGTCGAGGTTGGCTTCGTAGAGTTTGTCCAGTGCCACAACGTCCGCCGTCAACTGGGCCTTGTGGCGTTCCAGATCGTTGGCGATCAGGTCGAGTTGGTCCCGCACCTCTTCGTAACGCTGGATGAAGAGCGCCAGAGGCTGGCTCTTTCCCAAGAGTTTCTCCCACCAGCTCAGCTTTTTGTTGGGATTGAGTTCGTCGATATCGAAGCCCCGGATTGCCGCAACCATCTTGTTTAGGACTTCCCCGGCAGCTCCGGTATCCTTGTTTTTGACACCGTCGATCATCCGGTTGGAGATCTCGTCGAGCTTCTCCTGGGCCTTGGAGCCGAAGGTAATCACGGAGGAGCGGTCGTGAATATCAATCTCCTCCATCGCCTTTTGGAGCCGCTCTTCCTCTTCAGGCAGCGGAGAGGGAGGCTGCTCGCTACCTTTTTCGATCGCCGTTTCCATCCGCTCTTTGACTTTGGCGGGAATTGCCGCCTCCTGCTCTCTCTCTTCAGGCTGAGTTTTTTCGTCCATTTTTTCTCCTTTAGTTTTTGAGTTGCTCTCTGAGGGCGTCGATCTGCACCTCAAGGTCGAAGCGATCATCGGCCTTCATCCGCTCCAGCTCTCCGTCAAAGCGCTCCTGTACTTCCCGCAGCAACCGATAGAGCCGCTCCCGGGTCTCCTCGTCGATTTCGGCCTCTTCGAGCCTCCGATAACGCTCAGTCACCCGCTCGACTCCGTCGAGATAGACCACGAGGAATTTTCTGGCCATGCGCAAGGCAGCAGGATCCTCCTCGATACCGGCAAGGATGCGCTCCGCTTTATCTAGAGCATGTCCGATCTCCCGATGCAGACGCAGATCGTGAATCTCCTGGCTGTGAAGGCGGATCGTCTCCAGGGTATCCCGTGCTTCGCTCAGACTTCGAAAGAGCAGATCGGCACTTACCTCGTCGCTTTGGGGAATCTTGTCCCGACGGGGATCGAGGCCGTAATAGAGCAGAGTGCCCGCCGTCGCCAAAGCAGCGACGATCAATGCCCTCCAAAAGGGGGCACCGCCCACCAGCCACCCCAGATAGAAGACTCCGATTCCCAATACCAGGGAGCCGATGAGCTTTTTGGGAACCTTCGGGGCCTGGGCGATACTCGCCTCCTCATACTCGATCTCTTCTCGGATACCCCGGCTCACCAGCACCGTCGCCAGACTCCAGAGCAGAAGGCCGACGGTTTTAAGAAAAAAGAGACGAAAGTGACCGGCAAAGAGCGAGACCATCGCCGAGACAAAGAGCGGCAGCAGCCAGAGCTTAAGCAGGAGTGCCCCGGTCTTTTTGTTCACGGAGCGGACGATCTGCCGCCAATCGGAGGCTTCCATCACCAACTCACCCAGATACTCCAGCCCAAAGCATAAAGCAAGAGAAGAAAACCGAAGAGTTTATACACTGCCCGCTCCTTGGATCTGAAAGATTTTTCCAATATTATAGTGAGCAAATATAAATAGATAATTGAGTTAAAATACGAAAAACAGAGAGACTTCAAGGAGCCGTAAAAATGGGAAATTTTCTGATAGGGATCGGAACTCTTCTTTTCCTCGTCGGAATCGCCTGGAAATGGGGCCTGCTCTCCTGGTTCGGCCATCTACCGGGAGATTTCCGGTATGAGGGAGAGCACTTCGTCTTCTTCGCCCCTCTGGGCTCGATGCTTCTGATCTCCCTTGTCCTCTCCCTCCTTCTATGGCTCTTCAACCGCTAAAAACCTAATCAAAATAACCTGAAAGCTATGCCCCTGTGTTACAATCGTTT
>JALSTG010000174.1 GCA_026983875.1 Campylobacteraceae bacterium
ATCTTCAGATCGCTTATAAAAAGCAAAAAGCTTCTCTCGATGAATTGGCAAAAGACCCCCGCTATAAGACCCGTCGTTTCGACTATGAGGATGACGAAGATTGATGGTACTACTGGTGAAGACGCTTACGGCGGCTGCCGTACTGTTGGCTTTGGCAATTTGGATTGCCGGAGGAGGAACGGCGGTATTGGCCAGCGCCCAGGTGGGTTTTTGGAGTGCGGCACTGGTGGTGTTGGCTTCCTTTGGCAGCTATCGGCGGATGGTCCGTCGGCGTTTGGAGGCGGGCATGGTCCCCGATACGGGAGCCGAGAGGGATACGGTCGATCGACTGGAGGATCCCTACGACCTTTATCGTGAGGAGGAGGGCTCTGAGCCTCAAGAGTCTCTGAGAGAGACGATTCGCAGGGAAAAAGCACATTTGAAACAAAACCGCCGTTCTCCTTCTGCCGTGGCTCGGGACGCGGTGCCGGCTTTTTCCCTCTGGAGACTGGGGGCTTATGGGGTGTTGGTATTGGGCTTTTTCTGGCTCAAGGGGTCGGGGCTTTTGAGTCTGGGAGCCTATCTGCCTTCGTTGGCTCTGCCCATTATTTTGGCGGTTTGGATTTTGATGCGTACGGAGGGCCCCCGTGCTGAATCGGCTTAGACGGCCCGGATACTGGATCGTCGCCTTGGCTCTGCTGACGGTCTACTTTTACCATGCCTATCAGAAACGAGAAGAGCGGGAGCGGCGGGAAGCGCTTTTCCATCTCTATCAAAGTTACGGAACGGACCTGATCGCTTCCTTGGGAGCCAAAGAGTTTGAAAAGGTCCGAAGCCTTTTCGCCCCCGAAAGGGGCACGAAGAGACTTTCACTGGAAGATATCGCACTCTTTGTTACGACAGCGCATCTGGAGAAGGGGCACTCTTCTCAGTGGAAAAGCTTTGAAGAGAATGAAAGTGCCGCCATGCTCCACGGTATCCTCAATCTCGAAGGTAATCTCAGCTATCCGATGGATCTGATGCTGGTCAAAAGAGGGGGGAAAGTTCTCCTCAAGCGCTTTAAAATCGGAGGTAAGACCTTGGAACTGCGTCCCAGTATGTTTCCGCTCAATACTTTGTATGAGGCCAATGCTACGGCGATCCGGAAGTAGAACGTTTGATAACCATAGATCCAATGAGAAATTCGTATGGCTCTTTGAGGGAAAAGTCGAAGTAATAAAGCGTGAAGATGGTGCGGACGAGAGGACTTGAACCTCCACGGGATTGCTCCCACTAGAACCTGAATCTAGCGCGTCTACCAATTCCGCCACGTCCGCATCGAAGAATCAATGCGTTTGAGCTTTGATGGGCAGAATTATACAGACCGAACCTTAAAGATAAATTGATCACTATAAGACCCGAGGAGGGATGTCTCGCCTGGATGCGGACAACGGCTTTCGCGCTTTATAGTATAATTTTGGACTTTGCAGTAAGGAGCGATGATGGTAGTGGACCGGGAACTGGTCGAGCATATGGCCAACCCCCACAATTACGGGACTCTGGAAGATGCCGACGCTATCGGTATCGGAGAAAACCCGGAAAATGGGGAGAAGGTGATCGTCTATCTCAAGGTAGAAGAGAACGCGGGCGCTCCCCGCATCGCTGAGATTCGCTTCCAGGCGATCGCCTGCATGACGACGGTGGTGGCGGGCTCGATCATCACCAAAGAGGCGGAGGGGGTCGATTTTGAAACCGGAGAGGAGCTGATCGCCGTAACCCTGGGGATGCTGGAAAACTATTCTCCCGAGGAAGCGGCCTGTTCCGAGATGGTCGCCGTCGCGCTCAAGGCTGCCATGGATCACTACGGACTGAAAAAGAGTGAACCGGAGAGACCAGCCGTCTCTTACAAGATCGAGCAGAGTTGCGTCGCCGAACCTACCGTCAATCTACTCGAAAGCGAGGAGCAAAACTGATGAAGACCCTGCTGGTGAAGACCCACGAAGCGTGGCTGGCGACTCTGATGGCCGCATTGATGAGTCGGACGACGGAGAACAAACGGGTGTTGACGGAGTTTTCCGACATTCTCTGGCGGCATTTTACCTGGATCGAGCACGATCTGATCCGCCGGGGCATCGACTACGATTATAACCGGGAGAACATTCCCATCAAAGTGGAGCGTCTCAAAGTGATGCTCGCCGATATTATCCGGCGGCTCAACGATCTGGAGATCTTGCTGGTGCGCTGCGAAGATACGGCTCTCAAAGAGCGGATCCGCACCGACCTTGAGTATATGCGCTATGCTCTGGGGAAATTGGAGGACGAAGAGGTGAAGGCCTTCGATATGAACCGCCGGTATCGGAAGATCGAATTGGACCAAGAGGCGACCGACGCGCTGACTCTCTTTCTCTTCGAGGAGAGTTACAAGGAGTATGAGCTGATCATGATCTACAACTACCTCAAAGCCCACAGCGACGACGCCTTTTTGAACCGGATTTTCCAAATCCTCATCGACGAGAGCTTCTTCCATCTGCGAAGCTTCGGGGAGATGATGGCCGAGATGGGGATCCTGGGGGTGCCTCGGGTGATTCACGAGAGCCTCTACAAGGTTGCCGATATCGAGAAGTTCCTCCTCGACGGTATCGAAGAGGAGATCGCCGCCAAGGAGCAGTGCAAAGAGCTCTCCGACGCCGTGGCCTCCAAGAGCGACGAGTTGGCAAAGTTTTTTGACTTCATCAACTATCAGGAGAACTACCATATCGAGCTGATGCGCGAAGCGGTGGCATACTTTCGGGCAAAGCGGGTCGATGGGTAGGCGGCACTACAGCTCGGCTCTTTCCTCCCTTTTTGGGAAGTTTGCCAGGCGTCGATTTTCACCGGGAGTGCAAAAGGTTATCAACAGGGCTTATGTGCGCCTCATGGGGCTGGATATGAGCGAATTTGCCGCGCCCGAAAGTTATGAGAGCCTCAATGCGCTCTTTACCCGGGCTCTGGTGAAGCCTCGGAGCTTCGATCCCGACCCGCGCGTCGTCATCTCTCCCTGTGATGCCCGTATCACCGATTGCGGAAAGATCGAAGGGGGCGAGGCTCATCAGATCAAAGGGATGGCCTACGGCGTGGCGGAGCTTTTGACCTCAGAATATGCGCAGGAAGCGAAAGCCCTGGAGGGGGGCGAATATGCCAACTTCTACCTATCGCCCAAAGATTACCACCGTTATCACATCCCCTTCGACCTGAGCGTCGAGAGTGTCGTTCATATCCCGGGACGGCTCTACCCGGTCAACATGCCGCTGCTCAAAAACAAACCCCGACTCTTTATCGAGAACGAGCGGGTGATATTGGCGTGTCGGGATAGAGCGGGGCGTCGGCATTTTTTGATCCTCGTCGGGGCGCTTAACGTGGGGAAGATGGTCGTAAGCTTCGAGCCGAGGATCCATACCAACGCCGAACCCGGAGCTCCCCGGTGTTATCGCTACGAGACGCCGGTGACCTTCAAGAAAGGCGAGCTTTTCGGCTGGTTCGAAATGGGATCGACCATCGTCTGCTTCAGCGAGCCCGGGAGCCTGGAGTATATACTGAAGGTCGGCGAAAAAGTCCGATTTGGCCAGTCAATAGGTAGACTCAAGGAGGGGTGAGATGAAAATCAAAGAAATTCAGGAGTTTAGCGAGATACGGACCAAGGCCCGTGCCTATCTCTGCTTTATCATGGAGCGTAATCTCCCCAACTATCTGCCGGGTATCGAGCTCGATGACCTGGTGACGGGGATGAAAAAGATCAGCAACGAGATCGGACGGGTCGATGCGCTCTACGTCCTTGATCCGCTGGGACGCCAACTCACCAACACGGTCAGCGTCGATCCCAAGTTTGCCCGGAAAGGTTCGGGAGAGAACCGCAGTAATCGGGCCTACTACTACCGGGTCATCAAGGAGAAGCGTTGCGTATTGACCGACCCCTATCCCTCCCTGGGAGGCAACAAACTGGTGGTGACGGCGGCCTATCCGATCTTCAACGACAAAAATGAGCTGATCTACATCGTCTGCGTGGACATCACTCTGGAGAATATCCTCAGCATCGTCCACCCCACTTCTATCGACTCCATCGTCGGACGCTTCAACAAGTGGGTATACGCCGCTTTCAGCGTCGCGCTTTTTGCCATTGCGATGCTGCTCTTTGTCAAAGCCATCGACAGCTTTATCACCTACGGATTGGAGTTCAAGCAGATTACCGTCAAGGATATGTTCGAATCGACGATCCTTTTGACCCTCTCTTTGGCAATCTTCGACCTGGTAAAGGCGATCTTCGAAGAAGAGGTTCTCGGCGCCCACAAGAAGCACGCCGAAGAGGATATCCACAAGACAATGGTCCGCTTCCTGGGCTCCATCATCATCGCCCTGGCTATCGAGGCGCTGATGCTGGTCTTCAAGTTCGCCATCACCGACCCCAACAAGCTTCTTTACGCCGTGGGGCTGCTTCTGGGGATTACGGCGCTGATGATCGGCCTCTCGATCTATCTGCGGACCATCGACTCGTATAATCGTCGAAAGTAGGTATCGGGTTGTGAAAAAACGCCTGGTGATTTTTGATATGGACGGGACCTTGGCCGACAGCTCCCGGGCGATTGCCAATGCCATCAACTACGTGCGCCGGCGTCTAGGCCTTCTGCCGTTGAAAGTCCAGGAGATCGTCTCCAAGATCAACGATCCTCATCTCAACGGAGCGGAGTACTTCTACGAGAGCGAACGCTTCGAAGCTCGGCACGAGGCATGGTTTGCCGAGTACTACAGTGCCAACCATCACAAGGAGCTGTTGCTCTACGAAGGTATTCTGGAGCTACTGGAAAAGCTCAAGAGCCGGGGATGCCTCCTGGCGGTCGCGACCAACGCCTATCGACGATCGACTTTGGAGACTTTGGAACACCTTGGTATTTTGGAGTTTTTCGATGCGGTGGCCAGTTACGATGATGTGGAGCGAGGAAAGCCCGCACCGGATATGCTACTGAAGATTCTCGAGGAATTAGGAGTTTCCAGGGAAGACGCACTCTTTGTCGGGGACGGCCATCGGGACGCCTTGGCCGCCGAGGCGGCGGGGATCGATTTTATCATGGTCGAGTGGGGTTTTAGTGAGCACGGCGAAGCGATTGCCGATCCATGGGCCTTACAGAGGGTTTTGCAAGAGCGTTGCGGTCTGGAGGATCAGTCGGCCAGCGCTTTGCTGGCGAAAAGGTAGACCGCTGCGTTGTAGAGAGAGATGAGATAGATTCCCAGCAAGGCTACCGGCAGCAGGATAAAAGTCGAACCGATTGCCGTCAACACAAGCGCCGCTACGAATTCGATGATGCTCCAGATAAGAATCAGTCGGAAATAGGCGCCGTTGAGGGTCCGTTTCCAAAAGGAGGGGGAGAAGAGCAGTAGGCTCTTGCGAAAGGCTTCGGTGAAGCTCTCGGCGGAGATTACTTCACCCATAACTCCGGGAATCACATACCCCAGCCATAGTATTAGCAGCATCAACAGAAACATCCCCAGGATCGCCCCCGAACCTCCGGCGGAAGCGACGGCACTTTGGAGATCTCCCTGGCTGACGGCCATAAGAGTGATGCCACTGCCGATTAATGCTACATAGATAACCAGTAGAAGCAGCATGATGAGAAAAAAGCCGAGAAATCCCCCCGCTGCGATATCGAGATGGCGGATGAAAAGATCTCCCAGCTTCGACTCCCGGGCAACGTCACGCATCTCCTGGGGATGTTCCACCTCGGCAGCCCGACGGGCTACATAGACCTGTACGGCGAAGCTGAGGATCGAATAGGCAAAGACGAAAAAGATTCCCAGTAGAGGGATCCCTCTAAGTAGAGCCAGGATGATCAAAATCGCGGCAGCCCCCAGGTTGAGGGCGTAGTTTCCTTTGAAAAACTCGAGAGCGATCTGAACCGCTTCTTTGTTTCCGGCATGTTGCATCATGGACTCCTTGGGGATTTTTTACATATTGTAACATTTCGGCAAAGTGCAAGTGAAAATTCGGCAGTATTTTCTCAGTCGGGACTACCAGGAGCCGCCGCCCCCGCCGCCGCCCCCGCCGCCGGAGAAGCCGCCGCCACCCGAGAAGCCGCCCGTCGAGCTGGCAGGGGGGTCGGAGAGTTGGGCGAGTCCGTCGCGCATATCGCGTAAGCCGTAGTCGAAATCGCTCCAGTTCCCCTCATAATAGTCGGGAGGGGGCAACTGTAACGCAGCGTAGAGTTTGCTCCACTTCGAAGCGACGCCGAAGAGGAGGGCGTAGGGGAGCCCTTTTGCAAGAGTGTCGGGATACTCCTTGAGGAGTCGACGAAGGCGATCCTCTTCGACCCGGGTGACGAACTCTCGGTATCCCATGATCTCGCGCCAAGCTTTGAGTCCTTTGGCGGTGTAGGGACCTACGCGACGCAGAAAAAAGAGGATCGTGGCGACGAGAAGAATCAGTAAAATCAGCGGGCTTTTGATTAGTCGGTCATAGGGGATGTCTTGATAGACGGGGTATAGAATTATGCTGCTGCCTGCGAGCCAGATGACGGAAAAGAGAAATTGCATAAAGAGCCTCTTTCGGATACTCTCGATAAGTATAGAGATTCCGAGACTGAAAAAAATCAAGGAGACGATCATCCCTGTCAGTCGCTGGGAACCATATTCGAGATAGGTGTCGTAGAGGATTATTGCCGTAGCAGGAAGGGAGATCAACAGAGCGATAAGCAGATAAGCTAAGCGTGCATTTTTCGGGTTTTCCCGCATATATCCCGCATCGACCGACCAGTTGTAGAGAAGCTTATTGAGATTTTGCATCCGATCAAAAAATCGTTCTTTTTTGCTCGAATTGAGATTAGCAAAGGAGAAACTATTCCCTTCGGCAAAGAGGATTCGATCGAGCAGAAAACGTTGATCGGGCGTTAACTCCTCCCCGGGCTCTTTGTCGGTCCGTTGGAGTAAAGGTTTGGAGCCTTTGGGGTTGATGATCTTCAAGTAGCCAAGTTCTCCAAGTTCCAATATAGCGGGGGCGAGATCTTCCGTATCGGCAAACTTGTCCAGAAGTAGTCCAGCCTGGAGAATACTCAAGTTTTCCGGAGGGCGATATCGCGGGGCAATAGAGCCCGTTTTCTGTCCCAAGCCGTTTTTTCTGGCTAGCAAGTAGATGAGTCCTATCGTCAGGAGCGTTGCAGGCAAGGGTAGGCTTCCTGCAAAAAGGGCACCAAATCCCGATATCTTTTCCACGCGGCCCGTATCCCCCAGCAGCCCCTTGGGATAGACCACCTCCACCGTCACCCCTTCGTGGGGAGCGAGGTTTTTCGCCTGGATGTAGAAGTGTCGCGCATCGATCCAGTGGGCATCGGAGGCAACGCTGTTGGTAGAGCCGTAGCGACCCGTATAGCTAAAGACCGTGACATTCTCTCGGTTGAGGGTTCGGGGTAGATGGACATCGCAGCGAAAAGCGCGCACGGGAACATTCCATCCCGTTCCCAGGACATTCCATCGAATGGCATCATTGTTACCGTCGGAAGCGGGAAAGATCCCGCGAGCAATATGATAGCGGATAACGTAGCTGTGGATTCCGCTAATCGTAATGTAGGGATCGCCGATTTTGAGGCGGATCATCTCCCCGGCATCGGAAGATGAGATTTTCTCTTTGCTTGAAGGAACCGGCTGGCCGTCCATCTCCACACTAAAGGCCCCAAAGTCTAATTTATAGGGACTCGTCCCGGGACTGAGGCGGACTGTCAGGGGAATGTCCCGATAGATTCCATGGCGTTGTTTGTCACCGAAATCGTAAAGGATCGTCTCTATGATATCGAGGCTTCCTTGCGGAGTGACGGTGAGATCGCAGCGGTAATCGCGGATCTCCTCTGCTTCGGCCAGAAATCCCAGCAGAAGCGAAAGCCCAAGTATCAGCTGAAAGAGTTTTTTCATTGACCAAAATCGATCTTGGGCATTTTCTTGACCGCTTCGGCCTCCGCTTCATCCAGCTCGAAAAACTCTTTGGGACGGAAATGAAACTTCCTGGCGATGAACAGATCGGGGAAAGATTCGAGTCGGGTGTTGTAGTCACGGACGACGGCGTTGTAGTAGCGGCGGGCATTCTG
>JALSTG010000175.1 GCA_026983875.1 Campylobacteraceae bacterium
GCTCAAAGGCCCCGTTCCCGGGACGCCGACGATCCTTTTTATAGAAAACGGAGAAGAGAAGGCCCGGCACGTAGGTTATTTGGCTCCCAAGGCATTTTACCGGGCTCTAGGGGCATTCAAGCTGGGTAAAGAGAGCGAAGCTTACGACGTAGCCTTCAAAAAGTCGACCGATGCCCGCTTTTGCAAAAAATATGAAAAATTCAAAAAAGTCGGTGACGGGGTCTTCGTCGATCGTATCTCGGGCGAAGCCCTCTTCGATACCCGGGACCGTTTCAACTCCCACTCCGGGTGGCTTAGCTTTTTTCGTCCGCTGCCGGGCACGGTGACGGAGCGCCCCGACAACTCTTTCGGGATGCATCGTACCGAGGTTTTGGCCCAAAAGAGCGGTGCGCATCTAGGCCACGTCTTCAAGGACGGTCCTGGCGGCCGAAATCGCTACTGTATCAATGCGTCGGTTTTGGACTTCGTCCCCCGGGCCGAGTGGAAGAAAAGGATGAGGGCCTCCGCCGGACCCAACGGGAAATAAGGGAGGTGGATCCGAAGTTGTCGTCATCCCCGTCAACTTTTGAGCTCAGTAATTCCTAAAAAAACTTCGATATAATACCGCTCTGAATTTTCCCCGGGATCTCCGGGAGAGTTGTCTCGCGAATCGCGTTGCAGCGCCCCCTGCCGCCGGCAGCGGAAGGGTCTTCCTCCTATCGATGAGCGAAGATCGGAATGGGTTGGTTGCCCATCGACAAAAACTACACTGAAAAGGTCAGCAAGATGAAAAAAGGAATCCATCCCGAATATATGGAGTGTAAAGTTACCTGTGCCTGCGGCAACGAGTTTGTCGTTCGCTCCAACAAGCCCGAACTCTCCATCGACATCTGCAACGAGTGTCACCCCTTCTTCACCGGTTCTGAGAAGATCGTGGATGCCGCCGGACGCGTCGAAAAGTTCAAAAACAAGTACAAGCTCTCCTAACTCCTCCCGGCCCTGCATCCGCGGGGCGAACCTATGCTTACTTTTATCCCCACCCCTCTGGGAAATCTTCAAGACATTACCTGGCGTGCCGTCGAGACGATCCGACACTGCAGCCTCTTTCTCTGCGAGGATACCCGAGTCACCCGGCGGCTTTTTACATTGCTTCACGAGCGAGGAATTCTCTCGGATTTTCCCGAGGGGGAGTTTCTCTCCTTCAACGAACATAACGGAGCGAAGCGGCTCGAAGAGATTGGCGGAAGAGTGGCTCGGGAATCGGTAGCCTATCTTAGCGATGCAGGGATGCCGGCGATCTCCGATCCGGGGCAGCTCCTAGTCGCTTACTGTCAAGAGAAAGCGATCGACTACGATGTACTGCCGGGTCCCAGCGCCGTGACGACGGCCTATGCCGCCAGCGGTTTTGCGAGCGGGCATTTTCTTTTTTACGGTTTTCTTCCCCACAAAGGACGTCAGAGGCGCGAAGCACTCGATCGGCTTTTAGCCCAGCCCTGGGAGACGGTCCTTTACGAAGCCCCTCATCGCCTGGAGAAACTCCTGGAGGAGATTGTCGCCAGGGATCCCGAACGAGAGATTTTTGCCGCCAAAGAGCTGAGCAAACAGCATCAACGTTACTATCGTGAGCCCGCCGCCGGACTGCTAGCGCGTCTAAGGGAGGAAAAAGCCTTCCGTGGGGAATGGGTCGTCATCCTGGGCGCCGGAGCGGGGGAAGGCTCCGGACTGAGCGTTGAAGATGTTCTTGCCGAGGAGCTTCCGCCCAAAGCCAAAGCCAAACTGCTTGCCCGATTGACGGGTGAGAGCGTTAAAAGCTGCTACGAACGATTGATCAAGCAGTCGTAGATTCAGGGGGTATGTCGTGGGTCGAAGAGCTCGGGGCTGTTAGGAAAAAATGGTAAAATCCCCTATGATTGTTTACGGAAAGCAGGTGGTCCTGCACGCACTTCGGCATCATCCCGACGAGATTGAAAAGATCTACATTGCCAAAAAAGGGGTACTGCCTCAAGATCTTTTCGAAGCCTACGGCGATCGGATCAAATTTATCGAAAACCGCTGGGCCCAGCAGCTCAGCAAGGGGGGAAATCACCAGGGCCTTCTGGCGGAGATGCGGGAACCCGAGCCTGCGGCGCTGGCGGAGATCAAGTCGGGTGATTTTGTCCTGGTGCTCGATACGCTCACGGATGCGGGCAACATCGGGGCCATCGTCCGAAGCGCCTATGCGTTGGGGGTCGACGGGATCGTCGCCTGCGGGGTCGGTCAACTCAACGCCGCAGCGATCATGCGAACCAGTGCCGGAGCGCTGATGGAGATGCCCTTTCGGGTGGAACGCAATATCCTTGATGTGCTGCACGAGCTTTCTCAGGCGGGACATATCCTCTACGGGGCTTCGATGGAGGGAGAAACGATTGAGGAGAAAATTTTTGCCCGTCGCCGGACCCTGGTAATGGGCAGCGAGGAGAAAGGGATCTCAAAAAAAGCCAAATCGAAACTGGACGAAACGATTGCGATTCGGATGAAACGGGAATTCGATTCCCTCAATGTCAGCGCCGCCGCGGCGATCTTAATCCACAGGATGAGTTATGCAATTCAATGAACTGAATGAGATTATCGAAGAAAACACTCTCCCGACTATCAGTAAAAAGACGCGGATATCGGTCCAGAACCTTGAAGCACTTCTGAAGCGGGACTGGGGGCGGCTCAAAAAAGTCCAGGCCCTGGGCTTCCTCTCGATCCTGGAGCGGGAATACCATCTCGATCTAAGCGACATGCGTGCCGAATGCCGTGCTTATTATGAGACGCACAGGGAGGAAGAGGCTCGGGGGCCGGTGATTACTCCCACGCCCGAGCCGCAGCGCCGCGGACCGTCCAAAGGGTTGCTATCCCTGATCGTTCTGCTGATCGTCTTAGGCGCTTCGGTGTTCCTGTACTCTCCGGTGGATCAGGGGATAGAAGAGAACAAGACAACCGTCGGCTCGGAGCGCACAAAAGGTTTTTTTGATTCGGTGTTGACGACGGCCAAGGGCTGGTTTGGCAGCGGTGAAGAGTCCCCGGAAACCATGCCGGAGCCCTCGACAGAGGAGCCGCCGGCAGTCCAGGGCGCCTGGGCCCGGAAACCGGAGCCCGCCGGTACCAATGCCAGCACGACGGCAAAGACAAATACGGCGAAGATAGAGAACTCTCACGTTGTAGAATCACAAGAGACAAACGGTAGTAACAGTTCCAAGGCACCGGTAGAGGAGAAAGAAGAAGCGCAGATTATCACACAGGTGAAAAAAGAAGAGGTCAAAGCCGAGGAGATGCGGAAGGAAGCTGCTGCCGAAGAAAATCTCAGCGGCGAAGGCAAGGGGGGAATCTCCGAGATCTCCAAAATGATCCTGGCGGCGACGGCGGGTACCCAGGCCTCAGACGAGGAGAAACCCCTGGAGCCGCAGAGTCCTTCGATGCCCGGGGAGAAGAAAGAAGCCAATAGCACTCAGAGCGCCAAGCTTGCAACTTCGCAGAAGGATCAGCCCCAACCAACGCAGAGTGAAGCTCCAAAGCAGAGTCGCGAAGCGGCGGTGCCGACCGAAGAGGGGGTGATTTCCGGCCTGGTGATCATGCATCCTCGCTCCAAGATCTGGGTCGGCTATACCAATTTGCGCACCATGAAGCGCACGACCAAGGTCACGGCCGATGACCTCTCCTTCGATACGACGGGGGGTGACTATATCCTGGCGGTTGGCCATGGGCTCATTGATTTCAAGACCCGAAAGGGTGAAATGAAACTCAACGACGGAAAACGGCACTTCTTCATGATCGCCAAAGGCGAGGTGCGAGAGATCTCCCACGAGGAGTTTCAGAGACTCAACAAAAGCAAGGTATGGTAAACGATGTTCGACGAAATCCAATTTGACAAGATCAACCGGCTTCCCAAGTATGTCTTTGCGGTGGTCAATGAGCTGAAGATGGCTGAGCGCCGTGCCGGCGCCGATGTGATCGATTTTAGTATGGGCAATCCTGACGGACCGGCCTTTGAGCCGGTGATCGAGAAGCTGGTCGAAACTGCACGCAAGCCCCACACCCACGGATACAGTGCCTCCAAGGGAATCTACAAACTGCGCCTGGCGATCACCAACTGGTATCTGCGCAAGTACGACGTGGTTTTGGACCCCGAGACCGAAGCAGTGGCGACCATGGGGAGCAAGGAGGGCTATGTCCACCTGGTTCAGGCGATCACCAATCCCGGAGATGTGGCGATCGTCCCCGACCCGACCTATCCGATTCACTCCTACGCTTTCGTCCTTGCAGGGGGCAATGTCGAGAAGATGAAACTAACCTTCGACGAGAGCAGCTTCAAAGTGGACGAAGAGCGTTTCTTCACCGATTTGGAACACGCCCTGAAAAACTCGGTCCCCAAACCCAAGTATCTGGTGGTCAATTTCCCCCACAATCCGACCACGGCGACGGTGGGGCTAGAGTTCTACGAAAAGCTCGTGGAGATCGCCCGAAGAGAGCGCTTCTATATCATCAGCGATATCGCCTATGCCGATATCACCTTCGACGGATACAAGACCCCCTCGATCCTACAGGTCGAAGGGGCCAAAGATGTGGCGGTCGAGAGCTTCACCCTCTCCAAAAGCTACAATATGGCCGGCTGGCGGGTGGGATTCATCGTCGGAAATCCGAAGCTTGTCGGAGCGCTGCAAAAGATCAAATCCTGGCTCGACTACGGGATGTTTACCCCGATTCAGGTCGCCGCCACGGTGGCCCTGGACGAGTACGAGCATCTGGTCGAAGAGGTGGTCATCCCCAAGTACCAAAAGCGTCGCGACGTCCTCGTCGAAGCCTTCGGCAAAGCCGGTTGGGAAGTCGGACGTCCCGAGGCGAGCATGTTCGTCTGGGCGAAGATTCCCGAAATCGCCCGGGAGATGGGATCCTTGGAGTTCTCCAAAGAGCTCTTGCTTAAAGCTCATGTGGCCGTGAGTCCCGGGATTGGATTCGGAGAGTACGGCGACGAGTATGTGCGTATCGCGCTGATCGAAAACGAAAAGCGGATCCGTCAGGCGGCCAAAAACATCAAACGCTATCTTCAGGAATTGAAAAAAGAGAAGAGGACAAACAACGATGGTTAAAGTAGGAATCCTCGGTGTCGGTACCGTCGGTGCCAGCGTGGCCAAGATTTTGCTGGAAAATGCCGATATCATCGAAGCTAGAGCCGGAAAAAAGATCGTCCCGGTTCTGGGGGCGGTGAAAGATCTGAGCAAAGATCGGGGAGTGCCGATCCCTCTGACCGACGATCCCGTCGAAGTGATCGAGAGTGCCGACGTGGATATCGTCGTCGAACTCATGGGGGGCGTCGAAGAGCCCTACGCGCTGGTCAAAAAGGCTCTGGAAGCAGGCAAGCCAGTCGTAACGGCCAACAAGGCGCTACTGGCCTATCACCGCTACGAGCTTCAGGAGATTGCGGGAAATACGCCGCTTTTCTACGAGGCGAGCGTCGCGGGGGGAATCCCCATAATCGGGGCGCTGCGCAACGGCCTGAGCGCCAACCATATCGAGTCGATCAAGGGGATCATGAACGGGACCTGCAACTATATGCTGACCAAAATGATCCAGGAGGGCGCCGATTACGACGAAGTGCTCAAGGAAGCGCAGGAACTGGGCTATGCCGAAGCCGATCCCACCTTCGACGTGGGGGGATTCGATGCGGCTCACAAGCTGCTGATTCTAGGCTCCATCGCCTACGGGATCGACGCCAAGCCTGAGGATATCGTCATCGAAGGGATCGAAGAGATCAGCCAGACCGACGTGGAGTTCGCCCGGGAATTCGGCTACGAAATCAAGCTGCTGGGCATCGCCAAAAAGGTAGAAACAGGTGTAGAGATGCGGGTGCATGCGACGATGATCCCGGCTTCGAGTATGATCGCCAAGGTCGACGGCGTGATGAATGCCGTCAGCGTGGTCGGAGATCGGGTCGGCGAGACGATGTTCTACGGCCCCGGAGCCGGCGGAGACGCCACGGCCAGTGCCGTGATCGCCGACATCGTGGAGATCGTCCGGGGCAATACCGGACCGATGCTGGGATATAAAAAGGGGCTCGAGAGCGGTTTGCGGCTGCTTGCTCCCGATGAGATCGAGACTCAGTACTATCTCAAGCTCAAAGTCCTCGACCGTCCCGGGGTCCTCTCCGCCGTCAGCCGGGTCCTGGGGGAGCACAGTATCTCCATCGAGTCCCTGCTGCAAAAGCCCTCACGTTTGGCCGACCGGGTGCGGCTGCTCTTGACGACTCACCGATGTAGTGAGCGTGAAATGCGTCAAGCTCTTCAGGCTCTTAAGGCTTTGGATGCGGTGGACGAGTCGATCACGATGATCCGGATCGAGAAGTAGCCCTCAAAACATTGCGTTTCGGAGTCGATACCCTAGTAAAGGAGGCAGACGATGGCCAAATCCAAAGAACACTACTTCGACATCAGCGCCAAACTCGATATGATGGAGATGAAAAACGCCATCGAACAGGCGAAAAAGGAGGTGGCGACCCGTTTCGATTTCAAGGGAGTCGTCACGGAGATCAACCTTAACGAGAAGGCCAAAACCCTGTCGCTTTCGAGTTCATCGGAGTCCAAGATCGACGCGCTCAAGGATATTCTACTTTCGAAGATGATCAAACGGGGCCTCTCTCCCAAATCCCTCGACGAGGTGAAAAGAGAGGGAATCAGCGGCGGGAACGTCAAAGTGATTTATCGGATCGTCGACAGCATCGACAAAGAGGAGGCCAAAAAGATCGTCAAAGCGATCAAAGACTCCAAGCTCAAGGTCACCCCAGCCATTCAGGGAGAGGAAATCCGGGTCAGCGGTAAGAAGATCGACGATCTTCAGGCGGTCATCGCCCTGGTGCGCAAAATGGAAGATCTCAAAGCACCGCTAGTCTTCGGCAACTTCAAGTAGGCGAGGATTCGGAATGCTTCGTCTTTTGATGTTCCTGGGGCTTGCGGCGGCGCTTTTGCGCGCGGGGAGCGTCACCGTGGCGGCGGCGGCCAACGTGGGAGACGCCCTTAAGGATCTAGCCCGGGACTTTGAGCGAACGCATCCCGAGACGAAGATTAGGGTTATCGTCGGTAGCAGTGGCAAACTGACGGCCCAGATCCGCCACGGCGCACCCTACCAGATCTTCCTCTCGGCGGATATGGACTACCCCCGGGCGCTTCGCCGCACTGGGGAGGCGGCGACTGAGCCTCGGGTCTACGCCCGGGGGCTTCTGGCGCTCTTTAGCGCTCAGAAGCGTGATCTGAGGAAGGGACTTGCACTCCTGGAAGATCCGCAGATCCGCCGCATTGCCGTAGCCAATCCCCGCACCGCCCCCTACGGCCGCGCGGCCGCCCAAGCCCTCAAAAATGCGGGGCTTTGGGAAGCGCTTCGGCCCCGTTTCGTCTATGGTGAGAGCGTCTCTCAGACCGCCGCCTACGCCTTGAACGCTGCCGATGCGGGTCTGATTGCCCTCTCGACGCTTCATAGTTCTCGATTTGCACCTTTCAAAAAAGGGGAACACTGGATCGTCGTGGATCCCAAACTCTACCGCCCCATCGATCAGGGTGCGATTCTCCTAAAAGTCGGGGCCGACAATCCTGAAGCCCGGGTCTTCTATCGGTACATTTTCAGCCCCGGGGCAGGGGAGATCCTGCGCCGTTACGGATACCGGGTGCCATGAATCTCTTTCCGGCGCGTCTTGAAGCGATCCAGGTTCACGAGGGAGTCAGCCTCCTGGAGTTTGAGGCCTCGGGCACGGAGCTGACGATGGTCGGTCTGGAGCCTCCTCGGGGTCTTCAAAGAGGTGACGAAGTCTTGCTGGGGGTCAAAGCGACTCATCTGATTCTCTCACGGACTCCGGCAAAAGAGACGAGTCTGCTCAACTGCCTACCCGTGCGTTGTGTGAAGATCGTCTCCGGAGAGATCCTCGCCTCGGTGATTCTCGCATGGCAGGAGAGAGAGCTGGAGGCGATTCTTGCGAAGCCGGCTTTGCAGAGGCTTTCATTACGGGAAGGCGAAGAGATCTTCGCCCTATTTCAGGCGGCGGAACTCTCAGTAATCGAGGGGCGTTCATGAGTCTGTGGGAGAGGCTGACGGATCTGGACTGGACCCCCTTCGTCCTCTCTTTCAAACTGGCGGCAACGACGACCTTGATTCTCTTTTTTCTCGCTCTTCCCCTCGCCTGGTGGCTGAGCCGGACCCGAAGCCGCGGCAAGCCGCTCATCGAAGCTCTTGCGGCCTTGCCCATCGTCCTGCCTCCCTCGGTGCTCGGCTTCTATCTGCTTTGGGGGCTTTCGCCCCAGTCGCCTCTGGGAGCATTTTTCGAGGAGACGCTGGGGGTGAAACTGGTCTTTAGCTTTCCGGGTCTGGTAGTCGCCAGCTGTCTCTACTCTTTGCCCTTTATGCTTCAGCCCCTTCAGAGCGGATTCGAGAGTCTCGATCGGCGGATGATCGAAGCCTCCTATCTGGCGGGCAAGGGCCCTTGGCAGACGCTTTGGCGAATCGCCCTGCCCAATATCAAACCCTCCCTGGTCACGGCGCTGATCGTCACCTTTGCCCACACGGTGGGGGAGTTTGGCGTGGTGCTGATGGTCGGGGGGTCGATCCCCGGGCAGACCCAGGTCGCTTCGGTGGCGATCTACGAGCTGGTCGAGACGATGGAGTACGGCACGGCGCATATATATAGTGCGATTTTGCTGCTTCTTAGCTTCGGGATTTTGTTGGGAGTTTTCGCCTTCAATCGACGCCAGAAGCGAAGGCAGGGAGGCCTTTCATGATCGAGATATCGGTCAAAAAGCCCATCTCTACGGCTGAGCAGCGGCTGGAACTTTCGGTGAATTTGCGCCTGGAGCGGGGCAGCTTTACGGCAATTCAGGGGCCCAGCGGCAGCGGCAAGACGACGCTGCTTCGGATTCTCGCCGGTCTGGAAGAGGCCGAGGGACGCATCGTCGTCGACTCGAAGGCCTGGCTGGGGGAGGGGCGCAGGCTGCCTCCTCAGCAGCGGAGCGTGGGTTTCGTCTTTCAGGAGTATGCGCTCTTTGACAATCTAAGCGTCCGAGAAAACCTTCTCTATGCCGCCAAGGATCCGGCTCTGGCGGATCGTCTCTTGGAACTGACCGATTTAAAGGGCTTGGAAGATCGCTATCCCGCCACCCTCAGTGGAGGGCAGAAACAACGGGTGGCACTCTGCCGCGCCCTGATGCGTCGGCCCAAGATTTTGCTGCTGGACGAGCCCCTCTCGGCCCTGGATCCGACCATGCGCCGGAGGCTTCAGGAGGAGATTATGCGTCTGCATCGTGAGTTTGGGACCACAACCCTGATGGTCAGCCATGATCCGGCGGAGATCTACCGTCTGGCAGATCGGGTCCTGCATCTGGAGGGGGGCAGAATCGTCGAAGAGGGGGCCCCGATGGATCTGCTCCTTCAGACGGCAGGGAGTCAGAAGTTCTCCTTTCGGGGGGAGTTGCTGGAGATTCTCGAACGCGACGCGATCTTCGTGGCGGTCGTCGCCATCGGCCAGCAGATCGTGGAGCTGGTCATCGACGCATCCGAAGCACGCGCGCTTGAAGTAGGGCAACAGGTCATCGTAGCCGCCAAAGCCTTTGCCCCCTCGATCTCGGTCGAAAAAAATCCGCGTACCTTTGCCGGGGGAGCCGGGTATCGAAGAGACGGGGAAGGATAGGGTGGAGTTGCTTGGCTTTTTTCTTTTGACCTTTGTGTTAGCGACGCTCTTTTCCATGGCAGGGGCGGGAGCGGGGATCGCCCTGATCCCGATCCTACACTTTCTGGGGATCGACTTCAACCTGGCCAAGGCGACGGGGCTTTTTGTGGGATTTTCCACCACCGTCACCTCTTCGGTGATGAATTGGCGTCGGGGCGTGTTGCGGATCAGGCGGGTGCTTCCTCTGGCGCTGACGCTGCCGATCTTTGCTCCCCTGGGAGCCCAGCTGTCGCGTCTGGTAGATCCGACGCTGGTGAAGCTGCTCTTTGCCCTTTTTCTGATCTTCAGCGCTTCGATGATGCTCTTTTTCAAGAAGCAGCCCAAGGCCCACATCGACGCCGCCTGGGTCATGGGGCTGCTGGGAGCGGTCGTCGGGACGCTGGCGGGCTTGCTGGGCGTTGGGGGAGGCAATCTGCTGCTGCCGATGCTGATTTTGCTCGGTTTCCCGCCCAAGGAGGTGGCGGTGGCGGTGAGCTTCGTGGTGCCCTTTTCGGCTCTGAGCTCCTTTCTTAGCTACGCGACCTTCGTGACGATCGACTGGGCGTTGCTGGGTGCCTGCGTTGCAGGGGCGGTGGCCGGAGGGATGGCGGGCAACCATCTGCTCCATACCCGCCTAAGCCCGCAGCAAGTGCGCAAGGTCATCGCCGCGATACTCTATCTACTGGCGGTTCGCTTACTCTGGAGCGTTTGGGGCTGATTTGGTTATACTGTGTGTAGTTTTGACTTCCGGAAGCCGTGAGCTTCAGACATAAGGAAACTTCATGAATCTCTACCGAAAAATCCCCCAAGTTGATCTGCTGAAACAGGATGAGCTTTTTGCATCCTGCGCTCCCTCCATACTCTCCGACGCTATTCGCATTGAGTTGGACGCTTTGCGTCGGGCTATTACCGAGAAGAAGATCGACTCGATCGATGAGCAGGCGCTTAAAGAGCGTATTCGTAAGCGCTACGAGGCGATGCTGCACCCTTCCCTCGAGTCGGTGGTCAACGCCACGGGGGTGATCTTGCACACCAATCTGGGGCGCGCTCCCATCGACGAAGAGCTTTTCGAAGAGGCGCGCGAGATCGCGACGGGCTATTGCAACCTGGAGTACGATCTCGAGAAAGGGAAGCGGGGGGATCGACATGAGCATCTTTCCCGCACTCTTTGCGGCCTTTTAGATTGCGAAGAGGCTCTGGTGGTCAACAACAACGCCGCGGCGGTCTTTTTGATCCTCAACACCTTCGCCAAAGGCAAAGAGGCGGTGGTCTCCCGCGGTGAGCTGGTCGAGATCGGGGGGAGCTTCCGCATTCCCGAGGTGATGAACGCCAGTGGAGCCAGGCTCAAAGAGATCGGCACGACCAACAAAACCCATCTGCACGATTATGAAGCGGCGATCGGGGAAGAGACGGCGATGCTGA
Source organism: Campylobacteraceae bacterium (assembly GCA_026983875.1). Classification (GTDB taxonomy): domain Bacteria; phylum Campylobacterota; class Campylobacteria; order Campylobacterales; family Sulfurovaceae; genus Nitratifractor. The sequence continues at coordinate 11,105 of JALSTG010000175.1, forward strand.
TGAAGGTGCACAAGTCCAACTACGCCATCGAGGGCTTCAGCGCCGAGGTGGAGATGGCCGAGATTTCGCGACTGGCGCGCAGCCGCGGCTTGATTGACTACTACGATCTGGGCAGTGCCTATCTACCCGAGCTGCCTTGGGGGCTTGGATCTTCCGAGCCTTCGATTTTGCGGCTGATGAAGGAGCCTCCTTCCTTGATGAGCTTCAGCGGCGACAAGCTCTTTGGCGCGGTGCAAGCGGGCATCATCGTGGGCAAAAAGGCGCTCGTCGATCAGCTCAAGCGCAATCAGATCCTGCGGATGTTCCGTGTCGACAAACTGACCCTGGCGCTGCTGGAGCGCACCGCTTTGGCCTATCGGCGGGGAGAGATAGAGCGGATCGCGATCATGAGGATGCTCTTTCGTACTCCCGAAGAGCTGGAGGAGAGGGCCGGACGACTGGCAGCGATGCTCGCGATCCCTTCCGAGATCCGCCGCAGTGAAACCTACGTCGGCGGCGGGACGCTACCCAACCGTAGACTCCCCAGCGTCGTGCTGGCGTTGGAGGGGGATGCGCAAGCGCTGGAGCGCCACTTTCGATCCCATCGGATCGTCGGACGGATCGAGAGCGAGCGCTTCGTCCTGGATCTGCGGACGATCGCCGAGGAGGAGTTCGAAGGCATCGCCGCATGCAGCCGGGCATGGGAGGCGCAGCGATGCGCGAACTGATCGTCGGCACCGCCGGCCACGTCGATCACGGCAAAACGGCCCTCATCGAGGCGATGACCGGCTACAACGGAGACGAGACGGTCCAGGAGAAGGAGCGGGGCATCACCATCGATCTGAGCTTTTGCCATATGCGGCGCGAAGGGGTCAACGTCGCTTTCATCGACGTGCCCGGCCACGAGCGGCTCGTCAAAAACATGGTCAGCGGCGCGTTCGGCTTCGATGCGGCGCTGCTGGTAATCGCCGCGGACGAGGGGATCATGCCCCAGACTCTGGAACATTTAGCGGTGCTGCGGATCGTGGGCGTCGAACGCATCGTCGTCGCCCTGAGCAAAGCCGACCGGGTCGACGACGCGACGTTGCGACGCCGCAAAGAGGAGGTCGAAGCGCTCTTCACCCAAAGCGAAGGCCCCCGGCTCGTGGGGGTGCTGCCCACGTCGATCCACGACGGGGCGTCGATCGAGCGGCTCAAGGATCTTCTCTTCGGCCTCGAGGCGCGCAGGGGCGAGGATGCCCCCTTCTTCCGCTACTACATCGACCGACTCTTCTCTCCGAAAGGAGTGGGGACGGTGGTCACGGGTACGGTGCTTTCGGGCCGTATCGAGCGGGGGCAGAAGATCAGCGTCGCGGAGCTGGGCAAGGCCGCCGCCGTCCGGGCGATCCAGATCCACAGCCGCGAGAGCGAAGAGGCCCATACCCACCAACGCGCGGCGTTGCAGCTCGATCTGCCCCATACGCAGCTGCAAAAGGGCTTTTTGCTCTGTAGCCGGGGCTATTTCCGGGGATTTACGACGATCGACGTGCACTTCAAAGAGCGCAGCGACGCTCCGCCGCACGGCAGCGAAGTGCTCTTCATCACCGGCTCCAAACGCATCGAAGCGCGCATCCTCTACTACGCCGACGAGCGCTACGCATCGCTGCGCCTGAGCCAAAAGGCTTTTACGCGATTCGGCGATCCCTTCGTCGTCTTGCACAAAGGACGGCTCACCGGCGGGGGAGAAGTGCTCGTACCTATCAGCGAACCGATCCGCAAAAACCGCAAAATTCCACTGCTGGATGTTCTGCGGCTTCGCGATTTTCCCAAAGCCTTCGAGATCCTGCTGCACAACCATGCCCGGGGCTTCGGCCTGATCTCCAGCCAGCAGCGCTTCGCCCTGAGCCACGAAGAGGCGCTGGGGATCGCCCGGGGGATCGAGGGGGCTTTCGTGGATGAAAAGGCGCTGGTGCTCTACCCCGCCGAGGCGATGGATCGGGTGCGCCGTGCACTGGAAGCGATCTACGAGCACAACCCCCAGGCGCTGCTCTCTCCCGCGGCGGTGACGCTGCGGATGCGCTGGGCCAGCGAAGCGCTGGTGGCCGAGGTGATGAATCGCATGCTCGACGAGGGCGTTCTCAAAGAGGCCCGGGGGCTCTACCTGCGAGCCGACCAGGACGAGCAGCAGCTCCAAAACGGCCTGGAAGAGCGCATCTACAGAGTCCTCGACGAGGAGGGGATCACCCCTGAAGCTCCCTACAACCTCTACGACCGGCTCATGATCGACCGCAAGGAGGGGGACCGGGTGCTCAAATCCCTGAGCCGGCGTAAAAAGGTCATCCGCCTGGCCCACAACCTCTTCGTCACCGAGGGCAATCTGCGCCGCGTGCTGGAGATGATGAAAGTGATTATGCAGGAAGAGGGCTACATCGATATCCGCCTCTTCAAAGAGAAAAGCTCCATGAGCCGCAAATACTGCATCGCCTATCTGGAGTACCTGGACAAAAGCGGCGAAGTGATCCGGGAGGGAGAGCGCCGGAGGGCGCGCTACGCAAATGCGAAACTTTAGCCGCCGATTTGTATTGATCATTATTGTGTTAATCTCGGGAAGTATCTATTGGTGGGCGAAGTCCGGCAGTTCAAAGTGTCATGAGATTCGGCTGGGAGCTTCGTTGCCCCTAAGCGGCATAAACAAAGAGTTGGGTAAGGAAGTAAAAGAAGGAGCAGAACTCGCCTTTTCAGAGGCAAATCGCAAGGGGGAAATCGGTGGAAAAAAAATTGACCTGATTGTTTACGACGACAAATATGAACCGGCGAAAACCCTGGCCAATACTCGTCGTCTGATTGATCGTGACGATGTCTGTGCTCTTTTTGGATTTGTCGGAACCCCGACCAGCAGAGCCGTGCTGCCGTATATCGACGTCGTTCCCTTCATCGCCCCCTATACGGGAGCTTCTTTTCTCAGGGATCCCGAATGGAAAAATATCGTCAACTTTCGCAACTCCTACGCCCGGGAAATGGAGACGATCGTTCACTACCTTCACGATGAAAAAGGCTACCAACGTTTCGCGATCTTCTATCAGAATGACTCCTATGGAATCGATGGGTTCAACGCACTGACTCAAGTTTTGAAAAAACGGAACATTGAGCTGGTTGGAGAAGGAACCTACAAACGCAATACCCTCTCGATCCGCCACGGGTTGGAGGATCTGCGCCGCAGTGCCCCGGAGGTCGTCGTCATTGTCGGAGCCTACAAACCCAGTGCGCGTTTTATCCGGGCCTGGCGCAAAGGGGTCTCAGGGGATACGCTCTTTGCGACGATCTCCTTCGTCAATGCCGATGCCTTGATCCGTGAGCTTGGGCCCGATCTCAGTCAAGGTATTCTGTTTTCTTCTACGGTGCCCTCCTATGACGATCCTTCGCTACCGGCGGCGAGAGAGTATCGCCGTCTGCTTGGGAGTACCGATCCCAATACACGGGGATCTTTCGCATCGTTCGAATCTTTTTTGGCCGCCAAAACGGTGATTCGCGCGCTTGAGCGTCTCGGCGATGAATCGAAGGCGGAACGACTCATCCACTCCCTGAAAGGACTGAGTGGAGAATCCATCGGCGGAATCCCACTGAACTATAAAAACGGTGCGCTTTTGGATCGAACGTACCTCTTCCGCTATCAGGAGGGACGCTTTGTTTCCGTACCGAGGACACTGCGATGAAGAGGCCGATTCCATCGTTAAACCGATGGCTCGACGAATTGGAATTTTCCAAGAAAACCCGGATGCTCGTCGTCATTATCTCTCTGGGTATGATCAGTATCGGCGGGTTGATGCTGGTCTCGATATTTTCGATCAAATACGATTACGAAACCCTTTATGGACAACGGACGATTCCTCAGGTGCATCTGGAGAATATGAAAGATATCTACAGTGTCAATATCGACGAAACGCTTCGGGAAATCTCCGAGAGAAGCGTCGATCCGGAAGATGCGGCTGAAGTGTTGGAGTCCGCCCTGGAGATTGCGGGGAGACAGTGGAGCGCTTATCGTAAATCGATCGGGGGAAGACCCGAGGGAGCCTCGCACTATGCCCATGCTTTGCTCGCCACCCTTTTTTATAAATCGGGGGAGAAATCGGATCGTAACTACTATCGCAAAGAACTTCCCCGAAAAATTCAAGAGCGCCATGAACAGATTGCCAAACAGACGCGACATCTGATCGAGACTCTTCGCCGTAGCGAACAACCCGATTCCGATCTCTTGCACTCTCTTTCTTCGAACCTTCAAAGTGCCAATATCTACCTGACCGGTCTCATAGCGGAGCATTTAAAAGAGGCGATCAAAGAGAAACGAATGAACGATCGCCTCTTCGAACGCAGTATCGTGATGCTGACGATTCTGATCGTTCTGGTTTTTATCTTGAGTATTCTTATAACCATTTTGTTGGTCAACCATTTCAAAAAGCTCAATGAATCTCTGGAAAGCAAAGTAGCGCTTAAGACGCGGGAGTTGATCGAACTGAACCGATCTCTGGAACGGCGGATCGAACGGGAGGTGCAAAACAGTAGAAAAAAGGATTGGGTGATGTTCCAGCAGGCAAAGATGGCCAGTCTTGGAGAGATGCTTCAAAACATCGCCCATCAGTGGCGTCAGCCTCTGGGAACGATGACGATGATTATCCAGGGGATCGAAGCCAAATATCTGGCCGGAAAGCTGGATGAGCGCCTTTTGGAAGAGAAGGTTTCGGATGCGATGAAAATCGCTCGAAATATGTCCGAAACGCTGGAGGATTTCCGAACCTTTTTCCATCCCCACAAGCGTTACGACAGGTTCGATCTGCGCACCGCAATCCTCAAAGCGCTGGATCTGACGCGTTATCAATTGGATCGGGAAGGGATCGAAGTGATGTTCGAGATGCGCCATTCGCTCACGATTTACGGCTATGAAAACGAACTGGTCCACGTACTGCTGAACCTGATCAACAACGCCAGGGACGCGCTGAAAGAACGGGGCGTTACAGAGGGAAAGATCGCCATCTACGTCAAGCCATCTTTCCGGCGCGTTTCCATCAGCGTTATCGACAATGCCGGCGGCGTTCCCGAGGAGATCCTTCCCAAGATTTTCGAGCCCTATTTCACGACGAAATACAAAGGGGCAGGTACGGGAATCGGACTCTATATGTCCAAACAGTTGATCGAAAAGCATATGGAGGGTAGAATCTATGTGAAAAATATCCGCCACAAACTCGGGGTAAAGGGTGGGAAGATGCAGCGCTGTGCCATGTTCGTCATCGAACTTCCCCGAACACCGAAACATCCGAAGGAGTTCAATCATGAGACAATCTGAGATTGACCTGGAGCAGCTCAACCGCTTTAATATTCTCTATATCGAAGACGATCCGGATCTCTTGAAGCATACGGCGTCGATTCTGGAGGATTTTAGTGCCAAGACATTTGCCGTACGCAGTTGCGAGGAGGCATGGAAGGTACTCGAGAGTGAGCGGGTAGACGTAATCCTCGCTGACATTCTATTGGAAAACGAAAACGGCTTGGAGTGTATACGAAAGATTCGAGAACGTTTCGATATCGATGTACCTGTCATCATGGCGACGGCTTACACCGATACGGAGTTTTTACTCGAAGCGATTCGATTGCATGTCCGGGACTATCTGGTCAAGCCGATCAATCTCAAAGAGCTGTTGCAAACCCTCTATGCTGCGTTACTGCCCCGTATCCAGGAGCGGGAGATGGAAAGGAATCGGATGGTTATCCACCTTGTTTCACTCGTTTCCGAAGGCAAGCAGGTGGAGCTGGTGCGCTATATCGTCGGGCATCTCGACGACGAGTATCTTCTGCATCGTTCCTATGCCGAGATCGTGGAGGAGACCGGAATCAGCAAGCCTACCGTCGTCAAAGTCTTTCGGCAGCTGATGGAGTCGGGCGTTCTCTCCAAGGTCCGGAACGGAATTTATCGCCTCCATCTTGAGAAGGTAAAGTGAAATAAAATAATTTTATGGTAAATTATAGTTTACCGACTGAGATTTATCAGAAGGTAAAATTATTATTATAGAAAGGAGCCGAGATGGAGCGCAGAACGCTGCTCAAAGGAGCACTCATCGCAATGGCGGCAAGTGCAGCCTACGGATATGACGAGAAGAAAATCGTCAACAAGCAGGAGATGAAGATAAAAGATCCCGAACATCCTTCCAAGTTTGAACTCAAACATACCCCCGAAATCAAAGTCGGGGAGACGGATGCAAAGGGGTACGTGTTGGTAGAAGTGACCGTCGGACAGAAAGGGATCATTCACCCCAGCACCCCCGATCACTGGATCTACGAGATGGAGCTCTACGCTGACGGGAAAAAGGTCGCTTCAGTGGATCTCGAACCGGTGACATCCCGTGGTTACCTGGGAGCACGAGTCAAGAAAGAGGGACTCAAGAAGCTGCGTGCCGTCGCCAAGTGCAATCTCCACGGCAACTGGGAGTCCACCCTCGCCCTCTAAGAGGGCTCTTTGTCTCTTCTTCTTTCGGAAGAACGAAGCGCCTCCCGGCTAGTTGGAGGGGGCTTTGAGATTTTTTTCGATCCACTCCATCGCTTTTTCCACGCTTTTGAACTTTTTCGATTTGGCCACGACATGCAAGCCTTCGTAGAAATGGATGCGGATCTCTCCCGCTTTGTCGGCTACTTTGGCGCGGGTAATGCGATCGGTGTTGAGGTAGACTCGGTTGTTGAGTTTGACGAACATGTGTACTCCTTATTAAAAGTTTGGTTCAATTGTAGCTATATCCGGTTGCTCCGGTTGTTGAGCCAGCGCACGAGGATAAAGACGACGACGGAGACCAGAATCATGGCTGCGGCGACAGGAGCCGAATATTTGAGGCCGTAGCTGTTGAAGCGGTCGTAGATCAGCACCGGGGCCACCATGGGATGGTAGGCGATGATCACGACGGCGCCGAACTCCCCCAGGGCGCGGCTCCACATCATCAAGGCGCCGTTGAGGATCTCCTGGCGGGCTCCGGGTAAGGCGATACGCCAAAAGACACCGAAGCGCCCGGCACCCAGAGTGCGGGCGACATGTTCATACCGTACATCGACCTTTTTGAACCCCTCTTTGGCACCGTTGATGAGAAAGGGGGCGGAGAGAAAGGCCATCGCCGCGACGATGCCGGTAGTGCTGTCGACGAAGTCGAGTCCCATGCGCTGCACCCATCCGTTACCGAAAGCCGCCAGCAGCGCGATGCCTGCGGCGGTGTGGGGGACCATCACGGGCAGGTCGATCAGAGACTCCAGAGCCGCCTTGCCAGGGAAATCGTGCCGGGCGACGAGGTAGGCCAGGGGAATCCCCGTCAAGGCGACGAAGGCGACGGCCGCAAGCGCCGTTCTCATGGTCAAGGCGATACTCGAGAGGATTTCGGTATCGCCGAAGGCTTCGGTCAGCCCCGCCGCACCTACACCCCAAAAGAGTTTGAAAAGCGGCGCGATAAGAAAAAGCGCCGCAATCGAGCCTAGAAAGATAAAAAGTGCGTAAAATCCCCGATTGTCCATCAGATGATTCCTATGTCTTTTCGGTTGAAACACAGAGGGGTCTTTGCCCCCTCTCGCAGAGCGGTGGAGGCCATCAGTGCCTTGGGAACCTTGGCGAAGAAGCGGTGCGTTCCGACGCTAGCGAAGATTTTGTAGTGGTCGGTGATCCCCATGATCCGCTCGACGGTGCAGTCGAATCGGTAGTCGCCCTCGCGGCATCGGCCGTCGAATCGGATCTTGTTGGGATCGATGGTGAAGTATCGCTGTTCCTGATCGAAGCCCAGGAGGGAGGCGGGGAAGAGGTTTTTAAATCCCAAAAACTTCGCCACTTCGATGCTGGTGGGTTTGTGGAGCACCTCTTCGGCCCGGCCGGTCTGGAGGATCTTGCCGTCGAGGATCACGGCGATATGATCGGCCAGATAGGAAGCTTCCCGAAAGTTGTGGGTCACATGCAAAACCGTCGTGTCGTAGCGGGAGGTGATCTCTTTGAGGGAGGCCATGATGGCATTGCGGAAGGTGGGATCGATGGCGCTGAGCGGCTCGTCGAGCAGCAGCATTTTGGGCCGCGAAAAGATCGCTCTGGCCAGAGCGACGCGCTGTTTTTCGCCTCCGCTGAGATGGCGGATATTGCGATCAAGAAGCGAGGACAAGCCCAAAAAATCCACCAGGTCCTCAAAGAGCTTCTCGGCCTCGACGATCGGTTTGTAGCGTTCGGCGAAGCGGATATTGCCCCGGACATCGAAATTGGGGAAAAGGGCAAAATCCTGATAGACGAAGCCGAAATCGCGCCGTTCTGGCGGTAGGCGGGTGATCTCTCGGTCTTCCCAGTAGAGTCGCCCTTCGATAGGCTGGATACCGGCGATCGACTCGAGCAGCATCGTCTTGCCGCTGCCGCTGCGTCCGAGCAGGACGAAGTAGTCGTGCGTCGGCACGGTAAAGTCGAGGCGTTGGAGCATGAACTCCCCCCGCCGCAAAAAGAGCTTTTCCGCCCGCAGCATCAGCGCTCCAGGATCGAGGTGTCGCCGGTGACGACGGGCGGGTCGATCACCCCCTGGCCGCTTGAACGCATGATCTCCTGCCCTTCGGGCGAGAGGACGAAGTTGACGAAAGCAGCGGCGCCTTCGAGATTGGGCGGAAGTTTTTTTGCATCGTTTTGGACGACGGTGATGCCGTAGATCATGGGCGCGCCCTCTTTGACGATCCACTCTCCGGGTTTTTTCCCCGTAACTTCGAATCGTACCTGCCGATAGTAATCGGCATATTTTTGCGCTTTGAGGCTGATTTTTGGAGAGAGTTCGATGAACTTGAGCCCACGTTGGCGTGCGACCGACTTGTAGATAAAGAGGTAGTCGTAGGCTCCTGCCCCAAGGAGACCGAGCAGATCGGTCTCCTTGGGGCGGACGATGACTTTGGTTTTGTTCTCTTTGCCGTTTTCGTATCGTTTGCCATAGCCGAAAAGCTTGTCGAAAAAGCCCGGAATCCCATAGTAGCGTTCTGCCAGTTGGGTCACCAGCATCGAGCGGTAGCCGCAGGGATCGAGGTTGGGGTTGGAGTGGCCGACCTTGACCCCTTTGCGCAGAAGAATCTTCGGCCAGTTGGAGGCGTTGATCTCGTTGGCGTATTTTGAATGGGGAGTGTAGGCGATGGCCATTTCGTTGGTGGCGAAGCTGGCGGTGAATTTGGCGTAGTCGGGCCGAAGGAGATCGTCGATGACCTTGTAATCCGCACTGGCCATCACATCGGCTCTTTTTCCGACATCGGTGATCTTGCGGGCACAGGCCCTACTGCCGGCCGCTTCGCGTACCAGATCGTATCGGGGATATTTGGCTTCGAAGGCCTTCTCCATTTTGGAAAAAGGGACGGAAAGGCTGCCGGCGTGAAAGACGACGACCTTTTCGGGGCCTCCAGCGTGGAGGGAAAAGAAGATCAAAGCTCCAGCGGCGACGAGTTTGCCTATCATGAGTCTTCCTCCTTACTCTGAGGGTTTGTGGATGGATCCTGTTTCTGGGAGCTTTTGCCGGATCCTTTTCTCTTTTTCAAAAAAAGTTCTTTGAAGCGTTCGTTGGCAAAGGCTTCGATTTCGTTCTGGAGCTGTCGGTAGTTTTGGATGTACTCCCGAGCCTTGGGGGTGAGCTTCGTACCGCTCTCCTCCCCACGGCCCGGTCGGGTTTCCACCAGGATGTCGTCGAGGTTCCTTTGGAGGATTTTGATATGGCTCCATGCCTTTTTGTAGCTCATCCCCAGGGCTTCGGCAGCTCTGGCGATGGAGCCGTGCCGCTCGATTTGCTCCAGGATTTCGGTCTTACCCATGCCGAAGAGCAGTTCGTGTTTCTGGTTTTCGATCCAGGTTTTGGTGCGGACGAAGAGGCGGGTGCGCTTCTTTTCGGTGAAGCATCCCAGCTCGCAATAGATCACGTCGAGCCCGCCCTCCTTGATGGCGGTGCGCACCGCTTTGAGGTTGCTCTTTTTGGCCAGTTCTCGGGCCTCTTTGCACAAGACGCGTCCCTGATCGTCGGCAAGCGGCTGAAGATCTTCGAGGACCTCGGGTCGGAATGTCCCCATCGGCTGACGGCCGAACTGCCCCAGATCGCAGGCGCTGATGCGAACCTCCAGCTCATGGGCTCTCTGGCCGACCTCTTTGGGACTACGGCGTAGTTTGTGGGCGATTTTGAAGGCATTGGCGCAGCTGAGTTTTCCGTCGTCTCCGCGATAGCGTTCGATTAGCTCATCCAGGGTTTGGGACATCGATTCTCCTTTCGTTGGCGTAGATGTTCATGCGGCCTTGCCGGACGAATCCGATAAGGGTCAGGCCGAATTTTCGGGCGATCTGAACCCCCAGACAGGTGCTGGCGGTGCGGGAGGCGAGAATAGGGATCGAGTGCATCACCGCCTTGGCGACCATCTCGGAGCTGAGCCGGCCACTGACCATCAGGAAGGATCCTTCGAGGTTTTTCCCCTCCAGGTGGGCTTTGCCGATGGCTTTGTCGATGGTGTTGTGTTGGGCGATATCCTCGCCCAAAGTGAAGCTGCCGTCTTGGAGGAAGAGTTTGGCGGTATGGACGCAACCGGTCTGCTCGTAGAGGGGACATTCGGTGTAGAAGCGCTCCATCTCGGTGCTCAGCAGCGAAGCGGGGATGCGCGTTGCGTCCCTCATCACCTTCGCTTCGATGGCGTCGGGGTCGATGTTGGCGGTGCTGCTGCGGCCGCAACCGCTGATGACGACGCCCTCGCTGTCGAGACGATGCAGACGTGCATCGTCGATCCGGGCGTTGATCACGATCCGGGTCCCCTCCTTCTCCAATCGGAGACTCTCCACATCGTCGTAGTTGCCGATGATTCCCTCGCTCATCAAATAGCCCAGTGCCAGGGCTTCCTGGTCTACCGGCGTCGCCATCACGGCGCCGGCACGCCGGCCGTTGACGATCAGATCCAGCCGGACTTCGCGTACGAGGGTATCGGCGGTGGGGCGTTTTTTCCCGTCGACGATCTTGACAATCTCCGTTTGGTATAGCGCGTCCATCCGTTCTCCTTTTTAATATGCCGATTTTGCATATTTCAGTCTATTGAAAAAACCTCTCCCCGAAAGTGGGGGAGGTTATCGTTCGTAACCTTCGATCTCCTCCAGGATGTCGGGAGCGAGCTGCTCCAAGTACTCCCGGGGAACCTTGCCGGTGATCACGGCGGGCAAGTAGCCCTGCACCGAGACGAAATAGGTATAAACCGTCTCAAAAAGGAAGAACGAGATGATCGCGCTTCCCATAAAGTGCATGAAGAGCATCAGCCGCTTGAACTGAATGATCTGGGCATGCGTCTTGGGATCCGGGTAGAGATACCAGAGCAAAAAGCCGCTGACGATCAGGATGAACCCAAAGGCGACGAAGGCCAGGTAGTTGATCCGTTTCATCGGCGTGTAGCGGCCTTTGAGAAAGATCTTCCCAAAGAGCCGCGAACTGGGCCGGACGAAGAACTTGAGATCCTTGAAGGCGATGATCGTCACGATCAGCCAAATCGGGATCCATGCCAAGCCCACCAATTCGTGAGTCATCCGCATATAGCGCGGGATCAAACCGCCTCCGGTCCAGTTGCCGAAGGTGATCGAAAATCCCGTGACAAAGAGATAAAGCACCAGCAGAATATTGAGCAGGATGACGAAACGCTGAAAGAGCGAATAGACCTGCACCTTGTCTTCAGGATGGGTGACGGTCGCCTTTTTGCGCCCTCCTTGAAGGATGAAGGCGATGAGAAAGGCGGTGAATTCCACCGCGAAGACATAGGGCAAAATCTCCTGCCGTTCGCGAAATGCCCGGATTACCTCCGGAGCGATGGCGTCGTATCGGGGGCCGAAGAGTCCGACCTCCATCTGCTGGTAGTGGGTCAGGGAATCGAACGGGACGAGCTGACCCGTGAAATTGCCGTGGAGCATCTGCAGGAAATACCGGTAGACATACTGAATATCAGCGATAGTTGCCAGCCAGAAGTACCAATAAGTCAGCAGTGCAAAGCCGAGAAGAACAAGGATATAGGCCTTGTTCCGGCTCCAGAAGCCACGGCGGGGGGCGCTTTTACTTGTTGCCATAGGCTATATCCCAGCCGTAGGGGGCCGACTGTACGCCCTTGCCCCGGGCCATGACCCGTTCGCGGTAGATTTTCGAGACGGACTCTTCGTCTCCGACGAGCAACGCCTTGGTCGAGCACATGGCGGCACAGACCGGCACCTTGCCTTCGGCGAGGCGATTCTGGCCGTAGAGTTCGCGTTCCTTGGCACTGTTGGTCTCCTCGGGACCGCCGGCGCACATGGTGCATTTGTCCATGACCCCTTTGGTGCCGAAAGCTCCGTCTTGGGGGAACTGCGGCGCTCCGAAGGGACAGGCGTAGAGGCAATAGCCGCATCCAATGCAGATCTCCTTGTCGTGCAAGACGATACCGTCTTCGCGAATATAGAAGCAGTGCACCGGACAGACTTGCTCGCAGGGCGCGTCGGTACAGTGCATGCAGGCGACGGATAGGGAGAACTCTTTGCCCGGAACGCCGTCGTTGACCGTGACCACCTTTCGACGGCTGATACCGACGGGAAGTTCGTGGGCTTCGTCGCAGGCGACGCTGCAGCCGTTGCATTCGATGCAGCGACCTTCGTCACAATAGAATTTCATACGTGCATATGCATTCATCTCGCACCCCCTACGCTTTTTCGATGCGGCAGAGGCCGCCTTTGGTTTCGGGGATCTGGGTGACGATATCGTAGCCGTAGTTGGTGACGGTATTCGCACTCTCTCCCACCGCATAGGGTCGCGTGCCCTCCGGATACTTCGCACTGAGATCTTCGCCCTGGAAATGTCCGGCGAAGTGCATCGGCAGGAAGATCCGATCGGGACTGACGCTGTAGGTATAGTGTGCCTTGACCTTGATCTTGGCGCCCTCCGGGGAATGGACCCACATCATCTCTCCGTCCCGGATACCGTGTCGGGCGGCCAAGTCGGGGTTGATGTCGGCGTACATCTCCGGCGAGAGTTTCGCTAGATACTTGGAAGACCGGGTTTCGGCGCCGGCGCCGTTCATGTTGACCAGACGGCCGGTGACCAGATTGATGGGGAACTCCTTGGACCAGTCTTTGGCATCCTGGATGCTGGCGTACTTGGTATCGACCCGATAGTGGTTGGGCTTGTCGGGATAGGTATGATACTTTTTCACCAGATCCGGACGCGGCGAGTGCAGCGGTTCCCGATGCAGAGGAATCGGGTCGGGGAAATTCCATACCTTCGCCCGCGCTTTGGCATTGCCGTAAGGGGCGATCCCCGCTTCCATACACTTTTTGGCGATGATGCCGCTGGCATCTACTTTCCAGTTTTTGCCGATCTTTTTCTTCTCTTCCGGAGTGAGAGTGATGCCCAGCACCTTTTCGATATTCTCCGCCGTAATCTCCGGATATCCGCCGTCGACCTTGGAGCCGACGGGGGCCGAATGGGGGCCGGCCAGCAGGTTGACGCCGTCGTGCTCCAGGCCGAAACGGTTCCTGAAGCCCATACCGCCCTCCTTGACCGGGCGGTGAATGTCGTAGAGGACGGGGCTGCCCGAGTGGGTCTCGGTCCAGCAGGGCCAGGGCAGGCCGTAATACTCGCCCTTCATGGGTCCGTATCCGCGGAGGCTTACCTGGTCGAACATATGCCAGTTTTCCTGATGTTTTTTCAGCCGCTCGGCGGTCCATCCCGTCAGACCGATGGTTTTGATGATCCGGGCGATCTCGTCGGTGGCATCCTCGGGCCATTTGAAACTCTTTTTGACCTGTTTGGGCTGGGCGGTCTCTTCGTCGATACCCATGAGCATGCCCCGGGTCAATTCGTCGTAGAAGCCTAGCCGCTTGGCCAGTTCGAACATGATTTCCTGGTCCGGTTTGCTCTCGTAGAGAGGATCCACGACCTTGCTGCGCCACTGGGCGGAGCGGTTGGTGGCCGTGACCGAACCGCTGGTTTCGAATTGAGTCGCCGCCGGGAGTAGGAAAATATTGTCCTTCTTGTCGGTCAAGACCGCCGCTTCGTTGACGAAGGGGTCGGCCAAGACGATCAGTTCCAGATTGTCCAGGGCCTCTTTGACCTTGGCCTGCTGGGCGATGGAGGTGATTCCGTTGCCCATGACGACCAGGGCCTTGATATTGGTCCCGGCGTTATGGATATTGTCTTCACCGGGTTTCCCGGCCAGAACGCCGGCATACCAGCGCGCCAGGGTGAAGCCCTTGGCGTTCATCCATTTCTTATCTTTGAAACGACCTTTGAGCCATTCGTAATCCACGCCCCACTGTTTGGCGAAATATTTCCATGCTCCGTCGCTCAGGCCGTAATAGCCCGGCAAAGTGTGGGAGAGGCAGCACATATCGGTGGCCCCCTGCACGTTGTCGTGACCGCGAAGGATGTTGCACCCGCCGCCCTCTTCGCCCATGTTGCCCAGCGCCAACTGCAGGATCGGTGCCATCCGGGTGTTGGAGGAACCGATCGAGTGCTGGGTCAGGCCCATGGCCCAAATCAGCGTACCGGGGCGAGAGGAAGCGTAGAGCCGGGTGACCTGGATCAACTGGGACGCCGGGACACCGGTGACCTCTTCGACCTTTTCCGGCGTCCACTTCTTCGCCTCCTGCATGACATCATCCATGCCGTAGACGCGGTCTTTGATAAAGTTTTCATCCTGCCAGCCGTGCTTGAAAATCAGGTGCAGCATGCCGTACATGAAGGGAATGTCGGTTCCCGGACGGATACGCACATAATGGTCGGCTTTGGCGGCCGTACGCGTAAAGCGCGGATCGACGACGATGATCTTCGCGTTGTTGCGCTCCTTGGCTTTGAGAAAATGTTGGAAGCCTACCGGATGATTTACGGCCGGATTGGCTCCGAAAATGATGATCGCTTTTGCATTCTGAATGTCTCCCAGATGGTTGGTCATAGCGCCATAACCCCATGTATTCGCCACACCGGCGACTGTTGCGCTATGTCAGATCCGGGCCTGATGGTCGATATTGTTGGTCCCGTACATCGCGGCGAATTTTCGGAAATAGTAGGATTGTTCCGTTCCGAATTTCGCCGAACCGAGAAAGATAGTTGAATCGGGACCGCTCGTCTTTCTCAGATCCGCCAGTTTCTTGGAGATTCGGTCCAGGGCGTCATCCCAACTGATGCGCTTCCATTTTCCGTTCTCCTTGACCATCGGATGCTTGAGGCGGACTTCGCTGCGGACCAGATCGATCATATCGGCACCCTTACAGCAATGTCCTCCAAGACTGACGGGGTGATCCTGTGCCACTTCCTGTCGAACCCATACTCCCTTCTGCACTTCTGCTATTACACCGCATCCTACGGAGCAGGAGGTACAGATGGTTTTGATCTTTTTCGATCCGGGGAACGGGTCTTTGATCTCCTCTTCCGTGGCCGCTCTCGTTACTCCTGCCGATGCGAATGCGCCGGTCGCTCCAAATGCTCCCGCCAATCCTGCCATCTTGAGAAACGATCGTCGGCCCACTCTGCTCTTGAGAGCCTGATCATGTTTCTGTTTCATTCGATCTCTCCTTTGAGATAGATAAACCCAGCCCCTACAGGGCGTTTTTGTAATACTCTTCCCATGCCGCGGTTTTTCGATAGAGGATCTCTTTTTTCCGAGAGTGCCCCACCACGACGCCGTTGGAATCGGGTTCGGTTTTCTGCTTTTCACTCGCCAATGCGGCGACCGTTCCGGCCGAAGCCGCTACGGCGCCTGCGCCGGCCAGTTTTTTGAGAAAACCGCGTCGCTCTTTTTTCATACCGCCCTCCTTTCCTTGGATTTGCCTATCTTCGGGGATAGGTCGGGAGAACGAAGCGGGAGGCTTGGTCGCTTCGCTCCCCCGACCCATCGGGATCAGACCTCTTCGATGCCGCTTTCGGGCGCGGCGTCTTCGAGGGAACAGCTCTGCACCAGAGAGTCCGCCACTTTCTTCAGGCGGTTCGATTCCCGACGCTTCGCCTCCAGATCCGCCGTAAATTCACATCCGGCCCCCTCTTGTTCAACGGGGAGTTCCCTGGGACGGGGTCTGGGCACCTGGAAATAGATCCGTTCAAATTCCAAAAATGCGTATGCCACCACCGCCAGAGATGCGTAGGCGTTGGCTCGGTCGTGCTCGTAGAGGTTGGGCAGGAAGTCTTCGAGGAAAGGGTTGATCACCTCGGCAAACAGACAGTGGGCTATATTTTGCGAGCTCTCCTCTCCCGCCATCTCCATCTCGATAAGTTCGTGCATGAAGGTCATCAAAAACCCCGCGCTGTCTTCGGGTTCTTTGTAGCGTTTTTCATCGCGGCGGATGCGGGTTTTCGCCAGAAAGTTCCGGACCTCGAGGAGTCGCCGTCCGCTTTCGACCCCTTCGTGGTAAAAGGAGGCGGTGGTGCGTATGACCGGGCGTTCGGGGTTGTGAAAGATCTCGTCATACTCTTCCACCAGTCCGGCGTAACCGTGGGCGTCTATGAACTCCCGAATCTCTTTGAGAGCTTCGCCCGAATTGGTGTCCAGGGGATTGGCGATCATCGCATCAAGCGCCTCCCGGACTCCGTCGTAGCGATCCGTAGCCGTCGTGAAGACCAGCATTTTGCTGAGAAATCCGTAGTAGAGGGATCGTGCGGGGTTGACCGATTCTTTGTTCATGCCTGCTCCATTCGTTTGAGGTAATCACCCAGCATCACCTTGGGTTTGCAGTCGGCGCAGCAGTAGAGTGCGCGGATTTTGGCCCGGTCGTCGCCGAAGCGCGGAGCCATCATGGCGGCGATTTTTTCGATCGATTTGACCGTGGCAAACTCTTTGCCGCACTCGATGCAGCGAAAGAGTTCGTCGCGTGCCATCGTCTGTTTGACGAAGGAAGAGGGGGCCAGAGCAAAGGTGTCCCGGATCACCTCCAGGCAGTTCGCTTCGGGGCAGGCGGTTTCGCAGTAGCCGCAGTCGGTGCAGAGGGAAGCGTTGAATTTCAAAGTATTGTCCTCGGGATGGGCCGTCAGCGCCGCTACGTTGCAGACGCCGACGCAGCTCATACAGAGGGTGCAGGCGGCTTCGTTGATTCGGACCGTACCGTAATGGATGTGAGGCCCCGTCTCCAGGATTCCCAGATCCTCGTCGCCCACCAGATGAGCCATTCGGTAGGTAAAGATCTCCCGTTTTTTCATCCCCTCTTCGTTGATACTGTAGCGGCACTCTTCGATAGATTCTGCCTTTTCGATCGCTTCGCGGAGATCTTCGGCGTTTTGGCAGAGCCAGACGGCCTGTTTCCCGTACTTGCGCCGGAAGATTTCATTGAGCATCCGGACCGCTTCGGCCGTGCCCTTGGAGACGATATCTGTATAAAAGATCACTGCGTTTCCACTCTCTTGCACTAGGGTCAGCAGACGCACCTCGTCGAGAAACTTGCGTCCCTCCAGTCCCATCGGCAGGATTCCGGCCTTGAGAGACATCGGAGGAACGTCAAGTTCCGAAGGTATCAAGAGCACTGCATGTCCCGCATAATATCGGGCCGCTTCGGCAAAGGCCATTCGCGGCATCTGGGAGAAATCCAGTGCGCCGGAGGGACAGACGCTGACGCAACCCCCACAGCCGTGGCAGTTGATCGGGTCGAACTTCAAATGACGTTCCTCGTCGATTTTGAGGATGGCAACGGTGGGGCAGACCTCTTCGCATTTGCCGCAAGTCTCCTTGAGGGGGCGTTCGTGATATTGGCAGATATTTGCATCGTAGAGGAGAAAGTTTTTGTAGCGGTATCGGCGGCTGTTTTCCTGCAAGCGTCGCAGGGCTTCTTCCCAACCGAGCTCCTTGGCGTCGTAGACTCCGCTTTGCTTCATGGCAAAATCCGGGGCATCGTACCAAAGAATCTGATCGGTTTCGAGGGAGGTGCGGAGGCGTTTGGCGGTAGATACCCGGAGGGCTCCGATGTGTCCTTCGACTCCCGTGATCTCCCCAGGATGCAAATCAAGGGGCGTAAAGCCCTGCCGGGATAATTCTTCGATAAGTCCGGGAGGGAGTTCTTCCGCAACGATCAAAACCTTTTGACCGACCTCCTGTTCGTAGTCGATATCCTGGGCCAGATCAAAGACAAGGGTGCGGACTTCATAAAGCAGGGGAATATTGTGAATCTTGTCACCGGAAGAGTCCAAGCTGTTGCGTAGGTAGTAATCTATTTCAGGTGCAATGATATGGGCATGAACCGTCGGACTATTGGCCACCAGGAAATTTCCGGAGTCGGATTCTCTTGTCGTGACATGAATCGATTCATCCAGCGGGAAATCCGGTAACTGATCTGCCACCAGCAGATAAGGTTGATCCATCGTCTCCTCCAATAGTAAATAAAACTTTACCGATTATAGAGGTGGAGGGCTTATTTAAAACTGAAAATACGGTAAAATCAATTTGATTGTACAAAACATAAGTTCAATTAAAATATAAGATAGTGTCAGATAATGAAAAAGATCTCACGATAAAATATATTCAAAACAGCGGCTGTTTCCGTCGCTTAGGAGATGAAGGCCATGAAGCAGCACAAGAATACACTTGAGAATGATGCACTTTTATTGATCGAGCAGAACTTCTATTTTCTCCATCTTGGGATCTTTTTTGACCGTCTTGCCAAAAGGAATGATTTGACGCCTTTGGCAGAAAAAGTGCTGATGAAAACTTTTGACGACGATACAACCTATTACTTTGATACGATCCTGCTTCGGCATCTTTTGGAGGAGAGTTTTGATACAAGGGAGGAGGAGCCGACACTTTTCGAATATTTTGTCGAGTTTAACGCGATCCGGGGAGTCGCTATGGGGATGGTGGAGGCATTGAAGCTGCCGGGTCCTTTTCGGAAGTTTGTAGAGAAGAGGCTTTCGGAGCGCTATGCAGGCTTGGTCGATCTGCTCTCTTTTGTCCGTAATGTTCTCTCTCATAATGTTCATGCCGAGATCGCCTTGAATCGGAAAGACTTCGAGGGGACACTCGGCAGGATTGTGCGACAGGGGCGCGATCCCAACGTCTCCTTGAAAGTGGATTACCTGCGTGACCTGCCCGAGCTTCCGGTGCCTCGGGAGGGTTACGGTTTTCGATGTCATCTTGATTTCTCCACCCTTCGTGAAGGGACGCCGCTTTTGGAGATTCTCTCGATACGGGAGCTTTTCCTCTTGGCGGAATTTTGTTTCAATCTGGTCGTAGTCTATATGAGGAAAAGGCAAAAAAGAGTGTAATTCTCATTGCTACACACTAAGCAATAGCCGATCTGACGGTTGCTCCCCTGGGATAGTGTAGCGAAGAGAGGGACATCGAAATACTTAGACGGGGATGTCCCGTTCATTTCTTCGATTGAGCAAGATGATACCGATGCTTCGAAAGCCGAAAAAGACCATGCGGATAAATTGCCATAGGATACAGTGACGCATGGCCCGCTGAAACTTACCGGGGATCATCGTGGTTTCGAACTGAGGGTCGGCGAAGTTGAGTTCCTCTTTGATGATGCTCATAGTTT
Organism: Campylobacteraceae bacterium; assembly: GCA_026983875.1. Taxonomy (GTDB): domain Bacteria; phylum Campylobacterota; class Campylobacteria; order Campylobacterales; family Sulfurovaceae; genus Nitratifractor. Next base: position 30,573 of record JALSTG010000175.1, read on the forward strand.
TCTCCTTTCTTATTCGGGGATCAAAGTCCAGCCGGGATGGAGCTTGGCTTTGTAGATGAAGATGTGGTGGAGCAGGTATTTGATCCAGTGTCCGGAGACACCGATCTCTCCATAGGTGCGGCCGGTGTCCCGGCCGGTGCCCGGATACTTTTCGAAGTCTTTGACGATCGGATAGACGGTAAAGCTGATCGCCTGGCCTGCCTTGAATCCGGTTCCCGCCGAGGCGACGCAGATGGCGCCCATTTCGGCCATCGAAGCGCTTCGCAGAGGGCCGTGCTCTCCGTTGAGTATGAGGTTTTTGATGGAGTGGGCGACCGCTTTGCCGATGGTGCCCGAGGGCATTCCGGTGCGTGGAGGCATCGGCGTGATCATGGTTCCGTTGGGAGATTTACGCGGCTTGGAGATCGGATGGGGAGGCGCAAAGGCGATCCCGGCGGCGAAAATGTTGCCGTAGTCGGGGTTGTGGTAGGTCACCGGCCAGTCGCTGGCTTTCCACTCGGCGTAGGGTTTGGCACTGTAGTCGGCATCGACTTTCATGAAGCCGTTGGGGAGGAAGAGTTTGTCGGTGATCTCTTCGCCGGCTTTGTCGTAGGCTTTGAGTCCCACGCCGCTGAAGGGTGGAATCAGCATCGCGAAATCGAACGCCTCTTCTCCTTCGCTACCGTCGATTTGCTCATAGCTGAGCTTGCCCTCCTGGACCTCGTTGACGTGGGCGTCGAGGAGCCAGTGGATTCCCCGCTCTGCGAAGAGGGATTCGCCCAGGAGTTTGGCGCTCATGACGTAGCCCATGGAGCCCAGGTGCATTCCGTCCATGCCAAAGTCGCCCAGGTAGGGTTCGTTGGAGATCCACTTGATATCGACCTTGTCCCGTATCCCGGCTTTGCGCGCTTCGTGCTCGATGTTGAGGATATATTCGAAAGCCGCCCCCTGGCAGGTGCAGGTGCCGTGGCCGGTTCCGACAAGGATTTTCTGCTTTTCGCCTCTTCGGGCTTTGTTGAAGATCTCCTGCAGTTCCCGGGAGGCATGCAGGGCATGATCGGCGGTGCAGACGCTGACGGTATGCTCACCGATCTGGCTGCCTTTACCCAGGCCCGGCGTCGCGCCGAAGTTGAGTTTGGGTCCGGTGGCATTGATCAGATAGTCGTATTCGAGCTCCTCGCTTTGCCCCTCTTTGTTCTGCCCCGTGTATTCGATAGTGATAAACGGTTTTTCGTGTTGCTCGTCTCCTTCGGGATGAATCGAGAGCGCTTTGGACTGGCGATAGTCGATGCCGGCTTTGGCATAAATAGGAGCTAGAGGGAAGAGCACCTGCTCCTTGTTCATCCGACCGACGCCGACCCAGATGTTGGAAGGGATCCAGTTCCAGTGGCTGTTGGGGGTGACGACGATCACTTCGTGGGCGTCCCCCAGCCATTTCTTCAGAAAAGTAGCCGCCGTATGTCCGGCGACGCCTCCACCCATCACGACGACTCGTGTCATTTTTCCCTCCTTCTTTAATGACTTGTAAACAATTATAACCATCGATATATAAAATAAAAGTAAAAAATTATTTACCAAGTAGGGGATATCAAATATCTTTGTTCATAAGGGGATAGAGATGTATTTATATATAGAGTTTCATTGTAAAATTGTATTTTAATTATTATGTAAATGACTGTGGCGAGAGAGGGAAGGAATCGAACCTTCCGCCGGACGGTCATCCGTCCGGCCAGACGGGTTTGAAGCCCGCGGCGCCCACCAGGGACGCATCCTCTCCGTGGGTGGGGGAGATCAAACTCCCGATCCCTATTTTACGAAAAAATCGGCGAAGCGGGGTTGACCAGCAGCCAGGCGCCCAGAGCGAGAGCAGCGGCGGCGACGGTGCGCTTGACGATGACGCCGATCTGGTTGCCGATCTGGCAGGAGGAGCATTGACGGTACTTTTTCGCTTCGTATTGGGCATAGAAGAAATAGATCACCATCAAGACGAGGACCAGAGGAAAGGCGATTTTGTCGAAGGTATAGATTTTGGAGACGGTTCCTGCACTCCAGTCGAACCATCGGGCCAAAAGGGGCGTCAGCAGGGAAAGGCCCATGAGGATCAGGATTTTGTCGGTGAAACTGACGAAATAGTCTTTGTTGCTGAAGGTGGGGCAGACATCGCCGGTTTCTGGGACGAGACCCTTGCCGGCCAGGGCTTCGAGAACTTTTTCCCTATAGTGCTTGTCCACTTTATCCAGGGGGGTACCGCCGAAGAGGTAGTCGATCTTGCGCTGAATCGTCGTCGAGAGCCAGGGATCTTCGACTTTCATGGAGTGGGTGTTGCCCTCCCGATCTTCGTAGATCAGGCTGATTTTTTCGTAACGAGGGACGGTAAGCTCAATCTCGGGATAGTAGGCGGTGTGCTCTTTGTTGTCGAACATGCCCTCTTTTTTGAGGATACGGGGGTTGATGAGTTCCAGAAACTCTCCGTCCTCTTGTTTGATCAGGACGATATTGAAGGGGTGGGCGATCTGGATCGCCGCCAGTGCATCAAGGCCGTTGTCTTCCATCGTATCCTTCATATCCTGGAGCAACCGGGGGAGGCTCTCATCTTTGAAGTCCCGTACGTCGGTACACGCGAGGATCCGTTCATCGGGATAGACTACCAACTCTTTTACCATAATTGTTCCTTGGTTTTGATGGCTACTCTTCGAAATATTAAAAAGAGGAAATATTTGGAAGAGTTTCCGGAAAGAGAAACAAACGTTTTGCCTCCGAAGAGGCGAAAAATATTAGCCGTGGCTCTTTCTGACCACGACGAGCATCTTGATGTTGATGACGATAAAGCGGATGATCTGCCAGAGGATGCAGGTCCGCAGGAACTTGACGAAGGGGGTGGGCACCATCGTCTCGAAGCTAGGCTCGTAAGGTCGGATGTTTTTCTCGATGGAATGGTCAACGCTTCCCATGGGTTCTCCTTTTCTTTAAATTCTTTTTCTTATTCGGGGATCATCGTCCAGCCCGGCTTGAGCTTGGCTTTGTAGATGAACATATGGTGCAGGATGTGTTTGATCCAGTGACCGGCCAGTCCGATTTCACCGAAAGTGTAGTCCAGATCCCGTCCGAGGCCGGGATACTTCTCGAAGTCGGGGACGACGGGATAGACGGTCAAGGCTGCCGCCAGACCGTTGGTCAGACTCTTACCGGCAGAGGCGACACAGGCCGCACCCATCTCGGCCATGGAGGCTTCGTGCAGGTGGGCGTTGGGTCCCTCTTTGATCATATCGACGACGCTGTGGGCGACGGCTTTGCCGATGATACCCGAGGGCATTCCGGTTCTCGGAGGGGTGGGGTTGATGGGGGTGCCTTTGGGGCTCTTCATCGGCTTAGAGATCAGATGAGGGGGTGCGAAGGCAATTCCCACGGCAAAGATATTTTTATAGGTGGGGTTTTGATAGGTTCGGGGCCAATCGCTTGCTTTCCACTCCTCATAGGGCTTGGGGGTGTAATCGGCATCGACTTTCAGGAAGCCGTTGGGGGCGAAGATCTTGTCGGTCATATCTTCACCGTTTTTATCGTAGGCCTTGAGACCCACACCTGCGAAGGGAGGGATCAGCATGGCGAAGTCGAACTCCATCTCTCCCTCGGTGCCGTCGAGCTGCTCGTAGTGAAGTTTGCCCTCTTCGACCTTGCTCACATGCGCACCGATGGTCCAGTCGACTCCCCGCTCGACGTAGAGGGACTCGGCGAAGAGTTTGGAGCTGGCGGCATATCCTCCGCGCTTGAGGTGCAGACCGCCGATTCCAAAGTCGCCGAGGAAGGATTCGTTGGAGATCCAGTGGAAATCGATCATGTCGCGAACTCCGGCTTTCTGGGCTTCGAATTCGCAGTTGAAGATGTATTCGAAGGCTGCGCCCTGGCAGGTACACATTCCGTGTCCGGTACCGATGACGATCTTCTGCTTCTGGCCCTGTTTGGCCTTTTCGAAGACCTTGCGCAGTTCGTTATTGGCATGAACCGCATGGTCGGCGGTGCAGACGGAGACGGTATGGGGCCCGAGATTGCCTTTGCCGTCACCCAGACCGGGGGTGGCGTCGAAGTTGAGTTTGGGGCCCGTGGCGTTGATCAGATAATCATAGCTGATCTCTTCGGTCTGACCCTCTTTGCCCTGACCGGTGTACTCGATG
>JALSTG010000176.1 GCA_026983875.1 Campylobacteraceae bacterium
TAAGGGAATAGGCACGGCAATGGCCAAAGAGATCTTTCAGTGTCTCCTACATTTTGGAGAAGGAGATCTTCGTCGGGGGCTTCTAAAACCGACGGTATACACCCTTCCAAAGCTTCATCCCAACAAGAATCTCCAACTCGGTCTCTTTGATGACGATATGGAGATCGGCTCGGTCACTCGCTTTGCGGCTATGGAGATGGATGAGGAGATCCGCGCTCACCCCCTGCTCAAACATCCACGACTTACTCAGGATGGCTTAAGATTTTTCATAGATTTTTACCGATTCTACCGCAGTATCGACCGTAGCAGCCGGCCGGCAACAATCCTGCGGAAGGCTGCCTCTTCACCCCTTTATGAGCGAATCGTTGCCCAGCTCTCCGAGCAGAGAGCTCGACTCAAAAGTGGAGAGATTGATCCCGAACGCCAAGACGAGGCCAGAGAGCGAATCCTGCGTAAAGCCAGGCTTCTCGGCGATCTGGCAGGACATTATGCGGAGCTGGGACGTTTCGTCAATGCGATGATCCTGGGGGGCGGAGAGATGAGCGAAGGGGAGGGCGTCAATCTCCTGACGGTTCATGCCTCCAAAGGCTTGGAGTTCGAAGAGGTCTATATCGTCGACCTGATGGACGGACGCTTCCCCAACCGCAAGCTGATGGAGCGCACCGGGAGCCTGGAGGAGGAGCGGAGACTCTTCTATGTCGCCGTGACACGAGCCAAAAGCCGTCTCTATCTCTCATTGGCCCGCTACGACCGGGTCAAAAAGCTCGACTTCAAACCCTCCCCCTTCCTGGAAGAAGCCGGCTTGATCCAGGAGAGATCGAATAGCGGATCACTGTGATATAATTCCTTCATAATTTTTGATAAAGGAACCCCATGAGCAGCCACAAACATCATGAAAAGCTCGAACGAATCAAAGAAGCCATTGCCAAATCCGACCTGAGCGAAGAGGAGAAGAGCAATGCCTGGAAACATATCGAAGAGTGGTACGCCGAGGATAAGGCTTTCGGAACGCTCTATGAAAAATTGGCGGAGATCTCTCCCAAGATTGAAGCGATCCTGACGGAGTTGGGACTGATTTGATTTTTTGCTCTACTGCTCAGCCTCTCCATAAGCGACAAAGGCGGGGTAGGCGCCGTAAGGTTTCTCGATAATCGTCGCATCCTCAATCTTCAATGCCCGATAGCCCGCCTCTCCCATCCATTTCAGAACGCTTTCCCGCTCAAAACCAAAGTGTTTTACTCCCGTATCGACGGTATGAAAGCTCCCATCTTCCGTATCGACATCACAGAAGGCGACAAATCCTCCAGGTTTCAATAGCTGCTTCAGCCGCTTCAAAAGTGACAGGGGATCCTCGATGTGGTGAAAGGTCATCGTCGAAACGATGCCGTCGACTTTCAAATTGGGAAGTTCACCGCTCGTAAGATCCTGCCGAAGTGTTTCGATACGGCAGGGGAGTGCCGATTTTTTCTCTTCGAGTTTTGCAATCATTGAAGGAGAGATATCTACGGCAATAATCTCCTCTACGAAAGGAGCGAGCCGTTGCGTCAGCAGTCCCGTTCCCGCACCGAAATCCAAGAGACGTATACCGGATTTAATCGGAGAGACTTTTCGGATAGCTCGTGCCATTTCATCCACATAATTTAGGCGATAATCGGTGCTATCATACCCATCGGCTCGTACGGCAAAATAATCCTCCACTCCTACTCTCCTATTTCATAATATTAATATGCTTTCATATCAAAGTATAGCCAAATTTAGAAGAGGGTCTGCTTTGCTTCACTCTCTTTGTCGGCATTGCGTATCGACTCCCAGAAGATATCCACATGCTTTTCGAAGAGCGTAACGGCAGCCGACGTGGATTTGCCGTCGATTTTGAGTAATATGACCTGCATTTGATAAAAGAATAGAGGAGAGAAGAACTCGTTGGCAAGCATCAGAGGATCGGATGATCTTATCATCTCCTCCTGCATCATCTGAAAAAAGAGGGAGGAGAGTTTTTTGACGTTTTTCTGGTAGAAATGCTCATGATAGAGTTCACGTATCCGCTCATTTCGGAAAAGCTCCTGCATCATCAGGCGGAAGAGGGCTTCGTTACGAGGATCGAAGCTTATCAGCTTGAAAGTCGTCGCGATTTTAGCCAGGATCGATTTCCCTTTGCGGTAGCTCTCCGGGGTTTCAAGATCACCGAAGAGATTGACCAATGCCGACTCCATCAGATCGTTAAGCAGTGTTTCAAGGATCGCCTCTTTATTCTTGAAATGGTTATAGATCGCTCCCTGACGCACACCCACCGCAGCGGCGATGTCTCGCATCGTAGACGCCTTGTATCCTCTGGAAGAGAAGAGGGCAAGGGACTCTTTGAGTATCTTTTCTCTAGTTCCTGTTTTCCCAGAATCACCCATAAAACGGCTCCCATATAGTGATTTAGTTATTGTAATGAACATTTGTTCATTTGTCAAGTTTAAGCACCAAACTCCTTGTGAACAAATGTTCATAATACTAACATGGCAATACTTTTATGATGAACATACGTTCATCTATAAAAGAAGAATTATTCTATGAATATGAACGGTTGTTCATAAATGTTATACTAGACCGATATATTTATACTCCATCTTCTTGATTCACTAGTATAGAAATCATGGATATCCACTCGTTCTTTGAGTCAGTCGTGACGAAGCGTCAAGTGAATCAACAGAAGAAAATCGGTTTAGCTTCCGTACTTGGCTTCAACTGTTCGCGACTGCCATAGTGGTCGTCTCAAAAGAAATTGTTTTCCTGAAAAGTCCGCAGTGAAAATACCGACTAAATTCCGAAAGACACAGCCTCGGTAGAAGAAAGAAGGGTTGAGATAAAGTATAAAAATACTTTTTATAGAGAATATATATTATGTTAACTTACGCTATAGAGTGCTTATGAATGTACCGCCCAGGCATCTGGAACGTCTTTCAATAAATCCTAATCTAAATCTAATAAAAGAACCGACCTATTGACGAAGCATATCTAGCGGCTTGAGGTGATTGCGTTTTTTTTCAAGAGCCACGATGTGCTTGACTCCCCGCTTGAGGGAGTATGAGATCAGAAACTTTTCAATGGAAGTCCGGCGATAGCTTCGTGCCGTACTCAGTGCGCTCATGCCCTGTGCATCGGTGCGACGAAGATCCGCACCGTAACTCAGAAGTTTTTTGACAAGTAGTATGCTGTTGGCCCGGATGGCTGCGTTGAGTGCCAGGCGCCCTCTCTCGTCGCGTTGATTGATCCGAACTCCCTGGCTGACCAGTCGTTCGACGGCCCTTGCGTCATAGTGCTGCACAGCGTCGACAAGTTGCGCCTCGAGAGAGGATGCGGTAGACGAAAATCGCTGTGGAGAAAACTGTGAGAGACTCTTGTCGGAGGGGCGGTAGGCGTCGGAGGCGCGGCGGTCTTTATGTTGAAGGGGCTTTTCGATGCTTGTAAGGAGCGATCGGACCGGTTTGCCGTAATATTTGGCAAAATGAAGAGGCTCAGGGGTGCTTCGAGAGTAATGGTCGATTTTACGGAAGCTCCATCCTCTCCTTTTCATGATCCGAACGAACCGACGAAGCTCTTCGGTACTGGAAGGGTCACGAAACATAAAATCATGGGCAAGAAGTACCACTTTATTCCGTTGGACGCTTCGATGATGTCGATAGACCCCTTCGATTCGGTTTGCAAGGCTCACGGCATCACTCAGCGGTCGACCGCTGTGATGGTCAAAACGCCACTCCACATCCCATCCGTAGATGTAGAAGCCCTCTTTCGCCAACTCTTCGTACTTGGGGATTTCGATACTACGCCGGTGTTGAGAGAGTGCGCCGTCGTTACGTCGGATCTCGGGAAGTCTCCAGACATTGCGGCCCGCGAGACGAAGGTACTTGCGCCCGCCGAGGAGCAGTTGGGCATGTTCTACGTCAATCATGACCCCCCACAGGTTACTGTAGAATCGACTGTAGTGTCCGTTGGCGTGGCTATAAGTATGGTTGGCGACGAGTATATTGGGCATACGTTTTTCTTGGAGGAAAAGCGCGGGGCGCTTCCGGGCATGACGACCGACACAAAACATCGTCGCCTCGATCCCCTCCTCTTTTAGTACCTTCAGAACATTTTGTGTCCCGTTGATCGGTCCGTCGTCAAAAGTGAGGTAGAGGATCTTCTCGCCGGCGGAACTGACGGTTACCATAGATTCCGTACCCGAGTCAGGGGTTGTAGACTCTCCCCCCTCCGTAAAATGCTGAAAATCTACCGTGCTCTCCGGATCGCTGATCTCCATGACCATATCGCCGCTCCGATCGTGAGGGTTCGTTGCCGGATCGGCAAGATTGTCCATGGATGCCGCCGAGATCGTGACACCGAAAGCGAAGCAGGAAGCCCAAATTAATATTTTTTTATATAAGAGCATGACACTCCGTTTCTATTAAAAGATATAGCCAAACGCTTCTCACATTATACCACAGGAACGACAAAATTCTTAATGCGGTAAATGACTAGAGATAAATATACCATAATATGGCAATTGTATCCATTAATATATTATATAATATACCCATGGAATGGTTCGAAACTTAATAGATATATTTTTTAGTATTACTCCGGACCTTCTCTTTGGTTCTAAAACTTCGCTATATTGTCATCATGGCAAAGAAAAAACGAAGACACTACATCAAACTCAACAATAAAATCAAAGAACTTTTTGGAGGTCTGCCCTTCGACGAAGCGGCGGAGAGACTTCCGGATGAAGAGCTGATGGAGCTGATGCTCCTGCTTGAACAACAGCCTTCGACTCTGGAACGGGAAGAGATGATTCGCACGCTAAGACGACTCTGGAGCGACGGAGAGTTTGCCGTACGCAAAACGATCGTCGATTATCTCAATGCCCGTCGCAAGAAACATCGCCCTGGCAAGACCGACTCTTCCGTCAAAGCCACAGACAAGGTCGAGACGATTCTCGGACTGCTGGAGGATGTGGATCTGAGCCCCGACGAAGAACAGATACTGCTTGAGAGCTTTCTCGATCAACGCAGAGCCAAGATTACACGGGAGAAACTTCTGGCCAAACTGGAATATCTTCGTCGCCTCAAAAAGATTCGGGAGCTTGAAACCCGTCTGGAAGTCAACTTTAACGAAAATAATCAGATGGAATTCACCGCTCCCTTCACTCTAAAACTGGAGCATACGGACTTTAGCAAACACCTGCTGGTACGGAGTCGTCCCATCGATCTCTCTCTCTTGGAAAGCAAGGAGGAGGCGTCCTGGATCGAAGAGCTCCAACGGCTCAAAGAGGAGGCAATCCGGGCGAAAGAGGAAGAGATCGATCTTTTTCTCTCGACATTACGAAATCACCGTTATTTGACGGAAGAGGAGATCCTCCGTTTTCTGAGAAGAATGCCGGTAGACGGAGAGCTGCGTCACGCACCGATCGACGACAGCGTCCTGGAGCGTATTCTCCACGAGTCGGATCCGAAACTCTATCTGATCGACAGCGGAGATCACTATCTGATCGAGCGAGAGAAGGATCACGAAATCTTCGGCACTCTCCTGCGCTATCGCCTCAGCCTCTCTTATGAAAAAAACTTTCTTACTGCCGCCGTGTGGGAAAGCAGAGATCTACCGATTCTTGACGATCTGGAGGCTTTGAATGCTTCGACGGTGGAGCAGTTCCGCGCCGCAGTGGAGAGTCTAGCGGAACGTATGGCCCAACATGCCGAAGGACTCGAATTGGAGCCGGAGACGATCGAACGCTTTATTCTCCAATTTCTCGAGCCGCAAATCGTTGCCTCGGGACGGCTGAAGATCAAAGAGAAGACCAAACGACGCATTCTCTACCATTTCGACGAGTACCTTCGCCCCCTGCGGGAGAAGCGAATGCGCGAAGAGCTTTTGGCCAAGACGATCCGGGACTTCAAGCGCCTTTTTCCCATCGCCCGACGTCTAAAGCGCAGAATTATTTTTCATGCCGGACCGACCAACAGCGGCAAGACCTACGCCGCCCTGGAGAAACTCAAAAAGGCTGAAAGCGGTTACTACCTGGCACCCCTGCGCCTCCTGGCGCTGGAAGGCTACGAAAAGCTCAAAGAGGCCGGTGTGCCCTGCTCTCTGATCACGGGGGAAGAGGAGATCATCGATGAAGAGTCGACCCATATCAGCTCCACCATCGAGATGCTCAATATGGAGGTGGAGGTTGAACGCTGCGTCATCGACGAGATCCAGATGATCGATGATCGGGACCGGGGCTGGGCCTGGGCCAACGCCCTCATCGGCGCGCCGGCCAAAGAGATCATCCTGACGGGATCGGAAAACGCCATTCCTGCCGTTGAGGAGATCTGTAGCTATCTCGGTGAAGAGCTGGAAATCGTCCGCTTCGAGCGTAAAAACCCCCTGGAGGTTATGGCTCATCCCGTTCCCGCCCGCAAGATCGAGCCGGGGACGGCGATCGTAGCCTTCTCACGTAAAGAGGTCCTGACCCTGAAACAGCAGCTGAGCACCCGCTACCGCACCTCCGTAGTCTACGGTAACCTCTCGCCGGAAGTCCGACGGGAAGAGGCGCGGCGTTTTCGGGAAGGCGAGAGTGAGGTCCTGGTGGCTACCGACGCCATTGCCATGGGGCTCAATCTCCCCATTCGTACCATCCTTTTCGCCCGGGACAACAAATTTGACGGTCTGCGACGCCGGGAGCTGACCACGGCGGAGATCCTCCAGATCGCCGGACGTGCCGGGCGCTACGGCATCCACGAGCACGGTCACGTGGGCGCCTTGGATGCGGCCACGCTCCTGACGATCCGCGAGAAGTTTCACGCTCCCCTTCCTCCGATCCGACCGCCCTTCTCCGTCATGGCGAGCCTGGAGCATGTGCTACTCATCGGAGAGATCCTGGAGACCGACCGGCTTCAGGAGATTTTGGAATTTTTTGCCGAAAACATGCAGTTTGAGGGACCCTTTCAGGCGGCCAATATCGAATCGATGATGGAGATTGCGGCAATCGTGGACGAATATGAGCTTGACCTGCGCAGCCGCTACCACCTCGCCTGCGCTCCCGTGAGTATCGGCTCGCCCTACATCGATTCGGTCTTTCACCGTTATCTGGCGCATTTGGAGCGCGGCGAAGCGGTCCCTTACCTTCCTCCCAGGGATCTCCCGGAGCACGCTTACACCAATGAGGAGCTTCTCAACGCCGAGGATCGAGTCAAGGAGGTCTCCCTCTATCTCTGGCTCTCCTTCAAATTCCGGGAGCAGTTTCCCGATACCGAAGGGGCCAGGGAGGCCAGAGAACGCCTCAACCGTTTCATCGAAAATTCTCTTAAAAAGGGAGATTTCGTCAAGCGCTGTCGCCGCTGCGGAAAAGAGCTGGACTTCTCCTACCGTTTCAGCATCTGCGAGAGCTGCTACCTCAAAGGCAAGCGCGGCGGCGGAAAGAGCTGGCGCCGCCGGCGCAAAGATGTCCAGCGTGAACGCAGTGCCAAAGCCTAAAATCCAAGGTCTCATCATGCGAAAGATGTCGATCTTATTTCTCTTTGCCGTCGTCGCCTTTCTCCTGCCCGGCTGTGCTTCGAAAGAAGCGCCTAAGTGCCAAAGCTGCGAGAGCGTGATCATTCCCCCTCCTCCGGGTGATCCCACTCTGCCTCGCTTCGAGA
>JALSTG010000177.1 GCA_026983875.1 Campylobacteraceae bacterium
CAGATCGATGGGCGTTCCGTCGCTCAAATGCCCTGCCGCCATGGGACCGCCGCTGACGAAAACCGTCGGCACGTTGACCCGCAGGGCCCCCATGATCATTCCCGGTACAATCTTGTCACAATTGGGAATGGCGATCATCGCATCAAGCTTGTGGGCATTCATCACCGTCTCGATGGAGTTGGCGATGATCTCCCGGCTGGGGAGAGAGTAGAGCATTCCGTCGTGTCCCATGGCAATGCCGTCGTCGACACCGATGGTATTGAACTCAAAGGGCACACAGCCCGCCGCCCGGATCTCCTCCTTGATAATCTCGGCAACTTTGTTGAGAAAATAGTGTCCGGGAATCAGCTCGATGAAGGAGTTGGCGACACCGATAAACGGCTTGTCGAAATCCTCGTCCTTGAGCCCCGTCGCCCGAAGCAGGCTCCGGTGAGGCGCACGGTTGTATCCCTTTTTTACTTCGTCACTGCGCATGGCGATCCTTTTTCAGCTTGTGATGATTCGGATTATATCACAGGGCAGCTACCGGGAAGTCATCCGCGTTGCTCTTTAAAAAAAACTTTGCTATAATCCCACTCCGCATTCAAAGTGCGGGAGTAGCTCAGGGGTAGAGCACGACCTTGCCAAGGTCGGGGTCGCGGGTTCGAATCCCGTCTCCCGCTCCATCAGAGCGATAAAAGATCTTTCATAAAAAAAAGAGTTGAAGAATCCTTATTGGGTCCTCTCGGAGCCCGGATGGTGAAATCGGTAGACACAGGGGACTTAAAATCCCCAGGCTTCGGCCGTGCCGGTTCGAGTCCGGCTCCGGGCACCAACATACGGCGCCATAGCCAAGTGGTAAGGCACGGGCCTGCAAAGCCCTGATCCCCGGTTCGAATCCGGGTGGCGCCTCCAAACTTTCCCTTTCGTTATCTCAAAATATCGGGAGATGGCCGAGCGGTTGAAGGCACCGGTCTTGAAAACCGGCGTAGTGAAAGCTACCGTGGGTTCGAATCCCACTCTCCCGGCCACAATAACCTTTCTATAATTGATATCTAATTATGCAAATACTATCTTTTCTTTGGTTTCCAAGAGCGATATGAATATATGGTTTCCTCCTACTCCTGCTTGTATCTTTTATCCTTTTCCATAAAAAGCCAATTAAACATATTATTAAAATTTAAGCAAGGTATTATTATCTCCAATTTATAATGTTTTAGGATATCCTGACGGAAAGGGGAGAGAGAAAGATGAAGATAATCAGGTTTTATTTCTTTGGCGTCATTCTATTGACGGTGGGCCTCCTGGCTGAAATGGTTCAAAGTTCCGATGCACAGTTTCAACTTCAATACGGGAAAATTCATATAAATTCGGAAGTTGCCAACGGCTTGGGAGCCGTGCATGATGACGGTCCCTATCTGTTTGTCGCCCAACCGGACAAGGGGGCCTCTTTGTCGGACTGGGGGAACTTCTATGAATTCAAACTCCTCGTTCCCTATGAGGTGTCTCTTTTTTCCCGTTCCTTCCAACCGTACATGAAAGCCCGATACGAAAAAGTCAGTGCCCACTCCGACCAACTCGTCAAACCGTTTGGCTGGTCAAATAACGGAAACTTCATCGACTTTCTTCCCATTGACGGTTCAACCTCTCCCTCCTTCTTTGGCCTCAACACACCCGATGACCAGTACGGTATCCGTTACGACATTGATCAACGAAGAGTCTCTGCCAATATTGGACTGAGTACCCGATTAAACCCCCATGAGAGATTGGAGTTCTCCCTATACTATTCTCGCCACAGAACAAAGCTTAAATCGTCAATCTATTATCCGAACGATCCCCTATATAGTAGTAATCTGGATGAGAAAATCACGGGGTACTCCATCGGTCCTTCGATAGGATATGCCGTAGAGACCGAAATCGCTCACTCTATGTCTCTGTACGGGACAGCCAATTTTTCCCTGTTGTACACCCATGCCAAACTCGACGCCAAACAGCTAATCGTTACGGAAACGTATGCGGTCAGAGACAGCGACCATGCCTGGACGATTCAATCGGATGTAGAACTTGGACTGAATTATTATCTGACAAAAAAAGCCGTATTGAGTTTTTATGGCAAAGCCGGCTGGCGTGGAGATCATTACCGGATTGTCAACCCCCGTTCCGGTCCTGGTTTATATGCGGATAATTCCGCTTCATATCATCCCGATCCTGCTCATCTGGAGAGGAAGGGCGAAAAGACTTTTGCTTTTGGGGTCAAGTTCTCCTATCGTTTCTGATAGTTCGTTCATAAGGAAAGAGGGGGGTCTTAGGTAGGAAAAGAAAAACTCCCTATATAAGCTATAGACCACAATTGTCCGGGATGCTGAAACTGCATTCATACTTACATTCGTTGCACCGGAAGGTCACCAGCTTGGGGCCGCAGGCTCCGCCCCGCTGATCAGTGAGGAGAATCGTCTTATGGCGGCATCGGGGACAGGTCCCAGACTGGATGCTCTTCCACTCTTCGCTCTTTTCCCGAAGATAGTAGATATATCCCGCCACGCTCCCGATTCCGATGATTAGTAGAAAAAGCAATAGATAAAGATCGATGGGAGCCTCCTCAAGCGCTGAAGCGCTCCAGGAGCTTTTCGGGTTTGAGCTTGACCAGATCTTCGCCGATAACGGTCCCCAGCTTGCCGCTTACATCGGGGTCGATCCCATCCATCAAGGCCTTTTTGTGCTCAGCGGGGAAGGCGAGATGCCATACCTTGGGATCCTCCTGTCGCACAATGCGCATGATCGTCTCGGCGATCTCGTTGAGCAGACGATGCTCGATCTCCAGCTTCAGATTGTGGGGCTCTCCGCTGGCACTTCCGAAGTGCCCCTTGTAGTTCCCCTCCTTGTCGGTGACCTCCTCCGAGATCTTTTTATGGGCATCGACAAAGTCCACCGCCGTCACTAACTCCGGTTTCAACGCATCGATAAGAGTGCCTTTATTGTGTTTGTGACTCACCTGGGCATTATCTTTGGGATCGATGACCAGCTCCTCCTTGACCCGATAGACTCTTACTTCCCCCAGATCTCCTGTAACGATGAGGGCTCCGACTAATTCATTTTTCATTTCAAACTCCTTTCTGTTTTTTTTATTATATCGATAAATCCCCGTACTATGCCCGCTACTTACGTCACTTTCATCTACAAACTCCCATCAATAATACTGGAGGCACAAAAATCGTATATAATAGTCAGTGATAAAAACTTGGAGGTATAAAAATGAAAAGAAAAAGTCTAATCGCCATCTTGGCGACAGTAACGATCCTGGGCCTTGGCGGCTGTGCGACCAAAACCCAGACCGGGGCATTGGCCGGGGCTGCCGTGGGCGGTGTCGCAGGTGCCATGCTGGGCAACTCGAAAACCGCCGCGGTCGGTGCTGCCGTGGGCGCGACGACAGGCGCTATCATCGGCAATCAGATGGAAAAGTAATAAAGGCTTTTCCCCTACTTGTCCTAGAAGGGGTTTGTGCTGTCCGATTTTCGGATAAAGTTTTATAGGGATGTAAAGGAGGAGGGAAGCGCGAAGGCTTAACGCTCTTTCTTTGGAACGGCATACATGCTAATGTAGCGCCCTTCTTGGTGGGGAGCCTTCTCCAGCGTCGCCAGATCCTCGATCATCGGCCAGACACGGTTGAGGACTTCGACGCCGAGCTCCGGATTGGCCATTTCACGTCCCCGCAGGAAAACCCGCAGTTTGACATGTTTGCCCTTTTCGAGGAACTCCCGGGCATGCTTGACTTTGTAAGCGATGTCGTTATCGGCGATCTTACAAGAAAATTTGACCTCTTTGACCTCAATCTTCTTCTGATTCTTTTTGGCCTCTTTTTTCTTCTTCTCTACCTGGTACTTATGTTTGCCGTAGTCCATGATCTTGGCCACCGGCGCCGTAGCATCGGGAGAGAGGAGGACCAGATCCAACCCCTTCTCCTCGGCGATTTTGAGCGCTTCGTCCCGGGAGATGATCCCGTACTGCTCTTTGTCATCTCCGACGACGCGAAGTTCGCGTGCCCGAATGGCGTCGTTCATAATGACGCTGTCCTCTTTTCGTCTTCCTCCCCGGTTGTTGTGCGGTTTTCTACTCAAATTTTCCCTTCTTTCAGTTGTTGCGCCAATTGTAGCATAAAATCATCGGCGGAGAGGTTATACTGCTCCTTCTTTCGGCGGTCTCGAATAGCCACGGTGCGGGATTTGACCTCTTCGTCACCCACGATCACCACATAGGGAACCTTCTGCTTCTCCGCCAGGCGGATCCGCTTGTTGAGCGAATCGTTGCGGTCATAGATCTCGCTATCGATCCCCTCCTCAAGCATCTGAGCCGCCAGCACCCGGGCATAGGTCCCATGCTCCTCGGCGATGGGAACGAAGATCACCTGGGTCGGGGCGATAAAGACGGGGAATTCACCGGCGTAATGCTCGGTCAGGATCGCAATGAAGCGTTCGAAACTTCCCAGAATCGCCCGGTGGATCATGACGGGACGTTTGCGGGTATTGTCCTCGGCGACATACTCCACCTCGAAGCGCTCCGGGAGGTTGAAGTCCACCTGCACCGTCCCGCACTGCCACTTGCGCCCGATGGCGTCGGTGATCTTGACGTCGATCTTGGGGCCGTAGAAGGCTCCGCCCCCTTCGTCGATCCCGTACTCCAGGCCGTTTTCATCCAGGGCTTCTTTGAGCGCCTGGGTCGCCGTCTCCCAGACCTCGTCGTCTCCAATCGCCTTCTCGGGCTTGGTGGAGATCTCCATGGAGTAGTCGAAGCCGAATTTCTTCATCACCGCATCGACGAACTCCACCACCTCCAGGACCACCGGCTTGATCTGCTCGGGGGTGCAGAAGATATGCGCATCGTCCTGGGTAAACTCCCGCACTCTCAATAGACCGTGGAGCACGCCGCTCTTCTCATGACGATGCACTACACCGTATTCAAAATACTTCATCGGCAGATCCCGGTAGCTTTTGACCGACTGCTTGAAGATCAGGATATGCCCGATGCAGTTCATGGGCTTGATGCCGTACTCCTGACCGTCGATCTCGGTCAGATACATATTTTCCCCGTAGCAGGCGTAGTGGCCGCTGGTTCGCCACATCTCGGCCTTGAGGATCTCGGGGCCTCGGACCGGCTCGTAGCCCCGGCGTCGGTGGGCTTTGAAAAGGATATTCTCCAGACGGCTGCGGAGTCGTGCCCCCTTGGGTAGCCAGAAGGGGAGGCCTGCGCCCGCCTCCTCGTTGAACATAAAGAGCTCCAGTTCGGTTCCCAGCTTCCGGTGGTCGCGCTTTTTGGCCTCCTCCATCATCTTCAGGTACGCTTTGAGACTCTCTTTGTCGGCAAAGGCGACTCCGTAGATTCGGGTAAGCATCTCGGCATTCTCGTCACCCCCCTGATAGGCTCCTGCGATGCGGGTGAGCTTGAAGTTGTGGAGATAGCGGGTATTGGGAACATGAGGCCCCCGACAGAGATCCTCGAACTCTCCCTGACGATAGATACTGACCTCCTCGGAGGGGATATTCTTCAGTACCGCCTGCTTGAGGTCGTCACTTTGAAACTTCGCTTCCGCTTCGCTCTTGCTGATCGTATATTTTTCGATGGGGATCTTCTTTTTGACCAGCTCCTTCATCTTCTTTTCGATCTTTTTGAGATCCTCTTCCCCGATCTTCTCGGAAGTCCGGAAGTCATAATAGAATCCTTCGTCCACGACAGGCCCGACAAAGAACTGGGCATCGGGATAGAGCTCCCGGATCGCCTGGGCCATCAGGTGGGCCGTAGAGTGGCGGAGGATCTCCAGGGCTTCGGGAGAGTTGTCCAGAGGAATCTCCCGGCAACCTTCACAGGACTCCCCGGCGCTTTGGGTATCGATGATTTCTCCGTTTTTGTTGATGTATCCGATGATATTTTCGCTCACGATATAACCTTTTAGCTACGGTAATGCAATATTTTGGAGAGGATTATAGCGAATTGCGACGATAAACAGGTGCGACTCTGTGCTATACTTAAACTGAATTTAACAATCTTTATCTAGACAAACGAAGGAGGAGAAATGAAGAAAATCGCTATCGCTCTATGCATTGTTTTTTGGAGCTGCGGAGCGCTCTGGGGCCAAACCCCTCCTCCCAACCAAGCGACGCCCCAGCCATCCACGACATTGGCTCAGACTCCGGCACAGCCTGCCATCACCCAGGAAGAGCTCGATACGGCCCTGGCTCCCATCGCCCTCTATCCCGATCCCCTTCTGGCCCAACTACTGATGGCCAGCACCTATCCGGAACAGGTCAAAGAAGCGGCTGCCTGGTCCAAGGCTCACCCCTCCCTCAAAGGAGACGAGGCTCTGAAGGCCGTCGAGAAGAGACCCTGGGATCCCAGCGTCGCCTCCCTCGTCGCTTTTCCCCAGGTTCTGGATATGATGGGCCAAAAGCCCGAGTGGGTCCAGAGTCTGGGCGAACTCTTTCTCGCCGATCCCGATGCGGTAATGAGCACGATCCAAACACTTCGGAAAAAAGCCTACGACGCAGGGAAGCTCAAAGAGAGCAAAGAGCAAAAAGTCATCGTCAAGCAGGAAAACGCTCCGACACAGGAACAGAATCAAACCGTCATCATCGAAATCCAGCCTGCCGATCCTCAGGTCGTCTATATTCCGATCTATGACCCCGGCGCTATCTTCGGTCCCTGGTGGTATCCCACTCCGCCCTTCTTCTACCATCCACCCCATTATCATCATCCATTCGCAGAGATTATAGGGTGGGGGGCAGCTATCATCGTCAGCCACGCACTCTGGAGCCACTGGGACTGGCACCATCATGACATCAACATCAACGTCAACCATTTCAACCAGGCCCATCCGCAGCATCAGCTCCATGTCGCCAGACCCCATTATTCCTGGAGGGAGAAGATCCGGCCGAAGAACCCCCATCTCAAAGATCTCAAGCGCCGCAAACAGATCACGCAGCCAGCCGTCAAACCCACTCCCGTTCTCAACGACCGCATGGCCCGTCCCGGGGAGAAGAACAAAGAACTGCAGCGGGAACGAGCCAAGGAGAAACTTGAGAACAACGGTATGGAGCTCCAGCACTCCCGCGAGACCTTGAAAAAAGAGGCTTCCCATGTCGACCAGGCCATTCATCAGGCCGACAAAATGGCTCCGGCCATCCAGCAAAAACCGACGCTCAAGCCGAAACCGGCGGCTCCCCGCCCCGCCGTCAAGCCGGCCGCTACCGCCAAACCCCGCCCCGCTGCCCGGCCCAAGCCCAAACCTTCCGCCAGACCCAAGCCCGCGGTAAAGCCAAAACCCA
>JALSTG010000178.1 GCA_026983875.1 Campylobacteraceae bacterium
TATCCTTGGCGGGGATGTAGTGATCCATGACGATGGCGAAGCCGTCGGGATTGGCCAGCTTCTTGGCTCCGCTCTCTTCGAAGGCACGGATCGAAATCGGAGTGGTGATGTCGTTGCCGATGACCATATCGATATCGACGCGGACGATCTCTCCGGCTTTGACCGGCCGGCCGGCGTGCTCGGAGAAGATCTTTTCGGTGATGGTTTGACCCATGAGGCATCCTTTTGCTGCAGAAATATTGACGCGATTATAGCGTAGGTATCGGTTTCGCTAAAATCCCCCTTATGAAACGCATCCGACTTACCGCCCTCGCCGACTGGATCGGCCGCCACCGCCACATCAAAAAGGCCCGACGGGTCGAGAACAACGTCATCGAGCTCAACTTCGGCGATGCCGAGAGTCTCTACCTGGACATGACCCGGGGACGCTCCACCGCCTGGCTCGCCCCCTCGCGCCGCCCGGGACAGGACTTCAACGCCCCCTTCGATACCCTGCTGCACCAGCTTCTCTCTCAAAGCCGTATCCTCGAAGTGCAGGTGCCGGAAAACGAGCGGATCCTGCGCATCACCGTCCAGCCCCGCAGCCATTACAAGGATCGGCGCATCACCCTGCAACTGGAATTCACCGGCCGCCACACCAATGCGATCTTGCTCGACGACGAAGAGCGAATTGTCGAAGCCCTGCACCATATCGACGCCTCCCGCTCTTTCCGCGAAGTGCGCCCCGGCATCCGGCTGGAGCCCCTGCCGCCCCGGCCCGCCCCTCTCCGGGAAGAGACGAAGCCTACGCAGGAGCGGATCGAGGCGTGGCTGCGCGGAGAGTACCGACGCGTCACCGAAGAGCGTCTGCGATCTGCGCGCGCGCAAAAGTCCCAGCAGGTCCGCAAAAAACGCGACAAGATCCTGCGCCTGCTTGGGAGTCTCCCCGACGAAGAGGAGCTCGAGCGCGAAGCCGATCGCTGGCAAAACGACGCCAACATCCTCCTGGCCAACCTCCACCGTATCCGCCCCTACGACCGCGAATTGACGGCGGAGGATTTCGAGGGGCGTCCCGTGCGCATCCCTCTACCCGAAAAGGTCCCCGTAAACCGCCTGGGCGAGCACTACTTCGACCGGGCCCGCCGCGCCCGGGCCAAGGCCGCGCATATCCATATCGAGCGCGAAAATCTCCAAGACAAACTGCGCTTTTACGACAATATCCTCCAGGCAATCGAAGAGGCCAAAGAGCCCTACGATCTGGAGCTATTGGTGCCCAAAAAAGGCCGCTCCCGGCGCAAAAAGGAGAAGCTGCGCGACGGAGAGCTCTACTGGATCGAAGGCCACAAGGTCTTCGTCGGCCGCAACGCCAGAGAGAACCGCAAACTCCTCGAAGCCGCCCGCTCCAACGATCTCTGGATGCACGTGCGCGATCTGCCCGGCAGCCATGTGCTCATCCGCACCGACAAGCAGAACCTCCCCGAAAGCGTCCTGCAAAGCGCGGCCAAACTCTGCGTCGACTTCACCACCGACCGCCCCGGCAACTACGCCGTGGACTACACCCGCCGTAAATTCGTCAAGCTCCAGGAAGGCAGCCGGGTCGAATACGATAAATATAAGACGATCCAAGTGCTCAAAGAGGGGGTGGAGATCCGGGAGTGAGCGATTGCACCTTCCGTTTATGTGTTACGTGTCGAGGCTTTCTTCGATGTATCCCAGGTATTTCTCGATCTCATCCAGTCGATGCAGGGCTTCATCGCAGATGAACGAAGGTTCGATCTTCTCGTAATCATGTGCCAAGAAGTTTCGAAAAGAGGCGATTTTCGCAAAATCATAGGCAAACTCTTTGGGGATGATTCCATATTCGCCCAAAGTATCGATGGCTTCGTAGTAACTCTGCGAAGCCCCGATCTTTCTGTGCCGAAGCATCATCTCAGCAATGGCGATGCACCCGTCACTCGAGAGATAGAGATAATGCAGCAATGCTCCCTCAAACATCGGATCGTTTTTGAAGCGTTCGCTGCATTCTTGCTTGTAGGATTGTAACAATGAGAGATAGTATCTCACCCGTTTGATCTTGGCTTCGATCTTATGCCGCATCGATGTATCGCCTGAAGTTTTTGAAGTCTATGATCTCATGGCCTTTTCGTAGTTCGAAGTCTTCTCGGCTCTCATCGTCTGCCACGACGATTCCCTTGCGCAGTATCGCTTCAAGTAGATAAATATTTTTCGCTTCGTTAAGCACCACCAGGTCCACACTTTTGGCAAGGCCCCTCTCCAGCCTGTGATGCAGCGCCAGTCGGGCATCCAGAGATGCGTCTCTCATATAGACGGCGAGATCCACGTCGCTCTCATCCCTCTGCGTCCCTTCTGCATAGGATCCAAAGAGGTAAGCGAACTTGACATTAGCATCGTTCTCAAATAATTGTGAAAGAGTGGTCAACATAGTTTATTGTAACGAAAGAACGGTAAACGGCATCTGTCGGACTCGATTGTCATGATCGACGCAGATCCCGTCAATGCCACCATCACACACTCCCATTCGCCCCGGCAACTACGCCGTGGACTACACCCGACGAAAATTCGTCAAGCCTCAGGAAGGCAGCCGGGTCGAGTAGGACAAATACAAGACGGTCCATGTGCTCAAAGAGGGGGTGGAGATTCGGGACTAAACGGAAAATTCATCATTTCTACACCTACTATTTCTCTTGCTAATATAAATTTCTCTTTACTATGCCATATGTCTTTTCCCCCACTCTTGTAAAGATTCCAAGACAGGTAGAAGCGACTTTCCTTTATCGGTAAGAGTATATTCTACTTTTGGCGGCACCACAGGATAAACCTTTCTGTTTATGATCTCCTCGGTTTCTAAAAACCTTAAAGTTTGTGTCAGCATTTTTTGTGTTATTCCATTTAGTTCTCTTCTGAGCTCAGAAAACCGCATCGTTCCATTCAGGTGCAAATAGTAAATCACTAAACCACGCCATTTCCCACTGATAATGTTCAATGCGTATTCAAATGGACAAATATAATCTCTCGAACACTCTTTTTCCATAATAGTATCCTTTTAGTAAGTATATACCTTTAGGGTAAGTTCTTGACAATATTATACCGAATGGTTACAATTTTCAAAAAGATAAAAGGATTTTTTTGAATAGTTTAATCAAGTGGGATAGAATCATGTGGAGTTCATTGATTTTTGTATCTATATTGTTTGGAGTTGTTATGTTTTATATAAATCCAAAAATCGATAGTAAAAATGGCATAGGTATCATCGAGTTGCAATTGTCATTTTTTACTGATGAAGGGATGAGGATTGTCCATGATTTTGGAATTGGTGGAGCGGAAAGGTTCAAAAAATATATATTAGCAGACTACATCTACGCAGTATCTTATGTTTTATTTTTTGTATCCATACTAAAAATGCTTATCAGTAGAAAGAAAGCTTATAACTACAACTTTTTTATTTATATTGCTATTTTTGCCGGAATTTTCGATTGGGTGGAAAATAGTATAGAGATAGCCTTCTTGTCAAATATGAAAAACTTTTCTGAATTGATTTTCTTTCTTCATTCTGTTGTTTCTCTTCTTAAATGGACGGCTTTGCCGATAGTATTATTTGGAATATACAAGCTAACCAAGGAGTCAAGATGAAAGCTTTAATTGTTATCGATATGCAAAACGATTATTACCCTAAAGGCAAGATGGAGTTAGTTGGAATCACAGCTGCACACAGAGTAGTGAATGAAACTATTGAAAAATTTAGAGGAAGTGACAGCGAAGTTATTTTTATTCAACATATAGCAGATGAAGATGCTCCATTTTTCAAGAAAGGAAGTGAAGGAGCAGAGCTTTATAGTGGGCTTTATAGAGAAGAAACCGATAGAGTATTTATAAAGCATTATCCAAATAGCTTTAGAGATACTGGACTAGATGAATATTTAAAAGAAAAAGGTATCATAAATCTTACGATTTGTGGGGCTATGACGCACATGTGCATCGATACAAGCGTCAGAGCCGGATATGACTTGGGGTATAATATAGAGTTGATAGCGGATGGGTGTGCTACAAAGGATTTCATTATTAATGGCGAGACAATCAAGGCTAAAATCATTCAGAAAAGTTTTTTGAATGCAATGGATGGGACTTTTTGTAAAGTAACTTATAAAAAATAATCTATGAACTAAAATAGATATATTATCTATATCTATCTGGATATACGTATACGCACAGGAAAGTTGAGCTTCATGATCTACTACGCTTAACCCCTACCCATCGCAGATAAAGATATCCCAATCCTCCCGAGAGGATCGATCCAATCAAAATCCCCATCCGCTCGTCCACGCTGCTGAAGCAGACATCTCCCGCACACTCGAAAGCCAGGGAACCGATAAAGAGGCTCATGGTAAAGCCCACGCCCCCCAGAATGGCGATGCCGTAGAGCTCCTTCCATCCCATGCCATCGGGCAGACGGCCCAGACCGATGCGCACCGCGATCCAGCTAAAGAGAAAGATCCCCATCTGCTTGCCGGCGAAGAGCCCCAGGACGATGCCTATGGTGATATTGTCGGTAAAGTCCTTGAGACTGACGGCGGCGAAGTCGATGCCGGTATTGACGAAGGCAAAGAGCGGCAGGATCACGTGATTGACCGGCACATGCAGGGAGTGCTCCAGAGAGTGGAAGCTTGCACGGTTGTTTTTGATGGGGATAAAAAGCCCCAGGATCACCCCGGCCAGGGTGGCATGGACTCCCGATTTGAGGGTTGCGATCCATAGTGCCACCCCCAGGAGGATATAGGCGGTGTTGTTGGTCACCCCTCGGCGATTCATCCACCAGAGCGCGGCGATCGCCGCCGCATCAACCCCCAGAGCCAGATAGGAGAGCTTGGAGGTGTAAAAGAGCGCAATGACGACGATCGCTCCCAAATCGTCGATGATCGCCAGGGTCAGAAGGAAGAGCTTGAGCGTCGGCGGCACCCGCCTGCCCAGGAGCGAGAGAATCCCCAGGGCGAAGGCGATGTCGGTGGCAGTGGGGATCGCCCAGCCCCGCATCGCTCCGGCCTCTCCCCAATTGAGCGCGGCGTAGATCAGCGCGGGCAGGAGCATCCCCCCGACCGCCGCCAGAGCCGGGACGGCGACTTTACGGGGGTCTTGGAGTTCGCCTTCGACCACTTCGCGCTTGATCTCGAGCCCGACCATAAAGAAGAAGATCGCCATCAGCCCGTCGTTGACCCAGAGCAGCAGCGGCTTTGCGATGCTCATCTCGCCTACCGCCACCGCCACGGGCGTGTTCAAAAAGGCGTCGTAATACACCTTGAGCGGCGAATTGGCCACTGCCAGCGCCAGCACCGTCATGAGCATCAACAAAATCCCCGTCGCCGATTCCTGTTTGAAAAAGCTCAGCAATGAATTTTTCAGCATAACCTATCTTTCTTCGTTCAAAATTTGCTCCAATTATCCCAAAATCTTGCGTAGATTCTCCTTCGATCCGCTCAAAAGTATCGACGAAACGACTTTGGGCAGATCCCAACGCTACGCTTGGATATAATTACATCAAATCCCAAACGAGGAAGCATCGAATGGCTTCAATGACCGAACACGGCCAGCGCTGGAAAACCGCGGCAATTTTGCTACTACTCGTTGGCGCGGTCGCCCTGATCGACACGCCTTTTGTCACCTGGGCCTTTTTCGGCGCAGTCTACGCCCTGGCGATGAAAGAGGCGATCGCGCTCTTTCGCACGGCCGACTCTACACTGTGGATCTATGCCGGGGCGATCTGGCTTCTGGCTCCCTTCCTCCCCCACCCCAGCGACCTGATCTTCGCTGCCTTGTTGATCCAGGGGGGACTCCTGGCCTACAGGCGACGCCTCGAGATCCGCAGCCTCTTTCCTCTGCTCTATCCCACGGCAGGGATGCTCTATCTCTGGATGCTCTACCGCGAATACGGCATGATTTCGCTGCTGTGGATCCTGGTCATCGTCGCCCTTACCGACGTGGGCGCTTACTACAGCGGCCGGAAGTTCGGCAAGACCCCCTTTAGCCCCACCTCTCCCAAAAAGACCCGCGAAGGGGTCTACGGCGGCGTGTTCCTGGGAACCCTGGGCGGCGCATTGCTGATGATCGGCCATCAAAACCTCTTTCTCGGTGCATTTCTCATCGCCTTCCTCAGCTCCGTCGCTTCGGTCTTCGGCGATCTCTTCGAGAGCTACCTCAAGCGCGAAGCCGGCGTCAAAGACAGCGGCGACATCCTCCCCGGCCACGGCGGCGTACTCGATCGTATCGACGGCTACCTCTTCGCCTCGGTGGCGCTCTATATTTTGCTGAAGATCACGGGAAGCTGAATCCGATGGAAAATGGAAAATGGAAGATGGGAGATGAGGGCCCTTTCGGGGCAGTCTCAAGTCTCAAGTCGCAAGTCGCCAGTATTCTTATTCTAGAGAATAGCGTTGCAAGGCAACGCTTACCAAAACTATTCACTGTTCACTCTTCACTATTCACTCAGCACTATAAGGACCCCTTATGGTGCTGTTAGGTTCCACCGGCTCCATAGGGGTCAATACCCTGGAGATCTGCCGCCGCTATCAGATCCCCGTCGAAGCGCTGGTCGCCGGGAACAATCTGGAGCTTTTGCAGGAGCAGATCGACGAGTTTCAGCCCGAAATGGTAGCCATCGCCGATCCCGACCGTATCCATGAGATCCGCCATCCGCGGGTTTTGGCAGGTGCAGCGGGGATCCTGGAGCTACTCGAGCGCACCCGCAGCGAGACGGTGCTCAACGCTCTGGTGGGCTTCGCAGGCCTGGCCCCGACCCTCAAAGTCCAGGAGCAGGGGCGCCGCCTGGCACTGGCGAACAAAGAGTCCCTCGTCATCGCCGGAGCCTTTCTCGATACTTCCCGGATCTTCCCCGTCGATTCGGAGCACTTCGGCCTCTGGTATCTGATGAACGGACGCTCCATGCGTCGCCTGGTCCTCACCGCCAGCGGCGGGGCCTTTCGCGACCGGGAGCCGGGCGCGGTCGCCCGCGCCACCTACGCCGAAGCGCTCCGGCACCCCAACTGGTCCATGGGGGACAAGATCACCATCGACAGTGCCAGCATGGCCAACAAACTCTTCGAACTTCTCGAAGCACGCTGGCTCTTCGCCACTCCCGCCATCGACGCCGTGATCGAACGCCGCTCCATCGTCCATGCTCTGATCGAATTTGCCGACGGCTCCACAACCGCCCACCTGGCACAAGTCGATATG
>JALSTG010000179.1 GCA_026983875.1 Campylobacteraceae bacterium
CCGTCACGAGGGGGTGCTGGTGGTCATCTCCCACGACCGCCATTTCCTCAATGCCGTAGTCACCAATATCCTTGATCTGGACTTCCAGACCATCCGGGAGTTTAGCGGAACCTACGACGACTGGTACATCGCTGCCAATCTCATGGCCAAACAGGCGGAGATGGAGCGGCAAAAGAAGCTCAAAGAGAAGGAGGAACTGGAGAAGTTCATCGCCCGCTTCAGCGCCAATGCCTCCAAGGCCAAGCAGGCCACCAGCCGCCAGAAGCAGCTGGAAAAGCTCGATATTCAGGAGATCAAACTCTCCAGTCGACGGGATCCCTCGATCCTTTTCAAACCCAATCGGGAGATCGGCAACGAGGTCTTGGAGGTCGAGGATCTGGCCAAGAGCTATGGAGATCACAAAGTTTTCGAGCACCTGAGCTTCAAGGTCGAAAAGGGGGATAAGATCGCCCTTATCGGCGGAAACGGCGTGGGCAAAACGACGCTGTTGGAGATTATCATGGGACGGCTCGAACCCGATGCAGGGCAGGTCAAATGGGGCCAGACGGTCCATCCTACCTATTTCCCCCAAAACACCACCGAGGTGGTCCAGGGAAAGGAGAAGCTCTACCAGTGGATCCAGAATCACAATCAAAAATGGCATATCGACGAGATCCGCAAGTGCCTGGGGCGAATGCTCTTTAGCGGCGAGGAGCAGGAGAAGGAGGTGGACGCCTGCAGCGGAGGGGAGAAGCACCGGGTTATGATGAGCAAGATGATGATGGATGCGGCCAACTTCCTGGTCCTGGACGAGCCGGACAACCATCTGGATCTCGAAGCGATCGTCTCTCTGGGCGAAGCCCTGCACAACTACCAGGGGGGCGTCATATGCGTCACCCATGACCGGGAGCTCATCGACGCCTTCGCCAATCGGATCCTTCGGCTCAACGAAGACGGAACCCTGACCGATTTTCGGGGCAACTACGAAGCCTTCGTCGAAGCCGGCCAATAGGTGCACCGAGGCCCGAGCGGTGGGATGCAGACTCTTGGCGCTCTTTTCGGGAGCCCTTGCTCTAGCGATTCTATCCGAGAGCCTTTGGGTACTGGCGGACTCCCCCCGGCTCGCTGGAGCTGCCGTAGTCTTTTTTGTCCTGACGGCGTTGGTGTTTGGCGTGATCTTCCTGCTGATTCTTTTTGCCGACGGATCCCACAGTCGGAAGCTGTCGGCAAGTCTCGCCATCGGCTACGGTCTCTACTATCTTTTCGCCTCTCTGGACGGAGGGCGTCTCAGCGGCCTAGAGGTCTGGGGAGTACTGCTTGTCTGGGCTTTTCTATGGATGCAGTATCGCTCCATCGTATGCCTTGCCCGTGATAGAGGCCTAAGGAGCCAAGAATGAAGTCGGAAGATCTCCAACGCTGTTTTGAGCTTCTTTGGGAGGATTACCCCCGCTGGGATGCTCCCGCTAAACGCTTCGAGGGGACCTACCGCCGCACACCCTATACGATTCTGATCTCTACTCTTTTGAGTTTTCAGACCCGGGACGAAACGACCCTGGAAGCCGGCAAGCGACTCTTCGCCCTGGCAGATACTCCGGAGAAGATCTTGGAACTGTCACAAGAACAGATTGCCGAGACGATCTATCCCGTGGGATTTTGGCGGCGCAAGGCAGCGTCGATTCACGAGGTGAGCCGCTACCTTCTCGACCACTATGGCGGAAAGGTGCCCGATACCCTTGAAGCTTTGACGGCGATCCGGGGTATCGGTCCGAAAACTGCGAAGATCGTCCTCGAGCACGCTTACGGCAAAGAGGTGCTCGCCGTCGACACCCATGTGCATCGGATCCTCAATCTCCTCGGCGCAGTGGATACCGTGACACCCGAAGAGAGCGATCGGGAATTGGAGCAAATCTTGTCTCCCGGCCAGCGTCGGGGGCTCAATCGGCTGTTGGTCAGCTTCGGCCAAGCCGTTTGCCGCCCTCTGGCTCCACGATGTGAGGAGTGTCCGATCCGCTCCTACTGTCCCCGTTTTAGTAAAACAGGGTAGTTTCTTATCATAAGCATAAGTCCAGCTTCTTTAACTATAATCTGACAAAATTTATCCGAAAAGGAGTCGATTATGAAAAAAGGTATGTTGCTTGTAAGCGTCGCTGCGGCGGTGATGCTTCAGGCAGGGGAAGCTCCTGCCTCTCCGGAGACAAAATCCGTTGCCATGGAGGGTGTCAGTTACATCAAAATGCTGGGCAAAGAGCTCAAGGGAGAGCTGAAAAAGCATCTGAAACAGGATCCTACGGGTCTACAGGCTGCCTACTTCTGTTCTAAGAGCGCCCAAGAGCTTACCAACAAGGTCAATGCCAAATACCCCGAAGGAGTCCGGGTCTATCGGACGGCGCTGAAATATCGCAACCCTGCCAACAAACCCGATGCGACCGATACCAAAGTCATGGAACAAATCGAAGCACAGATGAAAGCCGGGACCTTCAAGAAAAAGCCTGTTGTCGTCGAGGTTAATGGAAAAGAGCGGGTGTATGTGCCTCTGATCGTCGAAAAGGCCTGCCTCAAGTGCCACGGTCCTGCCGAAAAGATCGGTCCCAAGGTCAAAGAGACCATCGCTAAGCACTATCCTCAAGACATGGCGACCGGCTTTACGGAAGGGAGTCTTCGAGGGGTGATCGTCGCCGAGCTTCCCGCCAAGAAGAGTACGAACTAAGCCTTATACTTTGTGATCCGAGTGGGTTTTCACGGTATCCGTCTAGAACCCCGGCAGGAGCATTCTCTTCGAATATTCCTACCAAAGCCTTTCAAAATCTCTATCGACGTACTCCCTATACTATTTTAATATTTAACACTTCAAAGCTTCCGGGGCGGTGATAACATGACACTGGAAGAATAGATAGCTATTTAAGACATCGGCTAGGTGATCTGCCGTTCCCGGGTGCTTCTCTGCGCAGAGAGTCTGAAAGATTCTCTTTCTGAGGATTGCCGCTAGTGCTCTACAATTTTATTATTAAACTTTAAGAGTATTTGTAGTATGTTTAAATTATTATAAAAAGAAGGAGTGAGAAATGAAAAAGATAGTGCTTTCGGCAGCAGCCTGTGTAGCAATCGGAGGATTTGCGATGGCTGGAGGCGATATCGCTCCGGTGGCGCCAGCGCCGATGGATAGCTGGAGCGGGTTCTATGTGGGCGTTCAAGCAGGAGGCGTCTGGGGAGATGCCGATGTGGATTATCAAACAGATACTCAATCCTATGGATATTATAAGACTTATGGTCTAAATGTTGATGGTTTCGCTGGAGGACTGTATGCAGGATATAATTGGCTGCTTCAGGACAACTGGCTTGTGGGAGTGGAAGGAGAGTGGAATTATGTCTCGGCTGATGATACAGGAGCGGTTGTTAACGATCCTACGACCACTACCAAGGTTGAACAGAACTGGGATGCCTCGTTGAGGGTGAGAGCAGGAAAGGTAATCGGAGATTCTTTGTTTTATATTACGGGTGGTATAGCATGGGGAGATTTCGATCTGGCAGTTTACGATGCCTCGGATAGAGGAAGCGGTAGCTACACTTTGACCGGTTGGACCCTGGGAGCGGGATGGGAGTATCGATTTAGTGAGCATCTCAGCGCAAGAATCCAGTATCGCTATACCGATTATGGCGATGATACAAAGCGTGTTTGGAGTCAGCCACCCTCCTATATCGACGCGAAATTGAACTATAATTCCCATATGGTAATGGTTGGCTTCAGCTACCGCTTTTAAATAATGGACTCATTCTTATCTCAACTATGAGATGAGAATGAGCAAAACGTCTTTCTTGCATTATTTCCCCCTATACTAGTATTATTATATTTCATATAGAAATACATATCCATATTAATATTTCTTTTTGATATATTCTGACATCTCAAGAAGGAGGCAAAGGATGTCGGGATCACCCTCGAGAAAGCTCGGCCGTCTTCATGCAGAGCTCCACAATCGTCTGGTCCACTGTCGCTACAACAAACAGGAGGCGATGGACGAGCGTTACCGCCGGGGACGGATCGATGCCCTTAGCTGGCTCTGCAGTCTCCTGGGCCACTATCTGGAGGAGGAGCAGAGGATCGACCGACGGCTCCATGCCAATGTAGAGCAGGAGTGGCGGCGGATACGCTGGCTGCCTCCTTCGCCCTACCGCCGGGGGATCGAAGAGAGTATTCGGGAGTTCTACGAGCTCTCAGGGAGGGGATAGGGTGTTTCTACATATTGACGTCGATACCTCCTTCCTCTCGACGGAGCGAGGCCGATTTTGTCTGATGGAGTGCCAAACTGGCCAGGAAATATGTCAAATCTTACGGCATCCAATACGGTAAAAGATGTGGGGGAGTTAGTCCATGGCACCCCGAGATCATGAGCAGGTCGTAAGCATGACCTTTTGCCTTCCTCCCAACCTTTGCAATCACTGATTGCCTATCCTATCACATCCAGGTTTCAAAAAAGCTACGATCATATCATTTTCCTCTTTTCTTTTGATACACTAAAAGAAAAGGGGTAGACTATGAAAACAATCTTTGTATGGCTGGCCATGATGGGGATTTTGGCAGCGTCGATCACCGACGAGGCGTATCGGGCCTATCGGGCGCATGATGATGCCAAGGCGGTAGCACTGTATGAAAAGGCGGCGTCGAAGGGGCCGCATACCCAGAGGATCAAAGCCGAATACAATCTGGGAGTCATGGCGATCCGGGGAAGAGGGATGAGCAAAAGCAGGGCGGAAGCGCTGAAGCACTTTCGCAAAGCGGCGCTGCTGGGGCAGGGAATCCTCCCAACCTACGAACGGACCCATTACCCCAAAGAGACGGTGAAGATCATGATCGAGACGTACCGCTATCTCGCCCGGCTCGAGACCGATGCCACGTCTCGAAAGCGGGCGAAGCGCAACGCAGAGGCCCTGCAGCGGCTGGCAGAGGAGAGCGAAAGTATGACTCGCCAGGAGCGGGACGAGGCGAAGGCCCGGCTGCACCGCTGTCCGGAAGCCGGAAATCTCACGGAGGCTCGGCGCCGGATGCTCGACGATTTCGACTGTGCTCTTTACCATCGCCTCGCACGTCGATTTCCCGAAACGATGCAGCGTCATCTCCGGCTCTATCTCGCCTATCAGGAACGGATGCGTGATGTCGGCGGTATCGACCCCGTAGCTCGGGAGATTCGCACAAAGATGATGCGCAATCTCCGTCCCGTCCTGAAAGATGCACGTCGCAGGAAAGCAGCGTGCCAAAAATCGGCCTCCACTTCCAAAGCACGCCGAACGTGTGCATCGGATTACCGAAATTTCGTCGCCGAGCTGAACGGAGACGCACAGATTCAGCCTGTAGGCCGGCCATAGATATTTTAAAATGAAATTTATTTGATTAATTATATTCCAATATGACATACTATGCTCCAAAGGAGCGGAAATGTCCAAGGATAAGAAACGGATCTTCGAGGGTCTGGAGATCGAAGCCTACAATCGCTTGACCCATTATCACTACAATCGCAGCGAAGAGTTGCATCCCCGCTACCACAAAGGACACATCGCCGCACTTCGCTGGATGCCCCGGCTTAGCCATCACTACCTGGCACGGGAGACTGCGCTGCGGAGGGAGATACCGGAGGTGTTGAAGCGAGAGAAGCGGCGGATCGCCTGGATGGAGCCGGGGCCCTACCGGCAGAGGATCGAAAACACGCCGCGCGGAATGCGCCATCTGCTGGAGGAGTAGGGGTGTTTGCCCATATCGACATCGACAGCTTCTTCGTCTCGGCGGAGCGGAGCCGGGATCCGTCGCTGCTGGGGATCCCCGTAGCGGTGGGGGGTCGGAGCAATCTGGAGATCTTCGAGCGCAAGCGAGCCCATATCCGCTTGATGGACCGCAACCACGGCGCCTTCGTCGCTCCGGTCTTCTACTCGGGACGCAAAAAGAGTTTTGCCGAGCACTTTATCGACCGTATCGAGGGTCGGGAGAAGATTCGCGGCATCGTCACCACCGCCAGCTACGAAGCCAGGGAAAGGGGGGTCAAGACCGGAATGCCTCTGGCCGAAGCCCTGCGGCTCTGTCCGGAGTTGGTCGTTTTGCCCAACGATATGCTGCTCTATCATCGGCTCTCCCATGCGCTCTCATGCTTTCTCAGTCGCAAGATTCCCCGACTGGAGCAATTTAGTATCGACGAGTTTTTCGGGGATCTGGCCGGATGGGTCGCTCCGGCGGAGAGCGAAGCCTTTGCCCGTAGCCTTCAGCAGGAGATCTTCGAGCGCTTCGCTCTGCCGGTCTCCATCGGGATCGCCCGAAGCAAATGGACGGCGAAGCTGGCCACGGAGTATTGCAAGCCCTACGGGGTACTGAAGGTCGAAGACGTGGAGGCCTTCATCCGCGAAATCCCTATCGGGGAGTTTCCCGGGATCGGCCGGGGATATCGCCGGAGATTGCAAGAGCGGGGAATCCGGACTCTGGGAGAGATCCCCAAATACCGGAAGCTTCTGGAGAGCTGGGGGATGCCGGGACGACAGCTCTATCGGCGGATTCTGGGGATCGACGGCGAAGGGATTGCCCCTCGTCCTTCCCGCCAGTCGGTCGGCATCAGCCGCACCTTCGACCCCCTTAGCGATAGCGGGGAGATCCGGCGGCGGATCATGATCCTGGCTCGCCACGTCGCCTATATTACCCTGCGCATCGGCGCCAATCCCACCCGCTATTACCTGAAGATCAACTACCAAGAGGGGATC
Source organism: Campylobacteraceae bacterium (assembly GCA_026983875.1). GTDB lineage: Bacteria > Campylobacterota > Campylobacteria > Campylobacterales > Sulfurovaceae > Nitratifractor. Next base: position 6,715 of record JALSTG010000179.1, read on the forward strand.
CGGGCCAAGGAAGCCATCCGAGTGGATCGGATCTTCAGCGAAAGCCTTCTCAAGGAGCAGCTCGCCGGCATCTTCCATCGGATCCACCCGCCCGGATATTCCGCCGTCAAGCTCTCCCTCTCGGTCTCGGACTTTACTCACCTTCACCCCAGGACCCTCTCGCTTCTGGAGCTGGATCGCGACCGCAGAGAGCGGAAGATCAGCGAGGGGATGCAGCGGATTCGGGAACGCTTCGGTCTGGATGCGATCCGCACGGCCAACGAGTTGACGGTCTCTTCGGGCTAGGTTCCCCTGACGAGCCTACGATAGAGTGAATAGAACTT
>JALSTG010000180.1 GCA_026983875.1 Campylobacteraceae bacterium
GGGTGTACACGAGTCTCCTCCTGCAGTCCTATGACTCGGTAGAGTGTGCAACTGACGAGGATACCGAGTCCCCAGCCTGCAATCACGTCTGTAGCCCAATGGGCGTTGAGCACAAGACGGCTCGATCCGATCGCCAGGGGCCAGAGCAGCAATAAGAAGCCCAAAAAAACTTTGGCGGTACGGGAGCCGAGGGGGCGGGAGAAGAGGAGCCAGAGGCTCAGAGCCAAGGCAGCTGAGGTGGCACTGTGCCAAGAGGGGAAGGCAGGCGAGGTGATCTCGATCAGGCGTAACGGAGGACGGGGTCGGGCGATTAGCGTTTTGAGTACGGAATTGATTAGGGCCGTACCGGCGACGGCAAAGAGTAGAAAGAGGGCATCGCGCTGCCGGCGTCGATAGAGAAGGAAGACCGCAAACGACAACACGACAAAGCCCAAAGCCGGAGGACCTCCCAGCAGTGCCAGAAGCCTGGCCGGACCAAGAAGATCGGGAAGAGGCTGGAGGGAGAAATAGGCGGCAACGCTCCGATCGGGGGAAACCCCCGGCAGGACGAAAGCCCAGAGCGTTCCGACAAGGAAGAGGAGCGCGCCCAGGGCCCATAGACTGCGGCAGAAGGGGTCTCGGCTCATAGCGGCGGCAGTTCGTCGAGGGAGCGGGGAAGGCCTTTTCCGTCAAGGGAGATCACTCCGGTAGCGGGAAGCCCGAGCTTGAGAAGGGGATCGGGGTGTAGCGGCTTGAGATGAACGGCGAAGACCCGCTGGATCCGGTCGCTTCGCACGCTGACCTCCTTGGGGGTGAATTCCGCTTTTTGGGCGATGCGTACGACCTTAGCGGGTATGGGGCGGTCCGGTGATGCGTCCAGAAAAATCTCCGCTTTGTCTCCCAGCTTGATACGGCCGTTTTGGAGCGTGTCGACGAAAATTTTGAGATAGAGACTCTTGGGATCAATTAGGGTGGCGACAGGCATGCCGGCTCCTACCACCTCTCCCGGTTCGGCGAGTTTTTCGATGACATAGCCGTCGAGGGGTGAGCGGAGCTCCATCTGCTCCAAGATTGCCTCAATCTGCTGCACCCCCGCCTCAAGAGCCTTGATTCCCTCGGCGAGGGCCGAGAGGGATTGCCGGAGAGATTGAAGGTGCCGTTGAAGGGCCCGGGCTTTTTGGAGATCGGCCTTCGCGGCATCGACGGCAGTGCGGGCCGCTTCGCGTTTCATGGCAAGCCCCTGAAGACGTTCCCGGTCTACGGAGAGTCTCAGCCGGGCCTTTTCCAGTTTTTCTTTTTCCAGCAGTTTGCGTTCGTAGAGATTTTGAATTCGCGACAGATCCCGCCGATCCTGGGCGACGACCTGCTCTTGGGCTTCGACCTGGCTCGCAACTCCTTTGAACTCCGCCCGGCGGGCTTTGAGCTGGGCTTGGGCCTTCTCGAGAGCCAGCGGCAGGGTTTTGCTTGTGATTGCCAGTTCAGTCTTTCGGGCGGCATACTCTTTCTTTTTCGCTTCCAGTTCCGCACGCATCTGGTCGAGCTTCGCCTCCTGCTCCTTGCTACCGAGACGGGTCAGGAGCTCTCCGTGGCGTATAGGCATCCCCTCCCGTGCTCTCTGAAGAAGGATTCGGCCGGGGTATTTGGCGTTGAGGCGCACCAAGTCACCGTCCATTCGGCCGACACCCATGACCAGATTGTCCGGAAGGGTTTTGGGGTGGAGTTTGAGATAGATCATCCATCCGGCCGTGACGAGAAGCAAGAGGATAAAGAGACCGGGGGCGTAGTGTCGCAATTTTTTCATGAAGTTTTCTCCTCTCCGGAGTGATCCCGGGGAAGCCTCGCGAGAAAGTCCCGGGCGATGAGGCGTCCCGTTTCGATTACCTCCCAGGCCTTATGGAAATCCAGCGCACCGCAGACACTTTCGGGGATCTCGATCATATAGTCGGGGGGGTAGCCTCCCAGCCGGTAGCCGATCAGGGTCTTTTGCATCGACTCGATCGTGGCATCGAAAACATCGAAAAGGTGGTAGCTGCTCTTGGGCCGGGGCTCGGTGTCAAACCACTCCCGGGCCCGACGATAAAGTTCGTCGGCAAGCTCCTCGAGGCGACTTTCCCGTTCCTGCGCCTCTCGGGGCATAGGAATCCGGGGAGCTTCGCCCTGGCCGAAGAGACTCACGGCCAGGGTCAGGTCGCTCTGGACGGAGATGGTCGGGGCCACGGGCAGCGGATTGAGGACGCCCCCGTCGACCAAGAGCATGCCGTCGCGCTCTACGGGAGTGAAAAAGGTGGGAATGGCGATGGAGGCGCGGATGGCATCCAGGAGATCGCCGCGCTGAAACCAGACTTCTCGATTGCGTCGCAGATCGGTGGCGACGGCGGTATAAGGGATTGGCAGCTTTTCGATCGGAGTCTCGCCGATCAACTCTCTAAGTTTTTTCATCACCTTTTTCCCGTTGATGACGCCGTGGCGAGTCCAGGAGAAATCCAGTAGTGCCGCAACATCCAGGGCGTCGAGCCCCAGGACCCAGTCCCGATAGTCGCGAAGTTTTCCGCAGGCATGGAGCCCGCCGATGAGAGCTCCCATCGACGCCCCGCTGATGCAGGCGATCTCATACCCGTGGCGCTGTAGTTCCTCGATGACGCCGATATGGGCGTAGCCTCGGGCCCCGCCGCTGCCAAGAACGAGAGAAATCGTTGTCCGTTTCACTGTACGACTCCTTGAAGAAAGAGCGCGAGAAGCTCTTTTGCGTCGTGTTTGGGCTCCCGGAAGGGGCGGTCATAAAGAAAGCAGAATTCGATGGCACCGGTGATCTGGCCGTTGTAGAGGTAAGCGAGACGGAGAAAGTCCTTCTCTCGAAGGGGACGTTCGCGGTCGAGTCGGCGAAACTGCTCTGCCAGATACTCGGCGATGGGAGTGGCAGGATTTTGGCGACGGATGTTCATCTTGAAGAAAAAGAGGGGATCGCCCAGAATCAGATCTTCCAGGGCATGGCGCTTGGCATGGAGGGTTTCGATCTTCAAAGCGGCGAAGCGCTCCAGGCACGCCTCGGGTCGGGAGAGCCCTTCGCATTCCCGAAGAAGCGTTTCATGAAAGCGATGGATCTGATACTCCGTATAGGCGTAGAAAAGAGCCTCCTTGGAAGGGAAGAGCTTGTAGAGGGCGCCGACGGAGATACCGAGGCGCTCGGAGAGATCGGCCATTTTGACCGACGAGGGGCCCTCCGCTTCGAAAATGGGGGAGATCTCTTCGAGGATCATCTCCCTCTTGGTCTGGAGGATCTTCTCTTTCATGCGTTGATTCATGGTCTTCTTTCACTCCTCTTCCGTTTCCGATTGGCTAGATGCTTGGATAATCCTATCTCAGTCTCTCTTAATTTTGAATGAGATACCATATCCGTGAATTAAATTCACAGCCCGGGAGAGTCGATGGCAAAGCGCATGGGGACCTTGATCATAATCGTGCTGATAGTTCTCTTTGCCTGGATGGGGTACGACTATCTTCACTACCGTTCCGTAAATGCCGTCAGCGATGCTGCCTTTATCAAAAGCGATCGGCTGGCGACGCTCTCTTTCAAAGTCGGGGGAAAAGTCGTCGAGATGACAAAAGAGGAGAATGCTCCGGTCAAGAGGGGCGAATTCCTGGCCCGGATTGATCCGAAAGATTTCGAGCTAGCCAGAGCAAAGATGGAAAAAACCGTCGCCGCCGCAGAGAATGCTATCACGGCTTTGCGGCTCAAACGGGAGCGTCTGGAAAAGATCCTGACTTTCCGCGAGAAGATCTCCGGTATCGATATCGAAGCACTCGGCCAACGGGTGGAGTCGTTGAGCTTTCGGATCGACGCGACGACACGAAAACTGGAGAAGCTGAACAAAGATGTGCAACGCTACCGTCGTATGCTGGAGCAGAAGCTGATCGCGTCGACAGATTATGAAACGCTGGCGACGCAGCGTGATGCTCTGGCTGATGAGGTGGCGGCGATGAAAAAAGAGCGTGATGCTCTCGTGAATCAAAAGAAAAAAGCTCTTGACTCTTATGAAATCTCTCGGGTTAATCTCCGACAAATCCGGGAGGTGGCGGAGATGATCGAGGCGAAGACTCGGGAGCGCGATGCGCTGATTAAGAGCCTGAAAGCGTTGCAAAACAAGATCGCCTACACCCGTCTCTTCGCACCTTTTGACGGTGTGATCGCCAAGAAATTTATCGTCGCTCCCCGGGTGGTGAAGAAGGGATCGCCTATCTACGCGCTGGTCGATCCGACAAAACTCTATTGCGAAGTGCTTCTCTCGGAGAAGAAGATGCACGGTGTCAAACCGGGAAATAAAGCGACGGTGGAAGTGGAGGCCCTGGAAGGTAAACGCTTCGAAGGAACCGTCGAATCGATCGCCCCTACCAGCGCCAGTACCTTCAGTCTGGTCCCCCGGGACATCGCCAGCGGGGAATTCACCAAACTGGACCAGCGATTTGTCGTACGGATCAAGCTCAAAGAGATCGAGGGATTGAGAGCGGGGATGGGGGCGACCGTCGCCATCCGGCGAAAGTAGTATTGGTTATTGGTGTATTGGGGAGCGAGATGAAAACACTTGGAAATTTAGAGATTTATCGCTTGTCGTTGGGGTTGTCTGAGACGGAATGGCAAATCTATCAAAATCTTCCCAAGACGTTCCGGTTCGATATCGGATCGCATCTTTTGCGTGCGGTCGACTCCATCGGGACCAACATCACAGAAGGTTACGGAAGGTTTCATTATAAAGAGAGTATGAAGTTTTATTACAACGTTCGTGGATCTCTCTGGGAGAGCAAACACTGGATTCTTCTTTTGTATAGACGGGACTTTATTGAGAAAGAGTTCTACCTTACTTTCCTTGAAAAAATCGAGATTCTCGGGAAAATACTCAATAACTGTATCGGTAGGCTGAAACATGCCCAATAACCAATACACCAGTACGCCAATTACCGAAGCAAAGAAACCGTGGGAAATTAGCTCTAAAGAACGGGCCATCTTCTCCATCATCGTTATGACCGGGGCCTTCATGGCGATCCTCGATACAACGGTAGTGGATGTGATCGTCCCCAAACTGACGGGACCCTTGGCGACGGATATGTACGGGGTACAGTGGATCATCACCAGCTACATGGTCGCCGCGGCAATCGCGCTGCTAATCACCGAATATCTGATCAAGCGTTTTGGGGCCAAGACTATTTTTCTCAGCGGGGTGGCGCTTTTTACCGCGGCATCTTTGGCCTGCGGCCTTTCGAATTCTCTGGAGGAGATTGTGATTTTCCGGGTGATCCAGGGGGTGGGTGAGGCACTGATCATGGTGACCAGCCATATCATGATCTTCAGCTATTTTCCTCCGGAGAAGCAGGGCCTGGCCATGGGGATCTACGGCCTGGGAGTGAGCTTCGCCCCGGCACTCGGTCCGACTATCGGGGGCTATCTGACGGAGTATTATCACTGGCGCATGGTTTTTTTCATCAATGTCCCCGTTGGACTGCTGCTGGTAACGGCGGGCCTGATCTATCTGCCCAAGGAGCGGTTTTTCGAAAAGCTTCGTTTCAACTTCATTAGTTTTTTTTGGATCTCCGTGGCGACGGTGGCGCTCCTGGTGATGCTGAGCCGGGGGCAGCAGTTGGGCTGGTTCAACAGCTCCGAGATCGGAGTCCTGCTTCTGGTCACGGTGGTGGCATTTCTGCTCTACGCTCTGAGTGAACTTTGGTCCAAGGCGAAGCTGATCGACTTCAGCCTCTTTAAAAATCCGACCTTCGCCAACGGGATGATGATCTACTTTTTCATCCTGGGCTTCTCTATGTACCAATATTTTTATCTCTTGCCGGTCTACTATGAGCATATCAAGCGTTTACCCACGCTTGACGCGGGGATCGCCGTCTTCGCCTTCGCCGTCTTTATCGGCCTATTTTCACCTCTGGCGGGGACCCTCGCCGACAAGATCGGGGCCAAGAAAGCGGTGGCGATCGCCGCAGGATTCTATGTCCTGACCTCCCTGCTATTCCTCCCTCAGCTCAACTACTATACGCCGCTGCATCAGGCGATGCTGCTGACGATTCCCTTTGGAATCGGGATGGGGCTCTTCTTCGCTCCGGTGACGGTGATGGTACTCCAAAATGCCCCGGGACACAAAGGAGAGCTGGCGATTGTACTGATGGACTACTTTCGTTTTGTCGGGGGAAGCTTCGGGACAGCCCTGGCGACGAACAATATGGAGTACTTCAAGAACCTGCATTTTCTAAGGATGGAGGAGTTGCAGAATATCGAATACCTTCGATGGTTTTTGGATAAAATGCAAGCGATGATGGGAGCGACGGAGGCGGCGACCAAGGCGGCTTTCGCCCAATACGAGACTCTGATGGCATATAACTACGGTTTCTACAATGTCTTTATGCATGCGGCCTACTGGGGCGTGCTGGGGACTCTTTTTGTGGCATTGCTTTTTGTCGACTTTTCAAAATGGAGAGGAATGAGATGAAAAAAATAGGATTTTTGGCGGTGTTTTTTGCCGCGGCAACGGCCTTATCTGCCGAGGGATACCGGGAGCTGGTGCAGCGGCTGGAGGCCGCCCCGATACTGCGCAGTGCCGCTTTGATGGGAGCGGCGGCCCGTGAACAGGCTTTGGCCGCCGAGGGGCGCAATCTCCCCTCGCTGGATCTGATGTTCCGGGGAGCCTGGCTCAAAGAGACCCCTACCATGACCCTGCATACGGGCCTGGGCCCTGCCCAGCCGCTTCCGATGGGTAAGAAACGGCAGTTTGTCGGAGAGTTGCGTCTGAGCTATCCGCTCTTTACCGGCTTCGCCGTAACGGCCCAGATCGACCGGAACCGCTGGGAGGCTGTACGGGCCCGGCTCAAGCGTCTCGATCTGAGACGCAACCTGATTCTGCGACTGACGGGGCTCTATGGGGCGGTTCGGGCCCAGCAGCGGGTCCTTGTAGCACAGATCGAGGCAAAAAAAGCGATGCTTTCAGCACGTAAAAAAGCGGAGGGGCTTTACAAAAACGGACTGCTCCCCCCTGCAGATCTTTACAAAATCCGGGCGAAGGTTTACGAGGTGGATGCCCAGATCGCCCAGACCCGCAGCCGGATCGGCCAGATCCTCAACGAACTGGGCTACCTGACGGGGAGCTCCGTCCATAGCGTGGCCGGGCCGATTGTACTGCACTCCCTGCCGGGCAAAGCTCGTCTGAAACGACGGGCATTTGCACAGCGCAGCGACCTCAGAGCGCTTCGGGCCCTGCTCAAAGTGGACGAGGCCCAGATTAGATTGGCCGAAAGCCGCTACTATCCTACCGTCGCACTAGCGGCCGGTCTGAAACGGCACGGAGATACCCCGGCCCTGAAAGGAGACGGTTTTACCAATGCCGATCAGAGCTATGTGGGAATGAATATCTCGTGGAATCTCTTTAGCGGTCAGAGCGACCGACACCATGTCGAGGCGGCCCGCTACAAGCGCCTTGCCTCGGCCCAGCAACTCCTGGACTATCGCCACCGTATCGCCACGGAGATCGACAACGCTTACCTGGATCTGCGGACGCTGCGGGCCAAGCATCGCAGCGCCGTCATGCAGGTCAAGGCCCAGGCGGAGTACGCCAAGCTGACCCGGGGGCGCTTCGACAATCAGCTCGCCGGTGCCGACGAACTGAGCCGGGCCATTGCCGACCTGGCCAATGCCAAGGCTCTGGAGGGGGGATTGCAAGAGCAGATTCGCATTCAGCGGGCCAAGATCTGGCTTCTTGCCGGGGTCAAAAGTTTTGAGAAAGCATTGACTGGGAAATAAGGGAATGATATAAAAAGGACTTGACAAAAGTGTCAAGCCATGTAAAATTTCTTAACTCTTAAAGTCCCGCTTCTTGGATCGCTTCGGCCTGGGCATGGGCGATGAGGGGGTCGATGACCTGCTCGAGGGTGCCGTTGTTCACCACGTCATCCAGGGCGTAGAGGGTCAGACCGATACGATGGTCGGTGATACGGTTTTGGGGATAGTTGTAAGTGCGGATTTTTTCACTGCGGTCGCCGCTGCCGACCTGGAGCTTACGTTGGCTGGCAGTGGCTTCCTGCTGCTGACGCATCATCGCTTCGTAGACTCGGGCTTTGAGGACTTTCATCGCCTTGTCCCGGTTTTTATGCTGGGATTTTTCATCCTGGATCGCTACGACGATGCCGGTGGGAATGTGGGTCAGTCGCACGGCGGAGTCGGTGGTATTGACGCTCTGGCCGCCGCAGCCGCTGGAGCGGTAGACGTCCATCTTGATCTCGTTGGGCTTGATGTCGACTTCGACATCCTCGACTTCGGGAACGACGGCGACGGTGACGGCAGAGGTGTGAATGCGTCCCTGGGTTTCGGTGGCGGGGACCCGTTGGACCCGGTGGGTGCCTCCTTCGTATTTGAGTTTGCTGTAGACGCCCTCGCCTTTGATGAGAGCGATGAGTTCTTTGTAGCCTCCGGCGGTGCCTTCGGAGCTGCTGACGATCTCGACCTTCCAACCCTGGCGTTCGGCATAGCGCAGATACATCTTGAAAAGGTCCTCGACAAACAGGGCGCTTTCGTCGCCGCCGGTTCCGGCACGCAGCTCCAAGTAGATATTTTTCTCGTCATTGGGATCCCGGGGGAGCATAAGGACCTTGATCTCCTCCTCCAGAGTGGGAAGGCGGGGCTCCAGTGCGGAGAGCTCTTCCTTGGCCATCTCCCCGAACTCTTCGTCTCCCAGCATGGCACGGTTCTCTTCGATCGCTTCGGCAATCTGTAGATACTCCCGGGCTTTCTCCACCAGGGGGGCGAGCTGTGACTGCTCTTTGCTCAGCTCGGTCATTCTTTTGATATCGGCCGCAATTTCCGGAGAACTCAGAAGGCGGTTGATCTCTTCATAGCGCTCGATGAAGGGGTGCAGTTTTTCTTGGAACATAAAATTTCCTCAGTATGGAGGGATTTTGGTTTATTGTAGTGAAAAAAAGGTGAAAAATCCGGCGGGAACACCGGGGATATCAGATGGAAGTTAGGCGGCTTCGATGCTGTTGACAAGCTTGTGGAGCCGGCTGACTTTGCGGGAAGCGGTCTGCTTCTTGAGGAAGCCTTTGCTGACGTAATGGTGAAGCTGCTTGTTGGCGATTTTGAAGGCCTCCTGGGCTTTGGCCTTGTCGCCGGCTTCGGCCGCTTCGCGGACGGCGCGGATGATGTTTTTCATCCGGGTACGGTAGTAGCGGTTGCGCTCAGTCTTCTTGATGGTCTGCTTGATGCGTTTCTTTGCTGACTTGTGATGTGCCATGAACTCGTTCCTTTTTTTGTAAATATTTCATTTAGAAAAATAGCCCGCTTCTCTCTAGGGTCTATTGAGTGGGCGAATATTACCCAAAAAAAGATAAAAATTTTATGAACACCCTCGAGCTTTTACCTGATTTGGGTAAAATTTTCCATAATTTTTCAAAAAAAGAGCCGACTATTGCTTCAGCAGGCTTGAAAAAGCAGGAGAAAAATCGATGAGCAACAAACTTTTTGGGACCGACGGAGTCCGGGGCCTGGCGGGGCGAAAAGTCTCCGCGCCGGCGGCGATGCGTCTGGCGATGGCGACGGGGATATATTTTCGTTCCCTGGATCGGCAGGGAACCAACCGAATCCTCGTAGGCAAAGATACCCGCCGCAGCGGCTATATGATCGAAAACGCCATCGTCTCCGGCTTGACGGCGGTGGGATTCGACGTGATTCAGATCGGCCCCATGCCGACGCCGGCGGTGGCCTTTTTGACCGAGAGCATGCGCTGCGACGCCGGGATCATGATCAGCGCCAGCCACAACCCTTTCTACGACAACGGTATCAAGTTTTTCGACGCAGAAGGCAACAAGCTCAACCGTAGCGTCGAGGAGCGGATCGAAGCGATCTACGAGAACGACGAAGCGATCGAGGCGGGGCAGGTCACGGGCAAGGCAATCGGAAAGTCCAAGCGTATCGACGACGTGATCGGGCGCTATATCGTCCATATCAAGAACTCCTTTCCCAAGCATCTGGCGCTCTCCAATCTCCGAGTGGTCGTGGACTGTGCCAACGGGGCAGGATACAAGGTCGCACCGACGATCCTCAGTGAACTGGGGGCCGATGTGGTGGTCCTCGGGAACGAACCCAACGGCTTCAATATCAACGAAGGATGCGGCGCTATGCATCCGGAGTATCTGGCCAAGGAGGTGCTGCGCTATCGGGCCGACGTGGGGGTGGCCCTCGACGGGGATGCCGACCGGCTGGTGCTGGTGGACGAGCGAGGCGAAGTTGTCGACGGAGACAAGCTCATGGGGGTCCTGGCGGTCTATCTCAAAGAGCAGGACCGCCTCCAAAACCACGGCATGGTGGCGACGGTTATGAGCAATCAGGCCCTGGACGACTATCTGGCCCGGCACGGCATCACCCTTTACCGCAGCGCGGTAGGGGACAAAAATGTGGTGGAACTGATGCAGGAGAAGGGACTTAACTTCGGAGGGGAGCAGAGCGGACACATTATCTTCAGCGATTTCGCCAAGACCGGGGACGGCATCTCCAGTGCCTTACAGGCGCTTGCCTATCTGGTCAGCAGCGGTCGGAAAGCCAGCGAAGCCTTCAACGCTTTTGAACTCTATCCCCAGAAACTGGTCAATCTCAGCGTGGCGAAGAAGCGGCCTCTTGAGGAGATCGACGGCTTAGCGGAGCTTCAAGAGGCTATTGAAGGGGCAGGGATGCGCCATCTCTTCCGCTATTCGGGGACGGAAAATCTGATCCGCCTCCTGCTGGAGGGCGAGAACGATCGGGAGCTGGAGAGAATGATGGAGGAGGTTGAGGCCTTTTTCCGCAAGGAGCTCTCTTAGTGCGTCTCTGGGTCATCTTCTTTTTCGCGGCTCTGGGGACCTGGTGGGTCGACCAGGGGATTAAAGAGCTGTTTCTCGCCGGATATCAGTGGCAAAGCCGATGCCTTTCTTTGGAGCTTCATCTCAATCGGGGGGTGGCCTTCAGTCTCTTCGCTTTTCTCGGTCCCTGGCTTAAATGGCTTCAGGTGCTTCTGATCGCCGGAATGCTGCTCTTTTTCCTGAAGGAGGGGTGGATACGCCGCTATCCCTTTGCTCTGGGAATTTTGCTCGGGGCGGCTCTTGGCAATCTCTGGGATCGTTTCGCCCACGGGGCAGTGGTGGACTATGTCTACTGGCACTGTGGATTTGACTTTGCCGTCTTCAACTATGCCGACGTGATGATCGACCTCTCCGTGGCCTGGTTCCTCTGGAGCGCCTGGCAGGAGCATCGGAGGACTCGGAGTCGATGAGGGGGCTCCTGCTTCTGTTGTTGCCCTGGGTGCTTGCCGCAGGGGTTTTTCGGACCGACCTTCGCCCTGAAAATATCAAGGGAGATCGGATCGGATCGATCCGGATCCTGGATCAGAGGGAACTGCTTTACGGCAAGATCGCGGGTCGCCAATTCAGTGAAATTTCCGACCTGGCCTATCTGAAAAAGCACCGTTGGCTCTTTATGATCAGCGACGAGGGGGAACTCTTCCGTTTCAAAGCCCGTTTTGATGCACGGAAGATCCTGGAACTGACGCCGATGGATGCCGATCTCCTTCGGAAAAAGAGCGGGAAGAAGCTCAAAAAGCGGCGCAGAGATTCGGAGGGGCTCACCCTGGATGAAAGAGGGCGGCTCTATCTAAGCTTCGAGGGCAAACCTCGAGTCGCCCGGATCGCCTATGACGGGAGAATCTTCTCCTACCTCAAACTTCCCTCCGCGATAGATCGGGCCAAAAAGATGTGGCGGAGAAACAAGGGGCTCGAAGCCCTTGCCTGGCATCCCCGATACGGTTTGCTTACTGCCCCGGAGTATCCCGTCAAGGGAGCGTCGAGAGAGCTCCAGACTATCTATGCGCTTTCGGGAAAACGCTGGAGCTATGGGAGGGGAAAAGAGCCCAACAGCGCCATTACTGCGCTGGAGGTCCTGGACAACGGCAATCTCCTGATCCTGGAGCGTTCCTATGCAGGCCTGAACAGACCGGTAGTCGTCACGCTTCGCGAACTGGAGCTCGACCGCTGCGGCGGTCGACGACTCTGTTCCACCCGCGTCCTGGCCCGACTGGACAGCAGTAAGGGATGGGCGGTGGAGAATTTCGAAGGCCTGGCCAAGGTCGGCCCCGATCATTTCCTCATGATCAGCGATGACAACGATAATTTTTTCCAGAGGACGATCTTGGTTTATTTTGAAGTAACGAGTAACGTGTTACGTGTTTATCGGCTTGATAAAATTTATCAGAAGCGTAAAATCTTCCATCTTCCATCACTTCCCCTTCCCGTATTCGGGCAGTAGATCAAGGAGAGCGCGATGGATCGCGGGGGTGCCGGCGACGATGCCCTTGTCCCCGAAGCGGTAGGGGTCTCCTCTGAGATTGCTGACGATGCCTCCCGCTTCCTGGACCAGGAGGATACCCGCGGCGACGTCCCAGGGTTTGAGGTCGATCTCGTAGAAACCCCCGAAACGTCCCTGGGCGAGGTAGGCGAGATCCACGGCGGCGGCGCCGAGACGGCGGATATCCTGGATTTGGGGGAGCAGGGCGGCGAAGGCATCGACAACCCATCGATATTCGGGGCCTCGTTGGACTTTGGCGTAGGGGAATCCGGTGGCGATGAGGCTGTTTTGCAGGAGACGGTCGTCGCAGACCTGCAGGCGTGTCTCCCCCAGCCAGGCTCCCGCACCCTTTTCGGCTCGGAAAAGTTCGTCGAGAATGGGATTGTAAACGACGGCGAAGCGGGGCACTCCCTCCTCCCAGATTCCCAGGGAGACGGCGAGATGGGGAATGCCGTGGACGAAGTTGGTCGTTCCGTCGATGGGATCGATGTAGACGGCTCGCTCCAGATCGTAGGAGCCCCGGTAACTCTCCTCCCCCACGAGGGTATGTTCGGGGAAGGCTTTTCCCAGGGCGTCCATGAGGTAGGCTTCCGTCTCCAGGTCGAACTGGGTGACGAGATCGACGACGCCTTTGTGGTGAATCTCTTTGTGGGTACGGTAGCCCTTTTGGATGATCCTGCCCGCTTCTCGGGCGATCCGCTCCAGTTGTTCCAGTTCCGTCATTCTCTCTCCTTGGGATGATTGACTTCGTTATAATGCCTCCATGAAGGTTAAAAGCATATTGGGTCTGGTCTGGGTTGTTTTGCTGGCGGTGACAATGGCCTGGCTGGGGAAAGAGGGATATCGTTCCGCCGTGGCCTACGAGAAGACGGCTCAGCAAATGAGTGAGCTGATGCAAGCGGAGCGCATAGCAGAGTCGCGCCTCAAAGATCTGGCCAGCACCCTGACCTTCGGCATGGTCAAAAACGACCTGGCCGAGAAGATGGATCGTCTCCGAGAGTTGCGCCGGCAGCAGCATCGGCACAACCGGGACCTGGCTGCTGCTTTCGGTCTCGCCTCGGTCGCAGCCTTGGCAAGCGGCCTCTTCCTCTCGCCCCGGCTCTACACGGCACTGCTCTCTCTCGGAGCGCTGATCGCCCTGATCAACGGTCTGATCACGCCGATTTTGATGATCGTCGTACACAAAAATGTGGAGTACCTGGGCGATGTCGTGCTCTCTTTTGAATCGAAAGGGATCCTTGGGAGTATCGAAAAGCTTTTTGCGGAAGGCAATACGCCTTTGGCGCTGATCGTGCTGCTGTTTTCGATACTCCTGCCGGCGCTCAAAACTCTCTCGCTCCTCTTTGTCTCTCTTTTCGAATACCGTCCCTTTGCGGCGAAGCTGGTCCGTTTTTTCAAAACTCTGGGGAAATGGTCCATGCTCGATGTTTTCATCGTCTCGCTTCTAGTAGTTTATCTGGGAAGCGGCAACAGTAACGTGAGTCGTAGCGAGATCGAGATCGGCGTCTATTTCTTTGTCGCGTATGTCTTTCTCTCCATGGCGGCAAGTCTCGCGGCGGAGCGGATGCTTGAAGGGGCGGGAAGGGAGAGGCAGAGCGTTTAGATCACGATCTCTACGTCCTCATGGTCCTGAAAGGCTTTGAAGAGCCGGTCCCGTTCCTCCTTGCTCTGGACATGGCAGCTGGCGTTGTAGCTGTGGTATTTCCCGGTGCGAGAAGTGTTGCCCGGAGAACAGAGGTGCTCTTTCTCTCCCATGACCTCTTTGATCACGGCCGCAAGCTTCTCTTTATCCTTGCCGATGATTTTGAAACCCCATTGACGGGGATATTCCAATTCGGCTTTTTCAATCTTTTCGTTGAAAGTCTCCACTTTTACCTCCTGTTTTGGACTCGAGTCGGATGTCGCGGATGACCATCCCTTTGTCGATGGCCTTGAGCATGTCGTAGATCGTCAGGAGCCCGACGCTGACTCCCGTCAGAGCTTCCATCTCTACGCCGGTTTTCCCTGTCAGTTTCGCGGTTACCGTGAGGCGAAAACCCGGAAGATCGGGTAGTTCCTCCACATCGGTCTTGACAGAGCTGAGCATTAAAGGGTGGCACATGGGAATAAGGTCCGGTGTGCGCTTGGCCCCCTGGATGGCGGCGATGACGGCGGTTTGAAGGACGGGGCCCTTCTTGGTGCTTTGGGTGATGACTGCCTTGTAGGCCTCGGGAGTCACTTCGATGACGCCGCTGGCCGTGGCAGTGCGGACGGTCGCTTCTTTCTCGCTCACATCCACCATCTTCGGCTTGTTCTGTTCATCCAGATGGGTCAGTTTCATCTTGGCTGTCCTTGTCGATATATTATGAATTCTTATCGCTATCTATAGAGAAAAAGATTATACCACAAAAAGTGACGAAAAAACGAAGAAATGACGCAAAAAAGAGAATATTTAAGAATTATTTCATCAAGTTGCGGCTAAACTTCCGCCTGAGGGTTAAGGAGTTTAATGTGACATATACACTGATTAGACAACTCTCCGGTGACGAGTCACTGCTTGAACAGCGGGCTGCAATTCTGGGCTACGCGAAGCAGGCCGGATTGACCCTTGAGAACGAAATGATCGACTTTTCACCTCTGGAGCGGCCCCTCAAAGAACGAGGGGCTTTCCAGAACTTTCTCCATTCGTTGGGAGAAGGGGATGTGATCGTCATCGATCGCATCGAGGTGCTGGGGCAGGATATGGAGGAGGCGGTCGTGGTGATCAACTGTATGTTGAGCCGCGGAGTCTCTCTGCATATCGCTTCCCAGAATTTGCAGGTAGAGAAGGAGACCGGCTTGGCCAGGATCCTCCCCCTGATCGTCCGACTGGGAGATCGGCCCCGAACGCCGCAGCGCGACAGCCGGGTCGGTCGGCCCAAAGGGCGGCGCTCGGCCTCCAAGTTCGACGTCTATCTGCCCCGCATCATGGAGGGGCTCAAGGCGGACAAGAGCGTCAGCGCCATCGCCCGAGAGCTTGGAGTGAGCCGCAGCTCCCTCAAGGACTACATCGAATCGCGTCATCTCAAGGAGATACTCGACGACTCGTGGCTGGAACGAGCCAAAAATGACCATCGAATCGCGGAGGCGTCCGAGCCGGAAATGGCCTGTACGCTTAGTGAGACCGCTTCCATGGCGGGACAGACAAATCCACACTGAAAAGGAACCGACGATGCAAGAGGCAACACTCAACGCCGGCGCAGCGCCCAAGCCGAAGAAACAGAAAAACCGGGCCAAAGAGTATCTCAAAGGCTGGATCCCTTACCGGATCAAGCGCTATTGGACCTTCGCGGCGATTACCGTCGTTGCACTGGTACTTCCCTGGATCAAGATCAACGGCAACCACTTCTTCCTGCTCAACTTTGACCACAAGCAGCTGCATTTCTTTTTCGTGCGCTTTGACATGCAGGAGCTCTATCTGATGCCCTTTTTGCTGATGCTGCTCTTCCTGGGGATTTTTGCCATGACCGCCGTGGGCGGCCGGGTCTGGTGCGGCTGGGCCTGTCCTCAGACGATCTTCCGGGTCATCTATCGTGATCTCTTCGAGACCAAACTGCTGCACCTGCGCAAGCGGATCAACAACAAGCAGATCGAGCCGGATTACAGCAAGCCCGAAAACCAGATCAAACGGTTGATCGCCATCGGCCTCTGGTCGATTCTCGCTCTGATCGCCGCGGCAGATTTTCTCTGGTATTTCGTACCGCCCGAGGACTTTTTCCGTTATATTCAGGATCCGGCGAACCACACGATTCTTATGGGCTTCTGGCTGGGAATCGCCGCCTTTTTGATCGCCGACGTCGTTTTCATCAAAGAGAACTTCTGCGTCTATATCTGTCCCTACAGCCGGGTCCAGTCGGTCCTCTACGATGACGATACGCTCATGGCGGTCTACGACCCCGTCCGGGGCGGCCATATCTATGAAGGAGAAGGATATGAGCGCCACAAGGTGGTCAGCTCGGTCAAGGAGCTCCACCAGAAAGAGCCGGAGGCGGAGTGTACCGCCTGTGAAAGCTGCGTCAAGGTCTGTCCGACACACATCGACATCCGTAAGGGCCTGCAGCTCGAGTGTATCAACTGCCTCGAGTGCGTCGATGCCTGTACCAAAGTCATGGGAGCCCTGGGTAAACCCTCTTTGGTACGCTGGTCCAGCGAACGCGAAGCGGTGCTGCACGAGGGCAAGACCCGGATCTTCCGTCCCAAGGTCATCGCTTACTTTACCGTGCTGGCGATCGTCCTTGTGGCACTCTTCGTCATGGGAAGCAAGAAAGAGCATATGCTGCTCAATGTCAACAAGACGACCCGGCTTTACAAGATCCTTCCTGGAGGAACGGTTGAGAACGACTATCTCTTCCTCTTCCAGAATACGGATACCAAGGCCCACAAGTACACCTTTAAAGTGGTGAGCCACCCCGAGATCAAGATTGAACGGCCCAAAGAGGCTTTCCATCTCGGTGCCGGCAAGAAGAAGAAAAAGGTCGTCGTCCTGACTACCGACAAGGTCTTGGCGAAAAACATGAAGAAAGATACGCCGATTCCTATCACGATTCGGGCCTATGCGGTGGACGAGCCCAAGAAAATCGTCGTTGAGCGCAAGTCGGTCTTCGTCTATCCTCGTTACGATGAGGTACAAAAAGCGAAGCAGGCTAAGTAGTAGCCTTCCGCATCGTTACCCGTACCGTCAGCAACGGTGCAGCCCTCCTCCCTGGGTCGGGAAGAGGGCATTTTTTAGGCCAAGCTTCAGATACTTATAAAAATTATAATTATTATGAATAAAAGGAGTCGAAATGTCTGCGCAAAGAGCGAAAGTATTGATCCTCGGAGGAGGCTTTGCCGGAGTCGAAGCGGCAATCTTCTTGCGCAAGAAGGGGTATCCCGTGACCCTGGTAAGCGATCGGGACTACTTCTACATCTACCCCACTTCGATCTGGATTCCTACGGGAGAAGCGACATTTGATGAGATCAGCGTCCCCCTCAAGGATCTGAGCGAAGCCCACGGTTTCGAATTGGTGATCGATCGGATCAGCCGGATCGTTTCACGGGAGCATAAAGCGATCGGTAAAAAGGGAACGTACCAAGGAGACTATCTGGTCATCGCCATCGGCAGCGGAAAGGTCAAGCACGAAGGCAGCGAGCACTTTCTCTCGATCTGCGGTAAACCCGAGGAGTCTCTGGAGATCAAGAAACGCCTCGACACACTGATCACAAAAGGAGGCGGAAAGATTGCCATGGGATTCGGCGGCAATCCCAAAGATCCCAGCAATGTCCGGGGAGGTCCGGCCTTTGAAGTCCTCTTCAACGTTCATAACCGGCTGAAAAAACTCGGCATACGCAAAAACTTCGAACTGACCTTCTTCGCCCCAATGAAGGAGCCCGGAGCCCGGATGGGACCTCAGGCGCTGAAAATGATGGACTTGTACTTCCGTAAACTGGATATCCATACACACTTTGGCAAGAAGATCACGCGTTTCGAGGCCGACGGTATCGTCTTTGAAGATCGTAGCAAGCTCGAGAGCGATTTTACGATGTTTATTCCCGCGGGCGACGGCCATCCGGTCTTTGCCGATTCGGATCTGCCTCTGAATGAAGCGGGCCTGATCCGGATCAATGATTATTGCGAAGTGATGCACGACTTTGACGAGATGCCGGAGCGCTACAATGTCTTTGCCATCGGAGACTCCGCTGCGATCGACGGCCCGGACTGGCGGGCGAAGCAGGGGCATATCGCCGAGGTGATGGCTCGAAACGTGGCGTTTAATATCGATGCCATGGAGCGTGGGAGCGAAGAGCGCAAGGGATATCTGGAGCATCTCAATATCCTCTGCGTCATGGACAGCGGTGACGGAGCGGCCTTCGTCTATCGTAACCACAAAGGGGGGAAAATGATCCCTATGCCCGTCATCGGCCACTGGCTCAAAAAGGGATGGGGGTGGTACTGCCGCAACTCCAAGCTGGGAAAAATCCCCCGAATCCCCGGGATGTAAACACTTCGTGATCGCGGAGGCTCTCGAGAGTGTGTAAAAACGAAACGATTATCGGGGAGGGGTATTTTTTTCTTCAATTCTGACAAAAACAGTCCGATTTGTGCTATCATGTCGATATGAATGGCTTTCGAGTCATTGAATATCACCAAAACGAAAAGGATGTCATATGGCAACTGTAACCCTCAAAGGCAACGAGTGCAATCTCACCGGAAACGAAATCAATGTCGGAGACAACGCTCCCGAAGTCACCGTCGTCAAGTCTGACGATCTGAGCGAAGTCACCGTCGGCGGTGCGAAAGATAAGGCCCAACTGGTCATCGTCGTCCCCTCTCTGGACACTCCCGTCTGTGCGATGGAGACTACCAAGTTCAACAACCAGGCTGCCGGGATCGACGGTCTGGAAGTGACTGTCGTCTCCATGGACCTGCCTTTCGCGGCCAAGCGTTTCTGCTCTACCGAAGGGATCGAAAACCTCACCGTCGCTTCTGATTTCCGTAACAAAGATTTCGGCAAAGCCTACGGGATGCTGATCGCCGACGGTCCTCTCGCCGGCGTGCTGGCCCGGGGCATTTTTGTCATCGGCAAAGACGGCAAAGTCGCCTACAAGCAGCTAGTCCCCGAGATCACCGAGGAGCCCGACTACGACGAGGCCCTCGAAGCCGCCAAAGCCGCTGCCGCCTGAGGCTGATCCCGCCGGGAATCCGGCACGGTCTATTCACTCTAATCTTCCTTATTCTCCCTCGGTTTTTTATACGCAACCCTCTTTTTTCTATGTTACAATGACGCCAAATTTTAGGGCTTTTGATGCTCTTTTCAAAGGAATGGCTATGAGACGATGGAGTATGGCTCTGGTCGCGATTGCGGCATTGATTCTAGCGGGATGTACTGCCCCCACGGGCAAGACAGGAGGCCAATACGGTCCCAAAGAGTGGAAGAAGGTCCCCTATCGTCCCGACCGCGCTGCGGACAAGATCGTTATCAAGCAGCGGGAGCATCGCCTCTATGTCTACCGCAAGGGTAAGGTGATCAAGACCTTCCCCGTCTCACTGGGTAAAAAGATGAAAGAGGGGCCGAAAGTCAAAGCCAACGACTTCCGGACTCCGGTGGGGCACTATACGATCAGAGACAAGCGGGTGCATCGGATCAAATACCGGGCCATGACCCTCTCCTACCCCAATGCCGAGGATATCGCCCGAGCCAAAAAACTCGGCGTCAATCCCGGCAGCTACATCACCTTCCACGGTCAGCCCTACTGGAACCGGGACGGCCACGGGGACAGCTATACCCTCAAACACGACTGGACCAACGGCTGTATCGCCCTGACCAACAAAGATCTCGACTGGCTTTGGAGCGCCGTCAAACCGGGTACTCCCGTCATCATCGAGCGATGAGTCCCTCCGCCTCCGGCCGCTATACCCCCAAACAGATCGAAAAATACCGCCGTCAGAAATATATCACCCAGCTTGAAAAGATCGGAAAAAATCTATTTCGGATGTTCCGGGATGAGCAGAGCACGGCGGCGAAGTTTCTTGAGCGATTTGACGAGCTAATGATGCGACTCGACGCCCTGGAAAAGATCCGCCTAGACAGTGAATATCTCCGAGAGAGCGAAGCGCACTACCGTCGGCTGCACCGGAGCCTCCACGAAAGTTCCTTCGACGATGAAAGACTCGACGGTATGCGTGAAAGTGCCATGAGTGAGCTCAACCGCCTTCAAAAAATGAAAAATGGCAGCAGCTACAAAAAAGCCAAGCATAGAGAGAGGGAGCGAAGCGACGGGTGGGAGTGAGTGTCTGTTTCCATGCTTATTTCGGTCCTGGAAAAAAATAGAAAGAAAATAATAATAGATAGAACTTTTTCCAAACAGGGAATTTGGTAGATAATATTCGGAAGAAAATGGTGGACCCTACCGGGATCGAACCGGTGACCTCCACGCTGCCAGCGTGGCGCTCTCCCAGCTGAGCTAAGGGCCCTCTGAAGAAGTGACGGCATTATAGCCGAGGGAACTTTAAAGCTTCTTGAAAAGCCGTTCTCTCAGGGCTTGAGGACAAAATATTTCTGGGCTTCAGTCTTGCTTTCGAAAGGTTCGGCTTCTACGGTCTCGTCTCCGATATGCACCTCGTAGCTCTGTCCGGGCAGACTCTTGCCGTAGGTCAGGGCGATGCGGGCGGCCAGAAGGCGATCGGCCTCGGTGGCCTCCCGGTGGAGGAGGGAGTAGGGACCGGTTACGGAGAGGCGAAGGGGCAGGTAGTCGGGGTTGACGATCTTGAGCAGCGCTTCGTTGTCCTCCCGGTGGCGTCCTACGACCAGCTTGGCACCGTCGGGGAGGCGAAAGTGCCGGCCGTATTTAAGGAGATCGATGTCTTCGACGCCAAAGGTCTCATGAGCAATAAAATCCCGGATCTTTGCCGCATAGCTCGGCTCGGTCAGCAGACATCCGCCTCCCGGACTCTCATAATCTTCCCAGCCGTACTCCGCCGCCATGGCCAGCTGCCGCTCCCGACTCCGGCCGTTGATGTCCAGTAGGCGATCCCGGTCGACCCACCCTTCTATTTCGGGTTTGGTCGGTTCCAGGAGTTTGGCACTCAGAGGGCGCAGGATCAGGCGATCTTTGTTGTCTCCGGCGAGCTTTTGCACCTGCTTGAGGGCGTCGGGGCGCTGGCTCATGGGGCGCTGGCCCACGACTTCGCCGGTGACGAGGAAAGAGGCTCCCAGTTCGGGCATCATCGCCCGGGCAATCTTGAACATATAGCCGTGGCAGTCGATACAGGGATTGAAGTTTTTCCCATAGCCGTAAACGGGGTCGAAAAGAATCTCTCGGATGTACTCCTCCCGCACGTCGACGAGGCGGAAATCTGCGCCGGCGAGCTCGGCCCGTCGCCGTAGCTGCTCACTCACGTCGCCTCGGCTTCCGAAACCGATGTAGATATGCAGCGCGGTGACCTCGATGCCCTGGTCGCGCATGAGACGGATGGCCAGCATGCTGTCGAGGCCGCCGCTAAAGAGGGATATCGCTCGCATAGGGTACCGGCTCTCCTTTTCGTAGTCGGGGAAGTATATCGGTTTTGATCTTGCGGATCAAATAGCTTTTGCGGTCGTAGGGCAGGGCCGTATCCCGGGTGAGCTCCTGCAGTCTGCGCCGGTAGAAGCGTTCCATCTGGGCGCAAAGTGTCCGGCGAAACTCGGCCTCCTCCAGGGGGCGAATCGCCTCATCCAGGGTGAGACGCATGAGATAGGGGTCTTCCCGCTCTCCCCGCAACAGCGCCTCGTAGGCCGACCGGTACTGACCGGCCATCTCTGGTGTGATAAGGTCCACCGTCTCGTCGATGAGTTCCTCCCGCTCCAGGAGCGTGCGCAGAATCGCCTGCCAGGCGGGATCCTCCTTGCGCTCGGCGAAACGTTCCGAAGGAGGGCGTCTCCCCTCGGGGCTCTGGCGGAAGAGGCCGGAGGAGACCCCCAGGATCGACGCCGCTTGGGGAAGGACACTTTCACGGACGATAGGGCTGAGGCTCTCCAGATAGCTCCGCATCTCGGCGAAGGCCCGCTCCTTGGCGTGGGGATCGCTCAGGTCGTGGATGGAGGCGATACGCTCCAAGACGAAGGGAATCAGGGGCGTGCCGTGCTTCAGCAGGTCGGCCAGCCCTTTCAGATCCCCCTGCCGGA
Source organism: Campylobacteraceae bacterium (assembly GCA_026983875.1). Taxonomy (GTDB): domain Bacteria; phylum Campylobacterota; class Campylobacteria; order Campylobacterales; family Sulfurovaceae; genus Nitratifractor. The sequence goes on from JALSTG010000180.1 coordinate 21,994, forward strand.
CCATATCGGCCGGGTCCTGTCCTCCGGGAAAGAGCACCACCGAACCGTCGAAGCCGTGGGCGCTCAGGAGGCGGGCAGCCTTGAGGGCGGCGGCGATGCCGGCACTGTCTCCGTCGTAGGCCAGGAGGATCCGGGGGTCTCCCTTGCGCAGGAGCGGCAGATGCTCGGCGGTCAGGGCGGTCCCCAGTGTGGCGACGGCGGTGGTGAATCCCGCCTGATGGAGCATGATCACATCGAGATAGCCTTCGCAGACGATCAGCTCCTTCTGGCGGTAGATCTGCTCTTTGGCCCGATGGTAGCCGTAGAGGAGCCGGGATTTGTTGAAGAGGCGGGTCTGGGGAGAGTTGATGTATTTGGCGGGATGGTCGCCGAGGGTTCGCCCGCCGAAGCCTACCAGGCCGCCGGCGGGGGAAAAGATGGGGAAGGTGATCCGCCGGTTGAGCCGCGCATAGTATTCTCCCCGTTCGCCTTTGGCGATGATTCCCGCCTCTTCGGCCCGGGGTAGAGGGATGCTCCGGGAGCGCAGAAAATTCATCACTTCCTGTCCCGACGGGACGTAGCCGATACCGAAGGCTTCGACGGAGGCCTGCGTGATTCCCCGTTCTTTGAGATAGTTTCGCGCCGACTTCTCCCGGTCGAGGTTGGCCGAGTACCATTGCTGTATCATCTCCAGGACCCGACGGGTTTCGGAGTAGTCGCCCTGCCCCTGGGCATAGCGCAGGGAAAAGTTGTACATCGAGGCAAGTTTTTCGATCGCCTCGGGGTAGCTGAGCTTCTCGTATTCCATGACGAACTTGATGGCATCGCCCCCCACGCCGCAGCCGAAACAGTGGTAGATCTGCTTGGCGGGGCTGACGTTGAAGCTGGGGGTCTTCTCTCCGTGAAAAGGGCAGTTGCACTTGTAGTTGGCCCCGGCTTTTTTCAGCTCCAGATAGTTGCCGATGACATCGACGATATCGATCGTCTGCTTGAGGGCTTCGATGGAAGAGGGATCAATCATAAGGGGGATTATAGTCTATTTTTCGAGAATCTCTTGTCAAGCCTCGTCTTTTGCCAAAAGTCTCGATGATCCATGGCTCCGCTATAATATCCTTCAAGTTCTGACACGGAAGGATCTCTGCCGGTGAATACTTTTTTGCCCAATTACTATGATCCGGTCTTCAGTATCGTCCTGATCGTCCTGATTGCCGTGGCCGTGGCGCTAGTGACCCATGCATGGGGCGTCTATCGGAAGGAAAAGCTCAGCAAAAGCCTCTACTCTTTCCTCGACAAATTCGACAGTGTCAGCTGTAGTCTGGAGGAGGAAGATGTCCCTTTCGAGGAGGGGATGGCCAAACCCCTGCTGCTTCTGGCCAAAGCCTTCGAGCAGAGCGGCAACTACGCCAAGACCATCAGCATCTGCCTCTACTTGATCCGCCATACTCGTGACGACGAGCTGTTGATCTATCTGGGTAAGGTCTATCTGCGGGCGGGTTTCTATCAGCGGGCGGAGGAGATTTTTCTGGAGATCATCCGCCGCCGTCCCCGTCGCAGCGACGTATTGATCCAGCTGGAGTATCTCTACGAATCGCTGCACGATTATCCCAAGGCCCGGGAAGCCCTCGACGCTTTGGCGGCCCAGGGGGAGGAGACGGAGGCGCTTGACGAGCATTTGCGCTTTCTGGAGGTCCGGGATGACAAAACGCTGCGCCCTCCCGAAAAGGCTCGGCATCTCGAGGCGCTTCTCGGGGAGGCTCCCCGGCTCTATCGGCCGGTGATTCAGGAGCTCTTTCGCCTCGATACGCAGCGAGCCTGGCGGCATCTGCGTGCCGAACGGCTCCCGGAGCTGATCGATACGCTCTGGTTCCTTCCCCCGGCCCAGTTGCAATTGGATATAATTGCCCGCAAGCCGGCACTGACGGCGCTCTATTACGCCCGGGGCGACCTGGAGGAGGGGCCGAAGGAGGAGACGGGAAGCTTCGCCGTGAAGCTGCTCTGCGCCGCCCGGCGGGGAGGATACGTCGGCGGGACGATGAGCTTCGCCTACCTCTGCACGGGATGCAAGCAGAGCTTCCCCGTCTCCTTTGTCCGCTGTCCCAACTGCCTGGCGCTCAATACCCTAAAAGTGGAGGAACAGATTGTCCCGATCCAAACCCAAGTCGGTGATTCTCTACTCTGACGGCTCCAGCCTGGGCAATCCCGGCCCGGGGGGCTATGGCGGGATCCTGGAGTATCGGGGGAAGCGCCGGGAGTACAGCGGCGGCGAACCCTATACGACCAACAACCGCATGGAACTTCGGGGGGTGATTGAGGGGCTACGCCTTCTCAAAGAGCCCTGCGAAGTGGAGGTCGTCACCGACAGCAGCTACGTGGCCAAAGCGATCAACGAGTGGCTGCCCGCCTGGATCAAACGGGACTTCAAGAAGGTCAAAAATCCCGAGCTCTGGCAGGAGTATCTGGAGGCGGCGGCTCCCCACCGGATCCACGCCACCTGGGTCCGGGGTCACAACGGTCATCCCGAAAACGAACGGTGCGATGCACTGGCCCGCGCCGAAGCGGAGCGATACAAGGAGCAAATCCATGGATAACTATACGGAATTGGAAAAGCGTCTGGGCTATACCTTCAAAAACAAGCAGTTGATTATTGAGGCTTTGACCCACAAGAGTTACAAAAAGCCTTACAATAATGAGCGGCTGGAGTTTCTCGGTGATGCGGTGCTGGATCTGATCGTGGGGGAGTTTCTTTTTCACAAATTTCCCCACTCCGACGAGGGGGTCCTCTCCAAGATTCGGGCCTCCCTGGTCAACGAGAGCGGCTTTGCTACTCTGGCCCGGGCTCTGGATCTGGGGCGCTACATCTATCTCTCCCCTGCCGAAGAGAACAATCAGGGCCGTCACAAACCCTCCCTGCTCTCCAACGCCTTCGAGGCGGTTATCGGAGCGATCTACCTCGAAGCGGGACTGGAGCGGGTCCGTTCCATCGTCGTCAAGCTTCTGGACGAAACCTACCCCCGTATCGACCTGGACACGCTCTGCAAGGATTACAAAACCGCCCTCCAGGAGCTGACCCAGGCTACCCACGGAGTGACCCCCGACTACGAGTTGCTCGGGGCGCGGGGGCCCGACCACCGCAAAGAGTTCGAAGTGGCGGTAGTCATTGGAGGCAAGGCCATCGCCAGCGCCAAGGGACGCAGCAAAAAGGCGGCCCAGCAAAAGGCGGCCCAGATCGCCCTGGAGAAGCTGCGAAAGGAGTCTAAATGAATACCTTCGGCCATCGACTCCGCATGAGCACCTTCGGCGAATCCCACGGCCGGGCTATCGGCTGCGTCCTCGACGGGGTACCGGCGGGTCTGACGATCGATGAAGCGTTCATCCAGAATCAGCTCGATCGGCGTCGGCCGGGGCAGAGCGCCCTGACCACCGGGCGCAAGGAGCCCGACCGGGTGGAGATCCTCTCCGGAGTTTTCGAAGGGCAAAGCACCGGCACCCCCATCGCCATGGTGATCTACAACACCGACCAGAAGAGCCGGGACTACGAAAACGTCAAAAAGCTTTTTCGCCCCGGACACGCCGACTATACCTATTGGCAAAAGTACGGGATCCGGGACTATCGGGGCGGCGGCCGTTCCAGTGCGCGTGAGACGGCGGCGCGAGTCGCGGCGGGAGCCGTGGCTCAGCTGATGCTCTCGGAGTTGGGGATACGGGTCGAGGCCGGAATCGTGGAGATCGACGGTATCGCCGCAGAGCATTACGATTTCGACTATGCCCGCAGTAGCCGACTCTATGCCCTCGACCCCGTAACGGAGGCGGCCCAGGAAGCTGCGGTACTCCGGGCCAAAGAGGCCCACGACTCCGTCGGGGGCGCGGTCCTGACCCGGGCGACGGGAGTACCGGCCGGGCTGGGGGAGCCCCTCTACGCCAAGCTCGACGCCGTCTTGGCCGAGGCGATGATGGGGATCAATGCCGCCAAAGCGGTGGAGATCGGAGCCGGAGTCCGCAGTGCCCGACTCAAAGGCAGCGAAAACAACGACCCCATCACCCCGAAGGGCTTCGCCTCCAATCAAAGCGGCGGGATTCTGGGCGGTATCAGCAACGGCGACGAGATCTACGTCACCACATGGTTCAAGCCGACTCCGAGCATTTTCAAGGAGCAGGAGACGATCACCACCGACGGAGAAGCGATCCGCTACAAGCTCAAGGGCCGCCACGATCCCTGCGTGGCCATCCGGGGCGTCGTGGTCTGCGAAGCGATGATGGCCTTGAGCCTGGCGGATATGGCGCTTCTGAATCTGGGGAGCCGAATGGAGCACCTGGCAGCGATCTACCGTCGGTAAATCGCCGGAATAAGATGGAAAAGGGATCATGACGAAGTTTGTCAAACGGGTTTTGTTCATTGCGCTATTTCTTCCGTTTTCCCTTGCCGCACAAAATTTCGATTATGCCCGGCTTCCTGCGGCCAAGGCCTTTGTCAATCGCATGCATGACAGATACGGTTTTGACAAGCAGAGGCTTTACGCTCTGCTTCACAAGGTGCGGCATCAGGGCGAAACCCTCGCCCGCTATCAGGGGCGGCACAAGGTCGGCAGTACCGATTTTAGCTGGCATCGATATAAGAGCAAGATCCTCGTCAAGGAGAGTGTCGATCTCGGTGTCAAGTTTCTATCAAGATACCAAAAATGGTTGCACAAGGCCTCCCGGCGCTATGGGGTGTCCCCCGAGATCATCGCCGCTTTTATGCGGGTCGAGAGCAAGTTTGGACTCTACGGCCACGAGTATCCGGTCTGGGACTCCCTGGTGACGCTAGCCTTCAACCCTAACCGCAAGCAGAAGTTTTTCCGTTCGGAGCTGGAGAAGCTGCTGATCCTGGCCCGGAAGAACCGGCTGGATGTGACGAAGTTGAGAGGCTCCTTCGCCGGGGCGATGGGCTGCGTGCAGCAGGTCCCCTCCATCCAGTTGCGCTACGGGGTCGATCTCGATGGAGACGGTCACAAAGATCCCGACTCCATGGCCGACTGCATTGGCTCCATCGCCGCCTTTTTGCATCGCAACGGCTGGCGGGAGGGGCGGCCGACTCTGATAGCGGCTCGGCACAGAGGCGAAGGTTTTTTGAAGCTGCGAAGCGGCTACCGGAGCCTCTATCCCCTCCAGACCCTACGCCGCTACGGCGTCACTCCCGCCCGGGCCCTGGGGACCGAGCAGGCCTACTACATCCGGATGAAGGATGGGAAAAGATGGGACCTCTATCTGGGGGACCGCAACTACCGGATCATCACCCTCTACAATGCCTCCAAACGCTATGCCGTCACCATCGCCCTCTACGCCAAAGCTCTGAAGAGAGCGTCAAACAGATAGTCATTGTCTATTAAAGATTCGATGACATATAGCATTTCAGTAAAATTCCCAATTCCTTATTTCTCAACTATATATGGTAGGATTCGCTCCGAAAAGAGATAAAGCGACCATATATATAATGAAAGAGGAGAACCCCAAATGTCCGCCAATGCCACCTTTGAGAGTGAAGCCTTTCGATCGCTGCAGCGCGAGTATCTCCGAGATCTGATCGCCTACCTTCTCGAGGAAGGGGTAGAGTTCGCGGTAGCGGCGGAGATTGAGTTTGTCGAGTTTGACCCGCCGCTGCCCGAAGAGATACGGCGGCGCTTCTCTCCCGTCTCTCTCTTTGTCCTGAGCGGCTATACCTACGAGACGACCCGGATAGAGGAGGATCGCCTCAGCTTCGAGGCGGGCTTCGGGGAGGAGAATATCGGCTCCGTCGTCTCTATGCCGCTGCTGGCGATCAAGCAGCTCGTCGTCGGCGACTACCCCGTCGCCGTCAACATCGCCGAACCTCTCCCTGAGGAGCGCCCCGACGCATCCCGCTCCATGGAGGCGCTTCTCAACAACCCCGAAAACATCAAACTCCTCAAAAAACGTAAGAAAAACCCTTAAATCCCCTGAGACAAGGGGTTGATGAGAGTCCAAATCTTTGGAAAAGACCCTCTCGTTAACCAAAATCCTTCATATTTGGGGGCTATATATATTTTTTAATATCTTACTAGGATCCCATAAAATGGGAATTTTTCAAAAATCGAATTAATTTTTTGTTTATTTTTAGTTGGAATGCGGTTAATTTCCTTGACATAGGTATCAAAATGGTGTTATACTTCCCTCGTAATAAAAAACAAGGAGTTTGAAATGAAAAAAGGTCTTCTGCTCTCAGTAGTAGCTTCGACAATGATCTTCGCCGGTGGCGATATTGCTCCCGTAGAGCCTGCAGCACCCGCATCTGCAGATTTCTGGGGACAGCTTGGTTTTGCATACCAGTTCCAGGACTTTGATGCACCCGGTTTTAAGCTTGGTGACAAAGCTAACAATAATTTCTCTGTAACTGCCGTTCTGGGCGTAGAGAAAGAGCTGGCTTACGGCTTCGGCTTCGGCGTCGAGCTGGCCGGTTGGAGCGACTTCGGTCTCGATATCGCTGCTAATCCTCGTGTTACAAGTGCCGATCCCACTTCTGCCGAGATCTCTCAGGCATACTTGACCTACACCTTTGGAAATACTGCGATCAAAGCAGGTCGCCAGGCTCTGCCTGCAGCAGTATCTCCCTGGGCATGGTCTGACCGTACTGCCGGTGTACTGGACAACACCTTCGAGGGTGTCGTCATCGCCAACACCGATCTGACAGACACGACTCTGGTGGCTGCATGGATCGCCAATCGTGTGAATAATGACAATACTCTTCATATTGGTAACGGGAAAATCAATGGCCTCTATATGCTGACTGCCGTCAACAAGTCTCTGGCTAATACGACCCTGACCGTAGCTGGTTACTATGTACCCAAGTTCTTTGGTCCCGATGCTGCGTGGTCAGTTTGGGGAACCGCTGAGACTTCTTTCGACAGCGTCAAAGCAGGTCTGCAGCTCGCTTATGTCGACGGTGACGCTACAGGTACGGATGCAACTTTCGCCGCCTCTGCCAAAGTGGGCTCTAGCTGGGGTGACTTCGATGCTACTCTTATCGCCGGTTACATCAATGACGGTAGCTATACTCTGAATCTCGGCGGTACCAGCGCGATCTGGATCGACAATGAAATTGCCGGTAATATTGCCGGTGACAACATGTGGGGAGTTCTCGTCAAGGCGGGATACAAGCTGCCCGTTGGTAAGATCTATGGTAGCCTCGGTTACTGGGATGCCGGTAGTGCTGCATACTTTGACAAAGCTTGGGGTGCTCGCCTCGGCTACAAGTTCACCGTCGCCGGTGTCAACGCCAAAGTCGAGTATCGCTATCGCGATATGGACCTCAATCCTACCGGAAGTGCTAAGCGCCAGCGCGTTCGTGTCGAGGCTTACTACAAGTTCTAATCCTTCCTACGATACTTCGGGAGCAGGCTTAGCCTGAGCCCGGATTTTTTACTTCTCTTTTCTTTCTACTTTTTATCTCTTAGTTTTATCAGCCTATTTAAGATTTTTCGAATCTCGATTTTTATTCCGAAGGTTTGAATCTTTGGTTTATGCCAGAGGAGAATGACACCCTACGATGTGGTATGCCCATAGGAATGATATTGGTGCGTGGATTATAGAGGTGAAGAAATACAGAGGTAGCGTGAGATCCTTAGGCTTCCTCGATGATCTCGGCGATCTCTTTTTCGTAGTTGTAGTTTTGTGCCGCGAGTCGGAGATAGGCAAGGAAGAGCTTCTCTGCGGCATTATCCCGATTGGCATGAACGCCGGAGGCCTCGAGCTGTTCTTCGACGAAGCGGGCGAAGTCGTCGTCGAGATTTTTGGCTTTGAAACGAATGCCGTTGACGGTAAGGGCGATATCTTTCATGGGGGTTCCTTTTGCTCTATGTAATAAGGAATAGGTAATATGTAAGAGGTTCGGCTCCGTTGTGGAGCAACGCTTTCGTTCACTTATTACCTCTTCCTTATTCCCTTGCTGTAGCAGCGCATGTGCTACTCAAGCAGCGCTTCGACCTTGGCGATGATCGCCTCGATCTCTGCGTCTTTGGCGTCGAGCTCAGCCTTGAGGGCTTCGACGCTCTCCTCTTTGGCTGCGAGCTGGGCTTTGAGGGTTTCGTTCTGGCTGCGCAGGCTTTCGAGCTCGGCTACGCCGCCGCTGCGGCACTCTTCCAGTTCTTTGGAAAGGGTGGCGTTTTCATCGGCCAGGAGCTTGGCGGCAGCTTCCAGTTCGGCGATCCTGGATTTCCAGGCATTGACTTTTTCTTTGAGACGATCGAGGGTGGACAAGAAGACTCCTTCATTTTATGGAATAGGTAATAGGTAAAATGGAATAGGTTAGGAAGGTTTTGCGATGCAAAACTTTCTATCTCGATATAATATCGAAATTGCGTAAGGAGTGAATGAGGGGATGCACGAAGAGGGGATTTTGTATCGCAAGAGCTATCCTTTTGCGGTGAGGATCGTTAAAATGGTTCGATATTTACAGGAGGAGAAGAGAGAGTTCGTCCTTAGCAAACAGATACTCAAAAGCGGGACGGCAGTTTGTGCTTTGATAAGCGAAGCCAAATTCGCTTCCTCCAAAGCGGACTTTGCCAACAAGCTTCATATATCCCTAAAAGAGGCCAACGAAACGCGCTATTGGCTAGACCTTTTGAAAGATACGGAGTATTTGGAAGAGTCGTCTTGGGCCAGTATGCGAAAGGACAATGACGAAATCCTCCGGCTGCTTGTCTCCTCTATTAACAAGATCAAGCAAAGAGAATAGAGCAAAGCATTTCGTAAGAAATGCATCCAAACCTATTCCCTATTCCTTTTTACCTATTACCTGATAAGGAAAGCAATGTTCAAAGTCTCTGCCCCTTATGCCCCTGCCGGGGATCAACCCGAAGCGATCCAGAAGCTCTCTGAGAGTATCGAAGCGGGCAACCGCTACCAGACCCTGCTGGGGGTCACGGGCTCGGGCAAGACCCATACCATGGCGCGAATCATCGAAAAGACCCAGCGCCCCACGCTGATAATGACCCACAACAAAACTCTGGCCGCTCAGCTTTACAGCGAGTTCAAGAGTTTTTTCCCCCACAACCACGTGGAGTACTTCATCAGCTACTACGACTACTACCAGCCCGAGGCCTACATCCCGCGTCAGGATCTCTTCATCGAAAAGGACAGCTCCGTCAACGCCGAGCTCGAACGTTTGCGCCTGAGCGCGACGGCGAGTCTGCTCAGCCACGACGACGTGATCGTC
>JALSTG010000181.1 GCA_026983875.1 Campylobacteraceae bacterium
CCTCTCGGGTCTGGAGCGGCACGAATGGGTCAAGCACGGCAGCTGCTACGATCCCGATCCGGTGCGTTATTTCTCAGACGCGGTGAGCCTGACGGAGCAGGTGGACGGTTCGCCGGTGGGAGAGTATCTCCGGGCTCATGTCGGCCGGAGAGTGACGCTGCTTCAGCTGCGTCGTCTTTTCGAACGGAGTTTCGGCAGGGGAACGGGGAGTCGCTTGGCGATGGAGTGCCGACGGGGACTTTTGAGTGAACTCAAGATCAGTTTGCGGGGTAAGGGAAGCGACCTGCGGCATTTGCTTGAGGGTGTGCCATCCCTGAGAAGTCGTTGTCGGGAGGGGATCGTAGACGGTCCGGGATTATTTCGCAAACGACGCTGAAAGAGGGAGAAGCTCCCACGATAGAAACGCTTGGAGAGCTGTTAAAAGAAACAGCTCTTTTTCAACTCGGAAGCCAGGGGAGCCTCCTTGGGAAGCAATTGCCAGTCGCAGTGCAGCGCAGGCCCGTACTGAGGCTGTGTACGGGGCGTGTGCCATGCCCCCCAGCGTCCGGAGAAGCGCAGGATGATTGCCCGGGGATCATCCTTCGAGGGCAGAGGACGACTCAATTCGCCGAGATTGGCTGCTCTGCCCCGCAGGGCAGTCAGATAGTGATGGCCCGTACCGTTGTGATCTCCCGCTCCTTGGATACTCCCCTCGGGGGTAGGCCAGAAGGCATGGGTGCCTTTTTCGATATAGACGAGAGGATGCATCTCTCCTGAGGTCTCCATAAAGCGCACGGCATGGTTCTGGTAGGCCTGGGGCATCCGCTCGGTCGAAGCGGGATCGATTTCGGGCAGCGTGGTATTGCCGTCGATTCCCCGGTATTCGTAGAAGAGGCCGCCGATCGGAGTGCGATCTGCTCCTTTCATCGAAAAACAGGCTTTGCGCTGATGGAAGCGGTGACAGACTTTCCGGACTTTTTTTCCTTCACGATCGACCCAGAGTTCCAGAAGTTGCCAATCCCCTTCGTAAGCGCTATCGTTGTTCTCGGAGTAGGGGAAGTACTGCCAATATTCCAGCTTGATCTGCTCTTTGAAGGGAACGACATGCCCATAAAGTCCGCTCGCCAGGGCGATGGCGCCATCCCAGTCACCGCTCATTCCGCTGCCGGGATCCGTGCGCAGGCTCTCATTCAGATCGACGGCAAAGGGTGTCGGTCTGGGAGTGTTGAGTAGATCGGCCGGGGGCTCGGTACACTTCAGAAGTTTGGCAAGTTTCACCGACTTATTGCCGTCACATTTGCTCAGGACCCGGGGCATTTGCAGTGCCGGCGTGCCCTCCTCGTATTCGCTAGAGAGGATGCGGGCGTGGGCAAGCTGATAGATAGGGTCGGAGGGAAGGTATTTTTCTCCTTCGGCAAAAAGATAGTAGGGACGGAACCTTTCCAGCAATGAAGCTTCGAATTCGTCATCCAAACCATCGCCGTCACGATCCTCCTCCGTAAGAGTCATGGATTTCTTTTCTCCCTTTGCCGCCTTTTTCCCGGTATCGGTAGAAGGTACGGTGTTTTGTCCGCCTTGGGAGCCTCCGTCTCTCTCTTGGCTTCCTACGGCATTTTGTTCATTTTCTCCTAAGGCGTTTTCTCCGTGGTTATCTTCATAGTGTTCTGGCTGATAGAGACCGGGAGGAAGAAGAGGGACTGGAATGATGATGTCGTTTTCCGTGTTGCCGGAAGACTCCTGGGAATTGCCGTTGTGGGGACGACAGCGGATCTGGAAGGGGACTTTGGGCGAAAACCGGACGTTGGGCGTGAGTATTTTGAGGCGTACCCAACCGTCGGTATCGCTTCCGATCGTCCATTGACTCCATACGTCGTAGGTTCCCGCATGCGGGACATGCTTGATCTTGACCGGAGTCACAGTTCCGTCGCTGCGGATAAACCGGTAGCGGACCGTCGCAGGACCGTCTGTTTTGAATCTACCTTGGATATCCAGAGAAACAGGGCAAAGACCGTCGAACTGCGTGGGAGCAAGTTGGAGATAGACATGGGTGACTTTTCCTTGCTGTGCATTCTGGCAGTGAAGGCTGAAATGGGCTTTGGGGGAAAAGCGCACAACGGGATCAAGGGTCTTGATTCGTACCCAGCCGTCGGCGACGCTTTGGTTCAGTACCCAATCCATCTGCACGTGCCGGGTCCCTGCATGGGATAGATGGATCATCTGGACCGGACTCTGCGCCCCGTCGCTACGGACAAACCGGTATCGGACCGTTCCGGCCCGGTTGAGCCGGATCGATCCGCTGAAGCGGATCACCCTGGGGCAGCTGCCCGTATAGTGAGAGGGACTGGCGTGTAGCGTCATGGGGCCGATCAGCGGTCCTTGGGGGTTGGTGCAATGCAATCTGAGGGTTCGTTTGGGTGAATGGTAGCTCTTCCAATGAATTCCGGGTACCTGGATGCGAGGCTTAGCTCGTACCTGAAGGCGTACCCGGGTATTGAGACTGTGAGAAATATGCCAAGTGTAGTGTGGCTTGAAATATCCGGCACCGGTAAACGATCTAGTCACCCAGGGTGAGGATTTCCCGTCATCTCTGATGAAACGGAATTGGACCTTGGTCATCGGAGCATGCCAGAAGCCTCCCCGTGTCGTCACTTGCGTCGGACAGGGTCTTTGCAAAACAGGAATCGGATCGATCCGCAACTGTTTGATCAGAAGGCCCCCGTTTCCGCCTCCTCCGTGTCTGCAACGAACCTTCAATCGTTTGTAGACGGAATTGATAGGGTTCGGCTGCAAGACCTCGAGACGGACCTTCGTATCGATACTGTGGGTGACGGTCCAGGTGTGCTGAAGCGGATGATTGCCGCCATGCAGGAAATGGGCGATCCGAATCGGTGTCGTGACTCCGTCGGTTCGGCGGAAACGATAGCGAACCGTTGCCGGCCCGTTTGTGCGTACGGTTGCGCGTATTTTGATTTTTGCGGGACATTGCGGGGAGATCGGTGGGGGCACAGTGATGCCGACGGATTGAACCTTTGCGTGTCCACCCCCCTGACCCGTACATTTTATGTGAAAACGGTATCGCGGTGAGAGCGCTGTCTGAAGCGGAGTTTTTACTTTCAGCCGCACCCAACCGTTGAAATTGTGATGAAAAATCCGGCTGCTGTAAACGCTATGAGTTCCGAGGGTATAGATATTTTTTCTGTATTCGGGGCTTCTGCGTCCGTCACTGTAGATAAACTGGTACCGAAAAGGTCCGGGCGCCAGGACCTTGAAGGAACCGTTCATCCGTACCTTTACGGGGCATGTTCCCTGATGATTTGATGGAGTGGTCGTCACTTTGACGGCCCAGCCTGTGCTGACATACACCATCAGCATCAAGATCACATTCATGACTCTTTTCATTTCCTCCTCCTTTGCTTTATCTTATTAATATGAAACTTACAGAGCTATTAAAGGAAACCCAAATAGCCTGTTGAACGATTTCTAACAAGAATTTGTGAAATGACTGTGAAGGAAAGAGAGGAAAGGAGTAGAAAAGAGGGGATTCTTGAATGGCAAAGATCGAGCCCTCTAAAGAGATCTTCAGAGGTTCAAAGCGCCTCCTCGTCCTCTTCGCCGGTGCGGATACGCACGACGTGTTCGACGGGGGAGACGAAGATCTTGCCGTCGCCGATCTTGCCGGTGCGGGCGGCGTTTTGGATCGCTTCGACGGCGGCACGTATGTACTCTTCGCTGCTGACGACGATTTCGATCTTGACCTTGGGGATGAAGTCCACGACGTACTCGGCGCCCCGGTAGAGCTCACTGTGGCCCTGCTGGCGGCCGTAGCCCTTGACTTCGCTGACGGTCATCCCTTCGATGCCCGCTTCGAGCAGGGCGTCTTTGACCTCTTCGAGTTTGAAGGGTTTGATGATCGCTTCGATTTTTCGCATGGCTTTCTCCTTGATTCTGCTTTGGTGTATTGTAACGAAAAGGACCCCGGTTTAAGAGTCCGCTTTTAGATCGACTGTTTGAACTCCGGATAGGCTTCCATTCCGCACTCGATATAGTCGAGCCCCTCGAGCTGCTCGTCGTCGCTCGCCCGGAAGGGGACGACGGCATTGATGGCCTTGATGACCAGATAGGAGCTGACGAAGGCGAAAAGGGCGACGACGAGGATCCCTTTGATCTGGGCCCAGAGGGAGACGTCGGCAAAGAGCGCCACCGCCAGGGTCCCCCAGATTCCGTTGACCAGGTGCACCGAGAGGGCTCCGACGGGATCGTCGATCTGCAACCGGTCGAAGAAGGGGACCGCGAGCATTACCAGCAGGGCCCCGATAGCCCCGATGAGGATCGGCTCGTAGATATTGAAGAGGTCGGCTCCGGCGGTGATGGCCACGAGCCCTCCGAGGGCGCCGTTGAGGATCATGGTGATGTCGAGTTTGCGGTAGCGGATATAGAGGACGATCATCGCCATGATGGCACCGGCCAGGCCGGCGGTGTTGGTGTTCATGATCGTCAGGGCTACGGCGTCGGCGTTCTCTTTGCTGCTGATGGAGCCGACGCTGCCGCCGTTGAAGCCGAACCAGCCGATCCAGAGCAAAAAGGCCCCCAAGGCGACGAGGGGGATGTTGGAGGCGGGGATGACCCGGACTTTGCCGTCTTTGTAGCGGCCTTTTCGGGGCCCGATGACCAGGATCGCCGCCAGCAGCGCCCAGGCGCCGGCGGAGTGAATCACCGTCGAGCCGGCCAGGTCGTGCATGGCGGAAATGTCCAAAAAGGTGCCTTTTAGAAAATTGGCTCCCCAAGTGAGGTTGACCACCACGGGGTAGATCACGGCGGCCATTACGACCGTAAAGATCGTCAGGGGAAAAATCTTGGTCCGTTCGCTCACGCCGCCGCTCATAATGTTGACGGTCTTGCCGACGAAAGCCATTTGAAAGAGAAAAGCCGCGTAGATACTCATGGAGGCGTTCTCCCAGCTACCGAAGGCCAAGGAGTATCCCATGAGCAAAAAGGCCATGGAGGCCACGGCGTAGATCATCGTGTTGGTCATCAGCACCGCCGAGACGTTCTTGGTCCGTACCAGGCCCGCTTCGAGCATGGCGAAGCCCGGCACCATGAAGATGATCAAGGTCATGGCAAAGAGGGCGAAAAAGGTGTCGATTACGTACTTGAGTTCCACAAAGGCTCCTTGAGAAGAGATTTGAGCGATTCATTGTAACCTCGGTGGCAGAAATTATCGATAGGATAAGTGAGTAAAATTGATGCGATTTATTGCACAGTTATTCAATCACCCGTTGAAAAGATGATCAATTTTTAATCACCGTTTCAAAAGGGCTTTGCTTTTGAAAGGTTTTGGATAGACTTATGCAAATTTTTGGAAGCGTGAGGAGCCGCTATGCTGATGAAGCCCGAGTGTTTCGCCTGTCTCTACACTCAGATGCTCAGAGTCGCCAAAGCTTTGGAGTGCGACGATGCTTGCGCGACCCGGATCATGGAGACGAGTGCGGCGCGTATCGCCCGGCTCAATCCGAGGCAGACCCCGCCCGAGGCCGCGGCGATCCTCTACCCGGCGCTTTCGACGATGTTGGGGGTGGAGGATCTCTATGCCCGGCAGAAAGAAGAGTCCATCCGCAAAGCCCGGGAGCTGATTCCCAGGGTCGAAGAGAGAATCGCCTCGGCATCCGATCCGCTGGAGGCAGCGATCCGAGCGGCGGTGGCGGGCAATGTGATCGATTTTGCCACGGAGGTGAGCTTCGAGCTTGAAGAGGAGATCGACCGGATCTTCGACGCTCCTTTTGCCATCGACGAGACGGAGGAGTTTCTCGGGCGTTTGAGGAAGGCGAGGCATCTGGTCGTCTTGGGAGACAATACGGGAGAACACCTCTTCGACAAGGTGATGATCCGCACCTTCAGGGAGCATTTTCAGGATCTGGAGGTGGACTACTTCGTCCGGGGCCGGCCCATCATCAACGACGTTACCGTTCAAGAGGCCCGAGAGGCCGGGATGCAGGAGACGGCCCGGATCGTCGATAGCGGAGTCGATACCCCCGGCTTCCTTTACGAGCGGGCGAGTCTCGAGGCCCGGGCAATCTATGACGCCGCCGATCTGATCCTGGCCAAGGGGATGGGCAACTACGAGTGCATGGAAGATCGCCCCGACGATCGGCTCTTCTTCCTCTTCAAGGTCAAGTGCAGCGTCGTAGCGGGAAAAGTCGGAGCGCAGATCGGCGATCTCGTCTGTAAAAGCTCGGAATGATTCAAGAAGTGGGGGAAGTGCCTTAGCGCCAGTCGGCGCCGACGGCTTCGGCGATGTTGGCAAAGCCGTCGGCTTTGATGCGTTGGACGAGGCCTTCGTTGATCCGTCGGATCAGATCGGGGCCTTCGTAGATGAGCAGGCTGTAGACCTGCACGAGGCTCGCTCCCATGCGGATACGCCGATAGGCCTCCTCGGGGCCGTCGATGCCGCCGACGGAGATAAGGGTCGTCTTGTCATGGAATTCCCGGCCGATGGCGGCAAAGAGCTCCCGGGATTTTTCCGTCAGCAGGGCGCCGCTGATGCCGCCGAAGCTTTTGGCGTGCGGGGTGAGGGAGTAGTCCACGGTGGTGTTGGTGGCGATGATCCCTCCGGCTCCGGCCTCCACGGCGACGCGGCAGAGCTCCAGGGCCTGCTCGGTGCTCATGTCGGGCGCGATCTTGAGGAGGATGGGCCGATCGGTAATGGCGGTGCCGATACGGAAGACCTCCCGGATGAAGGCTTCGTTTTGCAGATCCCGCAGGCCCGGGGTGTTGGGCGAAGAGATGTTGATGACGTGATAGCTGCCGTAGTCGCGAAAGGCTTTGAAGAGGCTTTCGTAGTCTTTGAGGGCCTCTTTTTCGGGGGTGGTTTTGTTTTTGCCGATGTTGATGCCGACGGGATAGTCGAAAAAGCGCAGCCTCTTCAGGCGCCGGATCATATGGTAGGCGCCTTTGTTGTTGAAGCCCATGGCGTTTTGGATCGAGCGCTCCTCTACCAGGCGAAAGAGCCGGGGCTTGGGATTGCCCGGCTGGGGAC
>JALSTG010000182.1 GCA_026983875.1 Campylobacteraceae bacterium
GTTGCGCCCTAAGTCTGGAGCCGTCATGGTCAAAGAGATGCATCTGCGTCGGATGGTTGATGAGATCGAGGAGAAGTTTCCCCTCAGTCCCTCAGTGAGAAAGGCCTTCCTCTCCGTGGATAGGGAAGCCTTTGTCCCTCCCGGTTTCCGGCACCTTGCCTACACCCTTGACGCCCTTCCGATGCAGGAGCAGCAGTGGATTTCATCACCTCTGACCGTGGCCAAAATGACCCGGCATCTGGAGCTTGACGGCGTCGACAGCGTTCTGGAAATCGGCTGTGGAAGCGGCTATCAGGCGGCTATCCTGGCTCAGATTGTTCGTCGGGTCTTCACGATTGAACGGATTGATCCGCTGCTCCGGGAAGCGAGGGAGCGCTTCCGTGCCCTGAGCATGAGCAATATCTTCACCCGCTATGACGACGGACAACGGGGATGGCGAGAGTACGCACCCTATGATCGCATCCTCTTTTCTGCCACGGCATCAAAGATTCCGGAGCAGCTTTTTGATCAACTTGCCGAAGGAGGAATTCTCTTGGCTCCCGTGGACGAGGGAGGGTTGCAGATCCTGACGCGCTATTACAAACGGGGCGGCCGTATCAGCTCCGAAGCGATCGAACCCTGTCTTTTTGTCCCGGTGCTGGACGGAACCCAGAGATAGGCGGTCCGGAGTTCTTGCCGCTCACTCTTTTTCGGAGTGGAGCCCCTCTTCTTTTATCACTTTGTATATTTTTTCCGCCATATGCATATAACCCCGGTCGTTGGGATGTATCGGATCGCTTTTGAAGGAGGGATCTGAGAGAATCGGGCCGAGGACATCTCCGGCGAGTGGCACCTTCAGCTCCCGGGCAAGCTCGTCGTAGAGGGAAAGATCGTGCAGTCCTAGGAGGCTCAGATCGGGAACGGCGATGAGGAGGACCTCCGAGCCTGTAGCCCGAATCTTTTTGATGATCCGATGCAGGTTTTCCTTGGTTTGCTTCCGTGGAATGCGTCGGAGGATGTCATTCCCGCCTAGGCACAGCAGTGTCAGGCCGGGGCGGTGCCGCTTCAAGAGGGCATCGATACGTCGCAATCCCTCGCCGCTTGTCTCTCCGTTGACTCCGGCATTAATGACAGGCCTTCCCGTTAGTCCTTCGAGTCGGGCAGGATAGCTCCGTCGTTGGGGATCGGAACTTCCATAGCCATAGGTCAAGCTATCCCCAAAAGCGAGAATAACGGGATTGGAAAGGGGACGGGGCAGGGGCGACTCCTTTCGATTGTAAAGCGTCAGAGCAAGGATAACAGCAAGGAGGAGAATAACAGGCTTCATCTGACAACTTTTTTCCAAGCATAGCAGACTCCAAAGCCCTTTTCAAGGCCCTTTTCCCTGTCAATGTGCTATGATTTACAAAATGTCTTAAAGGGTGACAAATATGGAAAACCTCATCAAGCCGGTCGACTATGCGAAAAAGAAGGGAATTTCCCGTCAGGCGGTTTATGCTCAGATCAAAAAGGGGATTCTCCCCTCCCGCAATGTCGGGGGCAAAATCTATATCGTCGAGAAGGGAGAAAACGGTACCGATGTCAAGGGATCCAGTGATCCTGCCGGCGAAGAGGAGGGGAGTGTTCGCGCTCTCCTGGAGGCAAAGGAGGAGACCATCGCCGTGCTCAAAGAAACCATCCGGGACCTCAAGGAGACCAACCGGATGATCACGACCACACTGCGCAGCGAAGTGGAGCTTCTCAAGGAGGCCTTTGGAGAGATGAAATCCCTCTACGCTGCCCAGATCGAGCATGTCCGCGAAAGGGAGAGCATCTCCGTGGCCGAGTTGGCCGAAGCATCGGAGATCGAAGAGGAGAGCGTTCCGGCTACACCCGAAGAGCCTTGTCAAAAAGTCGCAGAGACACGCAGTGAGACGGAGTGGCTGAGTCTAGAAGATTTCCTCCGGGAGCAGGGGATTGAAAGTAAAAAACTGCGAAAAGAAGCAAAAAAGGCGACCAAACGACTGCTGGAGAAAGAGAAAAAGGGGGTGCGAAGAGAGGGGGAGAAGCTTCTAATCACTCCCAAACGAGCTGTCAGCATCCTCCAAAAGATTCTCAAGCGTTAGCGGTACTTTTAGAAAAAATCCAGGGAAGAGGTGCTTTCAGAAATTTTTCAGATGATTTTCCTATACTACGCTTATAACTTGATAACGACTATCATTATAAGGAATTGGGATGAAAGATCTGTTTCTCAATTATCTGGAGAATTTCTGGACTCTCCTAAGCTCCATAGCCCCTTACATCCTTGTGGGGATTTTTCTCGCCGGCGCCATGAAACTCCTGATTCGAGACGAATGGATCCGCCGCCAGATGGGAGGCTCCTCTCTGGGAAACAGTCTCAAGGCGATCTTGCTGGGCATTCCCCTGCCGCTATGCTCCTGCTCCGTGATCCCCTTCGCGACGGCCCTGCGCAAAGCCGGGGCCAGCCGCCCGTCGACCCTGAGCTTTCTCATCGCCACACCCATTACGGGCGTCGATTCTATCGCAGCGACCTACGGCATGCTGGGGTGGTTTTTCACCCTCTACCGCATCGTCAGTTCCATTTTCATCGCTTTGCTGGCGGCAGTTTTGAGCATGCTTTTCGACCGGGAAGAGTTCGAGGAGCGCAGCGATGCCGACACGCACGAGGTCGCAGCGCCGCCAGCCGCATCGCCGACGGGCAAATTCGCTTTTGCCGCGGCCTCTTGCGCATCGGCCGGGAATTTTTCCGTTTCCGAATCGAAGGAGTCCTGCGAGACCGGCTCCTGCGGCTGTACCGAGATACAAGCCGAAACAGGCAGTTGCGAAGAGGGAGGGTGTTGCGGCAGCGGCAGCGACTCCGACGTTCCAGCCGCATTGAGCTGGCTGCAGAAACTCTGGAAACAATCCGTGGAGACGATCTTCGGGGACTTCGCCAAGGCCCTACTTATCGGCATAGCTCTGGGTGCGCTTCTAATGACCTTCATGCCCGAGTCTATGAGCGCTTACCTGGGAGAGAATCTCTGGGTCAATTATCTGCTGATTTTGGCGATCGCCGCCCCCCTTTATATCTGCGCCACCTCTTCCATTCCCCTGGGGGTGGCGCTGCTGGCTTCGGGTTTCTCTCCCGGGGCGGTCTTCGTCTTTCTCACTGCCGGTCCCGCGACGAGCACGGTGACCATGTCGGTGGTCAAAAAGGTTCTGGGAACGCGATCGCTGATCCTCTATCTCGTTGCCGTGATCTCCGGGACGCTGATTTTCGGCTTCCTCTTTGACACTCTCTTCAGCCGGCAGGCGATGGAGGTTCGGCAGATGGTGAGCCATCCGGAGGTTCCCGGATTCTGGGGACAGATCAGCGCCGTGATCCTGCTCATGCTCGCTTGGAAGGTGATTTTTCCGAAAAAGAGTCAAGGGTGCTGTAGCGTCTGAGCTCGACTCTTTGCTGGGTAAATCTTATAAGTTTTATAAAGAATTAAGCAAATGGTGTTATAGTTTCACTAACTGATAGTGATTATCATTAATAAGAAGGAGAAAGATTATCATTATGGAAAAAAACCTCATTCGCGTCGCTCTGGTGGGGCAACCTAACGTGGGGAAGAGTTCACTCATCAATGCCATCGCCAAAGCAAAACTCCATGTGGGCAACTTCGCCGGCGTGACGGTGGAGAAGAGCGAAGTCCATACCCGCTACTGCGATCCTGACGGTTGTGCGGAATACGAGATCGAGATCGTCGATCTCCCCGGCGTCTATTCCCTCAGCGACTATTCGATGGAAGAGAGGGTCACCAAAGAGTTTCTCCTGACGGAAGAGTACGATCTGATCGTCAATGTCATAGATGCTACCCATCTGCAGCGTAATCTGCTACTGACTGCCGAACTGCTGGAGTTGGGGCGCAAGATGGTCGTCGCCTTGAACATGATCGATGAGGCCCGGGAGGAGGGGATCGTTATCGATTCAGCACAACTCTCTCAGATCCTGGGGGTCCCGGTGGTGGAGACTAGCGCCCGGACCAAGGAAGGGATTGAGGAGCTCAAAGCCAAGATTGTCGAAGTCTATAAAAAGCCTCAGACCGAATCAAAGATAATCTATAGTGATTTCATCGAGGAGGAGATCGACCGTTTGGTAGAGTTTTTCAAAGCCAAGCACTATCGCAGCGAGATCCCTTACCGACATTTGGCGATCAGGCTCCTTCGGGAAGATACCAGTATCTACAAAAAGATGCACGACGATCCGATCTGGATCGAACTGCTTCCGCTGCTGCGCGATGCGCTCGATCACATCTATCTGCATGCAGGAAAGAAAGACCTGGCCGAGATCTTCGCCGACGAGCACTTTGCCTTTGCCAAAGGGGCTAAAATGGAGGTGATCTCTCCGGAGCATATGCGGGCGAAGAACTGGACCCAGAAGATCGACAATCTGCTGATCAACAAATATCTGGGGATTCCCATCTTTCTTTTTCTGATGTGGGGGCTCTTTCAGCTCACCTTTACTCTGGGACAGGTTCCAATGGATTGGATCGACGCGGGGTTCGGTTGGCTGGCGGATCAGGCGCGCACCCTTTTGGGCGACGGAGAGCTTGCTTCCGTCGTGGCCGACGGAATAATCGGCGGCGTGGGGGCCGTCGTGCTTTTTCTCCCCAATATCATCATTCTCTTTCTCGGGATTGCTCTGCTGGAGACGACGGGTTATATGTCCCGTGTCGCCTTCCTCCTCGACGGTTTTTTCCATAAGTTCGGCCTCCACGGCAAAAGCTTCATTCCACTGGTGACGGGCTTTGGCTGTACCGTACCCGCCTACATGGCGGCGAGGACCCTCAAGAGCCGCAGCGATCGGCTTATTACCCTCTTTATTCTAGGCTTCTTCAGCTGCAGCGCCCGGATCCCGGTCTATGTACTCTTTGCCGGGGCCTTTTTCGGGGCCGAACATGCGGGGAATATCCTCTTTCTTATCTACATCGTCGGGGCGCTTCTGGGCTTGATCGCCGCCAAGATCCTACGAACCTATTTCTTCAAGGGCGAAGACGATCCTTTCGTGATGGAGATGCCCAAGTACCGATTGCCGTCGCTGAAGCTGATCTATCACGTAGTTTCAGGCCAGGCGATGGATTATCTCAAAAAAGCGGGGACCTTTATTCTCGCCGCTTCGGTGCTGATATGGTTTGCCAGCACCTACCCCAAACAGCCGGAGCTCGAAGCGCAGTATCGGCAGAAAATCGAGCAAGTCCAGCAAGAGGAGAAGCGCCAAATGCTCGAGAACGAACTCCAGACAAAAAAACTCGAAAGGAGTTACCTGGGGCAAATTGGCAAACTGACCGAGCCCTTTTTCGCTCCGCTGGGATTTGACTGGAGGCTGAGCGTCGCGCTGGAGGCGGGATTGGCCGCCAAGGAGGTGATCGTCTCGACGATGGGTGTTCTCTACTCTCTGGGGGATGAGGTAAACGGGGAAAGCTCTTCGCTCCAGAAGCGCCTGAAGGAAAATATCGATCTTCCCACCGCAATCGCCTTTATCGTCTTCGTGATGATCTACATTCCCTGTCTCGCCTCGATGGCGGTGTTCTTGCGGGAGGCAGGAAGCTGGCGCTATTTGGGATATCTTTTCCTCATGACCACCGGAGCGGCATGGCTCTTAAGTTTCGCCGCCTATAATCTGACCAAACTTTTGATCTGATAAGGGTGAAAATGGTACTGACCGAACTGAAAAAAGGTGACCGGGCACAGATCAAGAAAATCAACGCCGATCCCGAGCTGAAGCATCGCCTCCATTCCTTCGGCATCATTCCGGGCGAGGAGCTGGAGGTCAAAGGCTGCTCTTTGGCCCGTCAGACGATGGAGATCGAAGTTGACGGTACTCTTTTTGCCCTGCGCAAAGAGGAGGCGGAAAAGATCGAGGTAGAACCCGAAAAGCCTCTCTCCGGGGCATAACGGAAGCGTTACCGATTCTTGGCTATACTAAGCGAAAATTTCGCGATGCTGAGGAACGGAACCGATGAAAAAACTCATTCCCCTGCTCTTCTTTTTCGGGGTGCTTTGGGCCGGGCCGCTTGACTTTGGCGGCGGGAGTGCCGACACTTCGTTTGTCGACAAGGCAACGGTCGCTTTGGAAAAACGGGTCAAGGATTATCCCGGCGTCGATCGGCTCTACCGGGAACTCTTCTACACACCGGTATGGGTCGGAAAGAAGGGGCTGACATCTTTCGGCAGAGCTCTGCTAAAACGTGTTCAAAACGATCGGACGATTCCCCCGATGCTGGGACTGAAAAAGGACGCAAAAAAGCTCCAGACCCGGTTGAGGGAGCTCGGTTCCAATGCTTCACTCGAACGCAAGATTGAGATGGAGCTGGCCTTGAGTCGCCTCTACCTCAACTATATGCACTACCTTCTCTATGGGGGCATAGATTGGCCCGCCTTTGATGCTAAGCGTAAAGAACTGGAAAAAAAATATAATGCCAAGGTGGGCTGGGATTATTACCGTCCTAAGATGACACCTGCCTCTCTCCTGGTCGAAGCGACGATGCGCGGCGATTTAAATGCCGCTTTCGACAAGGCGGAGCCTAAGCGCTTCCGTTATCGAGAGCTCAAAAAGGCCCTGGTGCGATATCTTGATATCGCCAAAGAGGGCGGATGGAAGCCTCTTCCCTCATTCAAAAGCATTAAGCCCGGAACGAGCAATCCCGCTATAGTACAGATACGAAAACACCTAAGGCTCGAGGGGGATCTGCAAAGCTGTGAAAGCCCCGATGACTCTTCCGTTTATGATCCATGCCTCCAGCAGGCGGTTAAGCGTTTCAAGCTACGCCACGGCCTTAAAGGTACGGCGGTCATCGATCGGACGACACGACGTTGGCTCAATGTGCCTGTGGAGAAAAAGATCTTTTTGATGCGGCTCAACCTTGACCGGATCAAATGGCTCTGGAGGGATGAGGCCCCCATCCGCATCGAGCTCAATATCCCAGT
>JALSTG010000183.1 GCA_026983875.1 Campylobacteraceae bacterium
CTCGGAAAGCTGGGCAACGATTCGCTCATAGAGGGGTGAAGAGGCAGCCTTCCGCAGGATTGTTGCCGGCCGGCTGCTGCGGTCGATACTGCGGTAGAATCGGTAAAAATCTATGAAAAATCTTAAGCCATCCTGAGTGAGTCGTGGATGTTTGAGCAGGGGGTGAGCGCGGATCTCCTCATCCATTTCCATAGCCGCAAAGCGAGTGACCGAGCCGATCTCCATATCGTCATCAAAGAGACCGAGTTGGAGATTCTTGTTGGGATGAAGCTTTGGAAGGGTGTATGCCGTCGGTTTTAGAAGCCCCCGACGAAGATCTCCTTCTCCAAAATGTAGGAGACACTGAAAGATCTCCTTGGCCATTGCCGTGCCTATTCCCTTGCCATATTCAAAAATATGAATAAAGGCCATCATGTCGCGAGGATTGACGAGCAGGCTTGACAGATCCAGGAGAAATTTCACTTCCCTTGCCTCAAAAAAGCTGGTACCCCCCTTCCGTCGGCAGGGAACTCCTCTCTCCCGAAGACTTGCCTCGATTCCGTCTGCGCTGGCATTGTTGCGAAAGATCACGGCGATCTGATCGTAAGGAAGATCCCCCTCCCCGATTCTTGCGGCGATGGACTGATACTGCTCAAAAAGCTCCTCATAGATCAAGAGCTTCGGTGCATACTCCCTCCCTTGGCGCCCTACTTTGAATTGTTTGGGATAGATCCGTTCGTTGCGTTCGATGACCCGGTTTGCCAGAGAGAGGATTGGGGCACCGGAGCGGTAGTTGATACTCAAGTTATAGACCCGTGCATTGGGGTAGCGTTCGGTAAAGGTGGCAATGTTTTGGATATTGGCACCGTTAAAGGCGTAGATACTCTGATCGTAGTCTCCGACACAAAAGAGCGATCGTGGCTTGAGATCATCGATCAGCGCCCCCTGGAGCGTGTTGGTATCCTGATATTCGTCTACCAAAACCTCCTCAAAAGGGATCGCTTCGCGTTGCAGGTAGACTCGCGTCTGGAGTAACAGATCATTGAATGAGGCGAAACCGTATTCCTGTTTGGTTGCTTCGAATTCGTCGCATATGTCCTGATAAATATCCATCCATACTTCATGATCGGGATACTTCTCAATCAGCCATTGATCAAAAGAATCAAGAGAAGCGTTTTGGTAAAGCTGATAAAGATCATAAAGATAGGTAGCGGAAAAAGGAGACGTCGTATAGCCGAGGCGCTTGAGATCCCGTCGCTCGTAAATGCTACGAAACAGAGTCTTGAGTTCCCCCGGCTGTTTGAGCGTCAATTTCGGGTCGAATTTCTTGAGCCATCGGTAGCAGACGGCATGGAAGGTCCCTGCTTCGATACGGTCTACGGTCTGAGCGGGAAAGTGGCGCTTGAGCCGGGCAATCATCTCTCCCGCCGCTTTATTGGTGAAGGTCAGGAGGAGAATCTTTTCGGGGGCTATCCCCTGCTGAAGGAGATAGGCGATACGCCCCACGATCGTAGAAGTCTTGCCGGTTCCGGCACTGGCAATGATCAGATTGTGTCCGGCGGGGCCGGTGGCCGCTGCGCGCTGCTCATCGTTGAGCGTAGAGAGCGGCATGGAGAGGGATTACTCGTGCCCGAGAATATAATAGGTATTTTTTCCTTCGACTTTTTCCAGGGCGACCTTGTACTTCTCCGCCCACTGCTTCACATAGTCGGTGAAGGCTTCGATCTCTTCGGGAGTGTCGGCGTCGGTCTTGACCTTAAGATAGTCCTTGGAGTTGGAGAGCGCGACGATTCCGCCGAAGCGTTTCACTTCGTCATTGAGGGTAAGGAGATGTTTGGCAAATTTATCGAAGCCCGGCGTATTGGCGATGATTCTCTGCATCTGGGACAACGTGGCCTCATTGACGGGATAGCCGAGCTGAATCAGTAGGTTTTCTGGAGTGAGTTCGATGTTCATTGTCACCTCATTGTCTTTGAATTTTAACGGAGAATTCTAACAAATTTAAGATTAGAGGGGACTTCCGGGGGAAGTTTAGAAAAGAGAATCTCTCGGGCGGACCTTTTCGAGCAGATGCCGGTAGTGCTCCAGATTTTGGAAGGCCTTCTCATAACGCCAGCGCAGGACAAACTCAATGACCTGATTTTTCCGGCCCAGATCAAGGCTTTCGGCCTTGCCAAAATAGCCCAAAGAGATGTTTTTTGCTTTTTTCTTGCCGTTTTTGTCCGGTTCATAGGTGATAGCAATGACCTGGACATACTTCCCCTCCCTGATCTCACCAAAATCTTCCTCCTTGAGGCCGATTCCGCTGATGTTCATTGCCTTATATATGAAAAGATCCCGAATGTCCGGCGCCTTCTTGCCTATGTCCAGGCTCAAGTAGAGTTGGGCGAGGCGTTCGATATTTTTGGCCCGAACAGGCTCTTGGCGAGAGTTGATTTTGAGATGGTGCAAGAGGATCTGCGTCAGGCGACGGACATCGGACTCTTCCGTTGCCCCCTCCTCCAATTCAGCTTTCGAGATGCTTGTATCGGTAGAAGCCTTTTTCTCTAAACGAGGCTGAACCTTTTTATAGGACGTCTCTGTCTCAGTTTGATCCGATTTTACTTCAGAAGTATCGAAAATAGTCGGTTGCTCTTTCCGTGGAGATCTCTGTCCTTTTTTCTGATTCAGTTTTGCTTCGAGCTTGTCGTTCAATGCTTTGAGTCGATCCAGCGTTTCACTCATGGTGCTCATTCCGTCCTGTTGGTTAATGTTTCCAGTTGGATATTAAGTAATATAGTAGCGTCTTCTTTATTAAACATATCTAAAAATATCAAATATTCTATTTGAAAATATCATATTGATATTAAATAGCACCAAGAAGAGTTTGCCTGAATATTAGTCTACTTCGATACAATATCGGAGAAAATCTATACATTAATAATGGACACTCAGATGGATTATCTACAAATCGAAGGCGGGAAACCGCTTTCAGGCACTATTAAAATCGGCGGCGCCAAAAATGCCGCACTTCCCGTCATCGCTGCTGCTTTGCTCAGTGACCGACCGGTTCTTCTCAGCAACCTGCCCAATGTGGTGGATATCCGTACCCTACTCCGGCTACTCGGTATTCTCGGCGCCTCGGTGGAACACGAGGGGCATCAAGCTCAGATTAATGCCGGCGCCCTTCAATCGACCCGGGCTGTTTATGAGATTGTGGCACAGATGCGGGCTTCCATCCTGGTCTTGGGCCCTCTGTTGACGCGTTTCGGAGAGTGTGAGGTGAGTTTGCCCGGCGGATGTGCCATCGGACAGCGTCCCATCGATCTCCATCTGAAGGCTTTGGAAGCCATGGGAGCTTCGATTGAGATCAAAGGAGGCTATGTGCATGCCGTCGCCCCTTCCGAAGGGCTGCAGGGTGCCAAAATCATTTTTGACAAGGTAAGTGTCGGCGCGACGGAAAATACCCTGATGGCCGCAGCGCTGGCCCACGGGAAAACAGAGATCATCAATGCCGCGCGGGAACCGGAAATCGTCCAGCTATGCGAGATGCTGAAGTCGGGCGGTGCCAAAATCGAGGGCATTGGAACCGGGAGAATTACGGTAGAGGGGACAGGAGGGGCTCCGCTACATTTCAAAAAGCCTATCTCCGTCATTCCCGATCGTATAGAAGCCGGGACCTATCTATGTGCCGGAGCGATTACCCATTCGAAAATCACCCTTGAGTCTGTCCAGATCGAACACCTTCAAAGTACCATCGACAAGTTGGAAAGTATGGGATGCAGCTTTGGCTTTCCGACGGAGGAGAGCGTGACGATCCATCCTCCCGAGGATCGCCTCAAGGAAGTAAATATCGTCACGGCGGAGTATCCGGGCTTTCCGACCGATATGCAGGCCCAACTGATGGCCGTAGCGACCCTGGCAAGCAACGAAAGTCTTATCGAGGAGCGACTTTTCGAAAACCGTTTTATGCATGTCAGTGAACTCAATCGCCTCGGTGCCGATATATGGCTCAAGGGCAATGTGGCCGCCGTAAGACCGGTAGAAGAGCTCTTCGGTGCCGATGTGATGGCAACGGATCTGAGAGCCAGTTCGGCTCTGGTGCTTGCAGGCCTGGCAGCGAAGGGAACCACACGGGTACGCCGAATCTATCACCTCGATCGGGGCTACGAAGATCTCCAGGGCAAACTCGAACAGCTGGGGGCAGCCATCCTGCGGAAAAAAGAGCGCTAAGTTTCCAAGATTTTATCTACGAGGGAGCCGCACAAGAAGTGGCGGGAGTCGATCGCCAATACTATTGTGCCTGAGGTATCGCCTCTTCCTGTTTTTGGTCCATAGTTGGTTGAGGAGATGTGGCCATAGGGGCTACAGGCACGGTGTTCTGCATCGTGTTCGGAACCGGCGGCTGTTGTACGGCAGCGCTGTTGGCTGTAGCCGGAGCGCCCGGAGCGACGGCAGGGACGGAGGGCGACCGCGGGGCGGGAGCCTGTTGAGTGATCGTGGGCTGCACGGGAACGGCGGCGGGAGTGGCTTGAAGAATCACCGGTTGCTGGGGAGCTGCCGGCACCGCCGGCTGCCGCCCCATCGTCTGCTGGCGGCCGGTACTACCCAGGCGCTTCAAGGAGTCGATCGTCTCCTGAATATTTCTGTCATTGGACTGTTTTGCCGTGGTGATCAAACGATATTCATCTTCGTAGCCGAGTCGAGTCCCGGGTCCCAGGCCGTAGGCCTGTCGATAAGAGGCTATAGCACGACGGGTCATCGGACCGCTTGATCCATCGATTTTGCCAGTATAGAATCCGAGGACCTTGAGAGCGGCCTGCACCCTGCGAGTCCGGCTTCTGCGATCACTCCCCTGAGAGTTGAGGGATTTGTCGAGTTCAAGCAGTGTTCCGAGATAGGTCAATGCGTCACGCTCTTGAGGGCTCATGTAGGCAGTATCACTGATCTCATAGGCGCGGTTGAACTCCTTGATAGCCGTGCGTGTCGTAAAGGAGTTGATCTGTCCGTCGATCGGACCACGATAGTATCCGAGACTTTGCAGGGCCCTCTGGATCTTCATCTCGTCGGTCTCGATCGCTGCTTGGGGAGCCCGATGTCTCCGTCGATGAGAAGTCCGACGATGGGAGCGATGGCCGCTGCGATAAATCTCGTTGGTAATCACCGAACCAACTACCCCGCCAACTACCCCGCCGACCACCGCATCTCCAAAGCCGGCCTGAACCGTTCCCGGTCCGAGCAGTATCACTGCTGCGGCACCGGCAATGAGACTTTTTCTTTTTACCATTTCCTTACCCTCCTGATTTTTGTGTAAAACAATTTTAGTAGATTTTGACTTAAGAGTGCTCAAAATTTTGGCCGGGTGATTAGATATTTCGGGGCTTTATAGAATGGAACACTCCCTTGAAAACCTTCGGCATCTCGAACCGTCAAAATCATTCTTTTGGCTCTCTGATGCGGGAAGGTCACAGAGTAATATGCGAACCATTCGGGAAGCGTTCGTCGCAGCGTAGTCGGCAGGTCACGGCGGGAGAGCCTTTTGATCTCTTCGGGTTTCGTTCCGCTGAGTCGCAGAGAGTCATGCGTCAGTTGCTCTTGGGGATAGAGGGCAAGGATAAATTTTTCTTGCTGCTCCGTTTTCCCGGAGGGAAGATAGTTTGCGATAACGATCGTACCGTTTCTGTCTCCATGATCTAAAATCATTTTTTCGCTTTGCTGAAGCGTTTTCAACTCAGGCTGACGTTCGTGAAGTTTGGCGTAAAGACTCCGATCCTCTTTGCTCGCACAGCCCATGGCAGCAACAAGAAGCATCGCCATACCGCTGTATTTTAATAAACCCGTCATTTTTTCAATCCTATAACCTATATCTCATCGGTGTATTGTACCATAGGAGCCCCTTGGAGATGAGAGTGTTCAGGAGATTTACACTACAATAAAACATAGATAACACGGGCTTACAAAGGACAGAGGAAGTATGGAGTACAAAGCGGTGGCTTTCACCGGACCTTCCGGTAGCGGAAAAACGACGTTAATTGAGAAAATTGTTCGTCGGCTGGAGAGTGAGCGCCGGCTAGCCGTCGTCAAACACGATCCCTCGGATAAAGCCAGGTTCGATCGTGAGGGAAAGGATAGCGACCGTTTTTTCCGGGCGGGGGCCGATGTGGCGGTCCTCTCGCCGACCCGGACGACTCTCTTCTCCCATCGCCCTCGTAGTATTGAGGAGATCGCCGGAATGTTCGGCTCCTTTGATCTGATGTTGGTCGAGGGGCTCAAGACCCTGCCCCTTCCCCGGATCGGGGTTTTCAGGGGAGCAATCGACCCGGACTATCTCCCCGTGCTTCAGGCGGTGGCCGTCGACGGAAGCGTCGATCTCGATACCGCCTCCCTTCCCCGAGATATTATGGTCCTGGATCTCAATAATCTCGAAGAGATCATCGACTGGATCGATCACCATGCCATCACCTTGAAAGGAACAAAGTGCTGACGATATTTGAAAAACTTAAAAACATCGCTCTGGATATCGACAAAGCGATCAAGAACGAAGATCTTGGATACAGTGAGCACCAAAACGCCACCGGCGATGAACAACTCAAACTTGATGTCCTCTCCGACATGCTTGTGGAGCATCATCTCAGTGACCTCTCCCTGGTAAAGGCGATCATCAGTGAGGAGAAAGAGGAGATCATGCCGGTCAACGAATCGGGCAAATATGTTATTTGTTACGATCCGCTAGACGGCTCCAGCATCGTCGATGTCAATCTCTCCGTCGGATCGATCTTCGGTATCTACGAAGCGGATAATCTCAGAGGATGCGGCCTCCGGGCGGCTGCTTATATCGTCTACGGTCCAAGACTTGAACTGGTGGTCGCCGTAAAGGGTAGACCTCCTCGCCACTATCGCAGCGGGGCACGCGGGCTTTTC
>JALSTG010000184.1 GCA_026983875.1 Campylobacteraceae bacterium
CCACGGAGCAGGGGAGCGAAGCCCCCAGCCGGCGCAAACTCTATCTCAAGCTCGAGAGGGATCAATATTCGCTGCTCTTCGGCGACTTCCACACGGGACTAGACGAGACGGAGCTCTCGAGCTACCAGAACAGTTTCACCGGCTTCAAGGGGGAGTATGAGGGCGCGAATTTTGGTCTCAAAGCCTTTGCCGCCCCCAACGACAAGCTTCACTTTCGAGATGACCTGCGGGGCGACGGGACCCGGGGGTACTACCACCTGAGCCATCACCCGATCACGGAGGGGAGCGAAGAGGTCTGGATCGAGGTGCGGGATCGGCACCATCCCGAGCGGGTTCTCCGGCGTCAATCGCTGGAGCGAT
The DNA here is from genome assembly GCA_026983875.1 of Campylobacteraceae bacterium. Lineage (GTDB taxonomy): Bacteria > Campylobacterota > Campylobacteria > Campylobacterales > Sulfurovaceae > Nitratifractor. Next base: position 361 of record JALSTG010000184.1, read on the forward strand.
ATAGCGACTACGACATCGACTATGATCGGGGGACGCTCTATTTCAAAGAGCCAATCTATAGCAAGGATGAAGAGTTCAATCCCCAATATATCGTCGTCAAATACGAGACCGAAGGAGAGGGAGGCCAGCACTATACCTACGGCGGCAGAGCCTCCTGGCGCAGCGACGACGGACGCTACGAAGCGGGAGTAAGCTATATCGACGAGGATCAGGGTAGCGGCCATCATCGGCTCTACGGAACCGATCTGACGATCCATTTCACCGAAAGAGATCAGCTGAAGCTGGAGCTTGCCCAGACCCGCAACAGGGAGGAGGGCAACCTGAGCAAAGGGACGGCCAGACTCCTGGAGTATCGGCATGAGGAGGACAACTGGACTCTCCGGAGCTGGTACCGGGAGCAGGATAACGATTTCGGCCTGGGAGAGCTTGACGCTTCTCTGGGCGGCACCCGTCAGATCGGCGCGGAGTATACGAAGATCCTCAACGAACGATGGAGTCTTCGGACCGAGGCGTATCAGAACCGCACCGTCGACGAAGAGGGCAAGAAGAGCGACGAAAACGTCGGAGAGCTGAGCCTGCACTATAGCCACGAGAATTTCGGAGCCTCCCTGGGATATCGCTACGCGAACAATACTGAAACCGCGGCGACCCATCAGATCACGGCCAGCCTCTCTCAAAGCTTCCTGGAAAATCGGCTCAAACTGACCCTTGCACACGACCAGAGCCTCGGAAGCAACGAGGACGAAGAGTATCCGACGCGAACGGCGCTGAGCGCAGAGTACAAGATGGACGAAAATACCAGCGGTTTTGCCGCCATAGAGCGGGATCAGGGAAGCGGCGGCGTGGAGTGGCTCTCCCGCGTCGGCCTGCGCTACCGCCCCTGGGAAGGAGGAGAGATCACGACCGGACGGATCTTCGAATCCGGCGGCGACGACGGAGTGCGGATCTATGATACCCTGGGGCTCAAGCAGAGCTGGAGGATGAACGAGCGCTGGAATCTGGATCTGGGCTACGAAAGCGGGATTAGCGAACGGGGCAACGACGAGAGCTTCAACGCTTTCAACCTGGCTGCGGATTATCATGACGATCGCCGAAGCGCCCGCGTGGCTCTGAGCTACCGTTTCGGCAACGACCGCAAATGGAGCCTCGATGCGGCCTACGCCATCGAACATAGCGAGACGACAGGACTGGCCTTTGGCCTGGAGTGGCGCCGCGAGTGGCTGGACGGAGGAGAGAGCCGGGATGTCGACACCAAATTCGCCTATGTCTATCGTCCCGTATCCGGCCAATGGATTATCCTCGATCGCCTCGATCTCAAGGACGAGTCCGACAGCACGGGCGATGAAGAGACCCGCACCAGCAAGCTGGTCAACAACCTTCATCTCAATTGGCATCCTGAGGCAAAGTGGCACATCGGTCTGCAATACGGACTCAAATATGTCGTCGATACCATCGACGGAAGCAAGTATAGAAGCTGGACCGATCTGGCGGGCTTCGATATCAGCTACGATTTCAGTGAACGCTGGAGCCTGGGAGTGCAGGGTAGCGTGCTCCACTCCTATACCGGGAAAAATCTCGACTACGGAGGAGGAATCTACCTGAGCACCACACTGATGCGCGATACCCAGCTGAGCCTGGGATACAATTTCGCCGGATTCGACGACGAGGATTTCTCCCAAGCTTCCTATCGTTATGAGGGTCCTTATCTGCGCATTCGGATGAAGTTCGATCAGCAGGATCTCAAAGAGCTTGCAAAAGGGGTGCTGCGATGAGACGGATCGTACTTTTTCTACTGCTTTCGACCTTGATCCGGGCGGATCTGGCATATCTGGCACGAAGTACCGGTCCAAGCCTCACGGGAAGCGCACAGGGATTCGAGACGGTCAATAACGACTTTCAGCAGGATTATCAGCGATCTAGCCTCCCTCTGGACGATGCTTTGGACGAGCATGTTCCCATCGGTTTTTCCTTTCCTTTTAACGGCTCAAGCTATACGGAGTTGATCATCTCTTCCAACGGGGTGATCTATTTCCGTCCGGGAGGGGCATTCAACAATAATACTGAACGAAGCGTAGCCGCACATTATATAAACCGGCAACTCAATACCAACTCCGGTAGCAACTATGCGATGCCTGATGCCCTTTTCCCCTATTGGGACGATCTAAATCCCAATGCCGGCGGAAAAATCAAATACGGAACCGTCGGATCCGGAGCAGGAGAACATTTTGTCGTCTCCTGGGAAGATGTGCCTCACTATTACGACAATGGAAGCTATTCGTTCCAGGTAGCACTCTACAAAGACGGGACGATTATTTACCGCTACGACAAAAATAGCGATGCAGACGGCTCCAGCGCAACTATAGGAGTCAAGGAGGATAACACTCATTACGATCAATATACCTATAACAGTTCGATCAATCAACGGCGAGATGTCGTCTATCGCCCCTATCGGCATTTGACGCCGGTTACGCCTCCTTGTAGCGCCCCCGTACCTCAGATAGAGATGAGCACCTATCAAAACGGCTCCAATCATCCAAGAGACTCCTATCAGTTCCAAACCCTGAGACAAAACAATACTTCCCTGGAAGGGAGCGGCTATCAAGACAATATCGACGGATCGGGCAATCCCTATGGAAGCAACAACTATTACTGGACGAAATTCGGAGGCTACATCTATCTGCCCGATACAGGTGATTACCGTTTCGGCGTCGACGGAGACGATGCGGTAGAGCTCTATCTGGACGATCGGCTGATTACCGGTTGGTACGGGGGGCACGGTCGGGCCAATCACGCCGAGTATGTGATCAAAGTCTACGCCCAGGCCGGGTGGCACAAGATCAACTTTTATCAAGAAGAGCGGACGGGGGCGGACAACTATTATCTTTATTGGGCACGACCGGGACAGACCAATCTGCAGATTGTACCGGCATCCAGGCTATTTCACTGTCCTCTCTCGGTGAGCAAAAGCTCTTGCGTCGTTAACGATCCGGTGGAGGGAACGACGCGTCCCAAGCGTATACCCGGTAGTACGATTCGTTATAGCATCGAGGTGAAAAATCCGGGAGGAATCGCCGCAGATAATGCCGTCGCCCAGGACAATCTGGCGAGTCAATTTGACGAAACGACGATCAGAAATCTCCGCATCGGAACCGCGCCTTGCGACTGTCTCAATCCCCAGAACACCTCGGCCAACGGCCCCAACGGAACCGGCGACGGGGTCAATCCGGTCAAGCTGGACTTCGGTACCGTCGATGCCGGGGCGACGGAGTGCGGTTATTTCGATGTGGATTTAAAGTAAGAGCCTCTCAGCTCCGGTTGCCGTTCATGATCTCGATGATCACCTCGTCGGTGGTCTTCATACCGTCCTGGGCCAGGCGGCCGATATGCTCGAGGGTCGCTTCGATATCGTGGGCGACGATACCGTCGCCGCCGTGGAGGTATTTGCCGTGGGTCGCCAGGAGATAGGAGTCGAAGGCGGCGTAGATAGTGGTGGAGATCTTCATGGCGCAGGAGGCTTTGGCGCCGTCGCAGATGATTCCTGAGACATCGCCGAGAGTGTTGGCGATGGCGTGGGAGACGGTTTCGAAGTCGTGGTCGTTGATGAAGCAGAGCGCCCCAGCGACGGCGGCGGCGGAACAGATGACACCGCAGTAGGCGCTGAGTCGTCCTACCCGCGTCTTGATATGCACCGTCGTCAGATGGGAGAAGAAAAGCGCGCGCATGAGCCGCTCCTTGTCGATTTGCATGCGGCGGGCGTAGTCGATGAGGGCCAGGGAGGCGGCCATGCCCTGGTTGCCGCTGCCGCTGGTAGTCATGACCGGCAGGGCGCAGCCGCTCATCCTGGCATCGCTGCCTGCGGCAGCGAAAGCGGCGGCGTGGTTGCGCACGTCGTCGCCGTAGAAGCCGTTGGCGATATGCTCTTCGATAACCCGGCCGATGTTGACGCCCCAGTTGCCCGAGAGCCCCTCCTGGGCGATGCGGGAGTTGTGGAGGATCACTTGCTCCATCAGGGGACGGATCCGCTCCAGGTCGATCTGGCGGGCCAGGTCGTAGATCAGTCGGACCGAGAGCTTCTGGCGCTCCTCGTCTGGGGTGTTGAAGACGCAGTCGTTGCAGGGCTGTTCGAGGATCACTTCCCGGTTGCGTTTTATCTGGGTGATGTTGGTGTGGAGATGTTTGATCTCGACGCTGATGCAGCCCGTCTCGGTATGGAGCTCCACCATGACGTAGAGGTTGATGGGGGTATTTTCGTGAAGTACCTCGACGACGTTTTCCCGCATCCAGCGGCGGACCTCTTCCATTTCGTCGGGTTTGATGCCGCTGATGACCATCAGGTCCCTCGAGGCGTCGCCGTAGAGCAGTCCCATGACGGCAGCCACTTCGATACCGACCATCCCACCGCTGCCGGGGACGACGACGCTCTTGACGTTTTTGATGATGTTGCCCGAGACCCGGACCACCATCTTCTGAATTGTCTCATCCGGGGGGAGAAACTCCCGGGCCTTGGCGGCGACGAAGGCGATGGCGATGGGCTCGGTGCAGCCTTGGGCGGGGACCACCTCTTCGTGGAGGATCTCCAGGGCCTTCTCGACGATATGGGAATCCAGTGGCATCCATGCCTCCTTGCGTAAACTGTATATGGCGATTATAGCGGTAATGGCGAAGAGATCAATGACCGCTTTTGTATTCGGCAAGAAGCATGGCGGCAACGATCAGGGCACCCCCGAGAATCTGTAAAAGCGTCAAATGCTCTCCGGCGACGAAGATTCCAAAGACCGCGGCACTGACGGGCTCCATGGCGAAGATAATGGCGGTGCGGGTCGGGGTGGTGTAGCGCTGCATCCAGGTCTGAATCAGCAGGGCGTAGGAGGTGGCCAGGATCCCGGTAATCAACAAAGCGACCAGGAGACTCTCATCGAAGTGCGCCGGCCAGGTACTGGGTTCGAAGGTGAGAGAGCTCAGGAAGGAGAAGAGTGTCACGGCCAGGAGCTGGATCGTCACCAGGGGCAGGGGATCGTAGCGGCGGGTCAAGCGGTCGGTGGCGATGATATGCAGGGCGAAGAGGAGGGCGCAGAGCAGGGTAAATCCCTCCCCCGGGCCCAGATGCAGCACGCCGGGATCCGGAGAGGTCAAGAGCCAGAGCCCGAAGAGTGCCAGCACCGAGGCATAGAAGGCGTAGCGCTTGGGCGGGTGATGAAAGATCGCCCAGAGGAGAAACGGGACCAGAATCACATAGAGCCCGGTCAAGAAGGCAGACATGGAAGCCCCTACGCTCAGGAGCCCGAGGGTTTGGGTGCCGAAGGCGGCGAAGTAGAGCGTCCCAAGGAGAAAACCCGCCCTCCAATAGCCGGGATCACGTAGCTCCCTCCGGAAAAGGACGAAAGGCAGGAGGGAGAGAAAAGCGATACCGAAACGCAAGAAGAGGAAAGAAAAGACCGGGACGGAGGCGATGCTCTCCTTGACGACCACGAAGGTGCTGCCCCAGACGACGGCGACGGATAGGAGCAGCAGATCCGCCATTATTCGGCGCGAATTGGTCATTAATATTCTCCAATATCAAAATAGGCAAATGGGAAAAATCGTCAAAACTCCCGATTCTTTGGCGTATTTTAGTGAATCTTTACTACAATATTGGCAAAAGCACGGCGATAGAGCGCCAAAGGGAAGCTATGGCTCAAGATCCGATTATTAGGATGGAGAAGGTCAACAAATATTTCGGAGAGTTTCACGCCCTCAAGGATATCGACTTTCAGGTAGGCCGGGGAGAGATCGTCGTGATCTGCGGCCCCAGCGGCAGCGGCAAATCGACGCTGATCCGCTGCATCAACCGTCTGGAAGATATCGACGAGGGGCGCATCGTCATCGACGGAGAAGACATCTACGCCAAAGGGGTCGATATCAACAAGATCCGGGCCGAAGCGGGGATGGTCTTTCAACACTTCAATCTCTTTCCTCATTTGACTATATTAGAAAATATTACTATCGCCCAGAACAAGGTCAAGAAGGTCCCCAAGGCCGAAGCCGAAAAACGGGCCATGGTACTGCTGGAGCGAGTGGGGTTGGCCCACAAGGCTCATGACTACCCCAGTGCCCTCAGCGGAGGTCAGAAGCAGCGGGTCGCTATCGCCCGTACCCTGGCCATGGAGCCCAAGATCATCCTCTTCGACGAACCCACCAGCGCTCTGGACCCGGAGATGATCGGCGGGGTTCTCGATGTGATGCGGGACCTGGCGAAGGAGAACTACACCATCGTCTGCGTTACCCATGAGATGGGCTTTGCTAGAGAGGTGGGAGATCGGATCGTCTTCATGGACGAGGGGGTGATTATCGAGGAGGAGAAGCCCGAAGAGTTTTTCCAAAACCCCAAGAGCGAACGGGCCCGAAAGTTTCTCAAAGAGATCCTCACCCACTGAGGGCGCAGGAAA
>JALSTG010000185.1 GCA_026983875.1 Campylobacteraceae bacterium
TGAAGAGAGTGCCGAGAATGTTCGTTATCTGGTGGCTCAGGCCTTTGACAAGTTTCTCCATGTGCCGACGAAAAACCTCCGGAAGATCTCCAAAGAAGCCGAGGGGAGTCGGGCTATCGAAGCGATCCGAGAGATCTTCGGTATCGATGTCTCCGAAGTCGATCCCAAACAGTATAAAACACCCCATCAAAAAATTCACCACAACGAGGAATCACAATCATGAGATTTTCACGTCTGCTTATCCCCACTTCCAAAGAAGTACCCAGCGATGCGGTGCTGCCCAGTCATATCTATCTGCTCCGGGCCGGATATATCCAGAGCGTCGGTGCCGGACTCTACAATTTTTTGCCCCTGGGCAAGCGGGTCCTTGACCGGGTCCGGGCCGTAGTCAAGGAGGAGCTTGATCGTGCCGGTTGCCAGGAGGTGGATCTGGCCTTTGTCACTCCTGCAGAACTTTGGCGCGAGAGCGGCCGCTTCGAAAAGTACGGTAAGGAGCTTCTGCGCTTCAAGGATCGCAAGGAAAACGAGTTTGTCCTGGGTCCGACTCACGAAGAGATGATGGTCAACCTGGTTCGCCAGAGCGTCAAAAGCTATAAGCAGCTTCCCCTACATCTCTATCAGATCAAGACAAAGTTCCGGGATGAGATCCGTCCGCGTTTCGGCTTGATGCGGGGCCGGGAGTTTCTGATGGAGGATGGATATAGCTTCCACAAGGATGAAGAGGATATGAAGCGGGAGTTCGATCATATGGAAGCGATCTATAGCCGGATCTTTACCCGGCTGGGATTGGATTTCCGGGTGGTCGAGGCCGACAGCGGCGCTATCGGGGGCAGCGGTTCCAAGGAGTTCATGGTCTTGGCCGAGAGCGGTGAAGATACGCTGGTGGTCTGCGACGGCTGCGATTACGGGGCCAATATTGAAGCGGCAACCCGGGCTCCCAAAGAGGGGCCTCGTTATGAGGAGGGAGAAGAGCCTGTGATGAGTCCTGGAGAATTTCATACGCCGGGAACGACAACCATCGAGGCCCTGGCGGAATTTTTCCGTCTCGATCCTCATCATCTGGTCAAAGCCGTGGCCAAAAAGGCCCTCTACGATGAGGGAAGAGAGGAGATCGTCCTCTTCTTCATCCGAGGCAATGACGAACTTGAAGAGACCAAGGCCTGCAATGCCGCAGGAGCCAACGAATTGACGGAAGTGACGGAGGAGGAGCTTCGAGCCGCCGGATTGACACCGGGGTATATGGGCTTCGAGGGATTGCCGGAAGGGATTCACTACTATATCGATCGCGAGTTGAGGGGAGAGGCCAATCTAATTATGGGCGCCAATAAGGAGGAGTATCATCGCGTCGGCGTACAAGTCCCCGACTTGAGCGAACGTTTTGCCGATTTGGTCGCCGTGCAGGAGGGGGACCGCTGTGCTCGGTGCGGCGGGACGCTGCGATACACCAAGGGGATCGAAGTGGGCCATATCTTCCAGCTCGGTACCCGTTACAGCGAGCCCCTGGGGGCGACTTTCCTGGACGAAAACGGTAAAGCCCGTCCTTTTGTCATGGGAACCTACGGCATCGGCGTCAGTCGGTTGCTGGCGGCGATTATCGAGCAGCATCACGATGAGCGGGGTTGCATATGGACCCGGGAGAGTGCTCCCTTTGCCGTAGAAATTATCGTCTCAAACGTCAAGAAGGAGGAAGAGCGCGAAGCGGGCGAGCGGCTCTACCGGCAGCTGCTCGAAGCCGGAGTGGAGGTCCTCCTCGACGACAGGACGGAGCGCTTCGGTCCCAAGATGAGCGACTTCGAACTCATGGGCATTCCCTACGGAGTCGTCGTCGGTAAGAAGCTCGCGGAAGGGACGGTAGAGCTGATCACCCGCGACGGGATGGTACGGGAAGATCGGAGCTTGGAGGAGATTGTTCCGGTTTTGCTTGAACGGGTCTGATATGATGCTAATTCTGCTCCTGCTTTTTTTTGCCGAGCTCTTCGTCTCCCTCCGAGTCGGAATTGCCATCGGCTTCGGCTGGAGCGTGGTTTGGATCCTCTCGACGATGATTCTTGGGGGGTTGCTGCTTCGGCTCTCTCCCTATGCATTAATGAACAATTTCCAGACTTTCAATTTTGGCCGTTTCGATGTCCGGGACGTTCACAATGCCTCCATGGCCTATCTCTTGGGGGCGATTCTGCTGATCATCCCCGGCGTACTCACCGATTTGCTCGGTCTGGCGCTTTTGGGCTACACACTTTATTTACATTTGTTCGCTACAATCCGACCCAAATCCAAAACGAATCATTTCGATCCGTTTGCCCAAGAAGGAGATACTGATGTCATTGATGTGGAAATTATCGACGAGCTTGATCGCCGCGACGCTGATCGCCCAGGCCGCTGAGTTTAATTTGGAGAATTTTGTCCGTCATACCTTGGTGAGAAATCCCCAAGTCAAAGTCGAGAAGGTCACGCCCATCGCCGAGCGGCCTCTGCCGGGCCGTGACGGATGGAAGGCCTATATGTTTACCATGGATCTGGCCATCGGCAAGAAAAAGCAGCAGATCCCTGAAATGGTCTTCGTCAATCCTAAGGAGAATCTGGCGGCTATGTCCCTGATCGATATGAAGACCGGACGGGATCTGCGCAACGTCATTAAGCCTGTGATGCCCGAGAGCTACTACGATAAAAAGCATTTGATCTCCGGCAATCCCGATGCCCCCAACAAAATGGTGATCTTCTCCGATCCCCAGTGCCCCTTCTGCATCAACTACCTCCCCGGGATGCTCAAAGAGGTCAAAGCCCATCCCGATAAGGTGGCGCTCTACTACTATCATATGCCGCTGCTGCGTCTGCATCCGGTCTCCGATACCCTGACTAAAGTGATGGAGCATCTTCAAATGCAAGGTAAGAGTGACGAAGCGATGAAGATCTACGGTCTCAAAATCGATCCCCGAGAGAGGGATGAGAAGAAGATCCTGGCGGAGCTGAAAAAACAGTTGGGCATCGAGGTCAAACCCGAAGAGATCAACACGCCAGAGATTAAAGCCGCTATTAAAAGGGATATGGAAAAAGCCTCTGCCATGATGGTCCGGGGTACCCCCACCGTCTACTTCAACGGCAAATACGATCCCACCCGCTCCTCCTATAAACAAGCCATCAAATAAGAGTCCTTTGTGCAGAAGCTGATCATTGCCACCCGGGCCAGTCAGCTGGCCCTCTGGCAGGCATATTTTGTCCGAGGGGAGATCGGTAGACGTTTTCCCGAGGTACAAGTAGAGATCTTGGAGATCACCAGCCGCGGGGACAAGATTCTCGATCGGCCTCTGGCGCTCATCGGCGGCAAAGGGCATTTCACCAAAGAGCTTGAGGATGAGATGCTCGCCGGAAACGCCCATATGGCGGTCCACTCCCTTAAAGATGTTCCGACTTTCATCCCCGAGGGATTGGAGCTTGCATCCATTACCGAGCGTCAGGATCAGAGCGACGTCTTCCTTTCCCATCGTTACGCTTCATTGGAGGAGCTCCCCGAAGGAGCCGTGGTAGGTACCACCAGTCTGCGACGTAGAATGCAGCTGCTTCGGCGCCGTCCCGATCTACAGGTACGGGATCTTCGGGGCAATGTCAACACCCGATTGCGAAAACTTGCCGATGGGCAGTACGACGCTATCATCCTGGCCTATATCGGTCTGGCGCGGCTGGATCTTTTGAAAGGGATTCCCTATGTTCAGCGTCTGGAGTGGATGATCCCGCCCATGGGACAGGCGGCCTTGGGAATTGAGATCGTCGCAGATGATGAAGCGGTGCGCCGCATCGCTATGAGCCTTGACGATCCCGAAACTCACCTATGTACCGAGATCGAGCGGGAGTTCGTCGCTACCGTCGGCGCGGGATGTTCCGCCCCGGTGGCGGTCAACGCCAGGATCGTGGAAGAGGGAATCAATCTACGGGCGATGCTGGGCTATCCCGACGGTAGCAAAGTGATGTGTGAAGAGCTTATTCTACCGACGGAAGAGGCCGAAGGTGCAGGTAAACGTTTGGCGGATAAGATGGTTGAGGCCGGAGCCTTGGATATTTTACGGGAAGCGGAAGCCTTGGCTTTTAAGGAAGAACGTCCCGAACGACTTTGAACTCCGAATCAGGTATTCAGGCGAGTTCCGGACGGGGACGAGACTTTGCAGCGGTGTTTTTTTCATGCCGTTCTTCTCTGACGATATCATAGGGTACGGCCCGGTCAGGGCGTGTTACAAACAATAGAATCTGATAGAGTCCAACCCCGATAAATCCAATGGTAAAAATGACTATTTTGGTCAAAAAATCTTTCATGGTTAAAACCTCCTGTTTTTTCGTTTTGACAAGGGTATTGTGACGGATAGGTATGTCTTCTTCATTACCCCGGGAGAGAGATTTATCTTTCCAAAGTATAATTCGGCGCAATCAAAAAAATAAGAAAGGCTTTTCATGAAAAGTATGACGATCAAAGATACCTATCCCATCCAGGCTGCCGAAATCGGCAAGGAAGAGGCTCGCTTTGCCGATACCGATGCCGTCATCGCCTACCTCAAGGAGCAGATCGAATCCCATCCTGTCGCTACCTATATTGCGACCTTTGATCACTATACTCATACCAAAAATCTCCCCGAGCATAAGATGGATGAGAAGATCATCGACGTAAAGCTCATCATTTTTTGCTTCGGCAAAGAGCTTCCAATTCCTCAGATGGCTGCGGTGCGTCCTCGGAGTATTGCCGTCGTAGAGGAAGCGGACAAATTTACCGTCAGCTTCATGGATGCTCCCAATCCCGTTGCCCATGATGCGATGATCGCCTGGGTCCGGGGAATCCGCAAGGCCTAGGCATTATGCTATAATCTTTGGCAATGAACGCAGCGATTGGATTTAAGGGGCGCTATTGGCGTCTGGCCGCTATCACCGCACTCAACGCCCAGATCAGAGAAAGGGCGGAAGGAAGCAGGGTAGAGCAGTGCCGTAAAATAGCTACCCGAGATCCCGAGGAGAGGGAGTCGGATGATCCGCCGGAGCTTCTGGCCCTCTCCGGTCTTTATACGGCGGTGACGACTCGCTTCTCTCGTAAGCCGTGTCACTGCAACTGCCTCTTCAAACGTAAATTCAAGCGTCTTTTTCACCTCTACAAATTTATCGTCCGTCCGCCGCGACGCTACGTCAAGACCAAGACGGGCACCTCTCCTCCGAATCACTTCGCTCTTTGTAACAAGTAATTAAGTAATAAGTAATAAATTTGGCGGTACGGCGTGGCCGTGTCTTATTTTTGGGAAAAGGGATGGCTCTTTTCCCGCATGGAAGCGAAGGAAAGCAACAATGAATACCTACAATATTGGATTTCCCCGGATCGGGGAGAAGCGGGAGCTGAAATTTGCCCTGGAGAAGTATTGGAAAAAAGAGAGTTCCAGAGAGGATCTCGAAGCGGTAGCCCGAGAGTTGCGGGCCAGACACTGGGCCTATCAGAAGGAGGCGGGGATCGACTCCATCGCCTGCAACGACTTTAGCTTTTACGATCAGACCCTGGATATGATCCAGACCCTGGGACTGGAGCCCGAGCGTTTTCGCCAGATCGAGGATCCCTTCGAGCGCTATTTCGCCATGGCTCGGGGAGACGAGAAACGGGTGGCGATGGAGATGACCAAGTGGTTCAATACCAACTACCACTATATCGTGCCCGAGCTGACGGCTACGCAGGAGGGATCGGTCGATAGCAGCGGGATCGAAGCGCTCTACGCCGAGGCCAAAGCCGCTGGGATCGAGCGCCCCCGGATCAACCTCGTCGGCCCCCTGACCTTCCTCGCCAACGCCAAGCGACCCGACAGCCATCAAGAGGCGCTGACCCTTCTGGAGAAGGTCTTGCCCCTATATGAAGAGCTGCTGCGTCGTCTGGCAGCGCTGGATGAGGAGGTGACGATTCAGATCGAAGAGCCGATTTTTGTGACCGACAAAGTCTCCGAGCTGACTCTGCTGATTCGAAGCGTCTATGAGTGCTTGGGAAGCGTAAGCGAGCGGCTCAAGATCTACGTCGTCACCTACTTCGACCATGCCGTCGAAGCGGCGAAAGTCCTAGCCCAAACTCCGGTGGCGGGGATCGGACTCGATTTCCTCTACGACGAAGGGCGTAACTTCGAGGCCCTTGATGCCCTCGCCCAAAGCGGCAAAACTCTCATCGCCGGAGTCATCGACGGTCGTAATATCTGGCGCAGCGACCTGGATGCACGACGCCAACTTCTGGAACGAATCTCCGAGAAGATCCCAGCCGAGCGACTTGTCGTCGCTCCCAGTTGTTCCCTGCTGCACATCCCCTTCACCCTGAAATACGAAGAGAAGATGAGTCCGGAGGTCCGCAGTTACTTGGCTTTTGCGGTGGAGCGCCTGGAGGAGCTTCGGCTCTTGGATGCACTTTTCCGGGGCAGGGAGTTGCCAGAGCGGGAGCGGGCGGCCGTAGAAGCTTCTCGCGACGCCTTGGCTCGGCGGCGCAGCAACGTCCAGGTGACCGATCCGGCTGTACGCAAACGCATGGCCGATGTCGATGAGTTGAAGCGTAAGCGCAGCGTCTCTTTCGCCGAGAGGATACAGTTCCAGCACGAGCGTTTCGGTTACAAGCCCCTGGCAACTACTACGATTGGTAGCTTCCCCCAGACGCCGGAGCTTCGCCGCGTACGCCGACAATATAAGCGAGGGGAGTTGAGCAGCTCGGAGTACGAAGCCTTTATCGAGGCGCAGATCCGCGACTGTGTGGCTTTGCAGGAGCGTATCGGGCTGGAGGTGCTGGTGCATGGAGA
>JALSTG010000186.1 GCA_026983875.1 Campylobacteraceae bacterium
CCGTCCGCGTAGCCGCCGATGACGGAACAACGACGACCCCCAAGAACAGGAGCAATGCAAAACCCATCTCTCTCATACTTTCTCCTTCTTTGTTTCTAGCACGCTCAAGCCCCTCTATTCTATTTATTTATAGAGCTCGACGTAGAGTTTGGTGATCTCATCCATTTTCCGAGTGATATCATCGGTCGTCGTAAAGACGATAAAGGGCAAACCACCCTTTTCGATATTCAAGTAGAACTTGTAAACGATTTTCCAGAGTTTGTCGACCTGAGCGAGCTTCTGATTGATCGTTGCCGTATTGTCCTTGTTTTCCATCAGGATTTTATGGTTTTTTGAAAACTCTTTGACCGCTGCATTCATCTGATCGACGGTATTTTTATCCTTGATACCTGCCTGATAGGCGATATAGTACTTGGCGATCCGCTGGGCCAACATCCGCTGCTTGCCGGAGATGGCGACGATCTTCGACTCTTTGATCTTCAGAAGATTGGTCAAGGAGTCCACGACATATTGACTTCCCTCCAGCATTGATTCACTAAGATCGAGCACTAGTTGAGCGTTGTCCAAACTGAAAGGTTTCTTGACGATTCCCTCCAACTCCTGCAGACTCATGTTGACGAATTCCAAAAGGTTTTTGATCTCCGGGTCATTGATCATCTCCGCCAGTTTTTTCTGATTGGCATTAAACTCTTTTAGTGACGCCTTAAGCTGCTTGCTGGCTTTGTCCGTCGCGATATGCTTCCCTATATAGAGGTAGTCTTTGGCGATCCGCTGAGAGAGCATCCGTTGCTTTCCTGCAATATTGATCAACTCGATCGCATCTCTTTTCACCAGGGCGTTGACATGGGAGCCGGTCTGTGCGGCACCCGATGGAGCTTCAGCCGTGACAACACCGCCGTTGAAGATCAGGATCAGCCCCAAAGCTACTCCGATTTTTTTCATTATCTGTTTCATGACAAGATTCCTTTCTCGAGGTTTATTGGACTTTCTGGGCCGCATAAAGACCGGTCACGGTGTTCATATCCTTCAGGATCTCATTGGACTTTTTATAGATCAAAGAGGGAATGAACTTGGACTGAGACTTGTTCATAATCTGGAAGAACATAAAGTTCTTCTTGACCCGGTTCAGAAGTTTACTGATCTCCGGCGTATTCAAGTCCGAGGCGATCAGCTTCTTGAGCGAATCGTCAAAAAGCTTCATCGCAGCATTCATTTTCTCCTTGAATTTCGGATCGTTAATCCCCCATACCTTCAGCATGTAAAGGTTGGCCATCCGCTGAGAGAGCATCCGTTGGCGGCCGGAGATATTGATGATCTCTCCCGATTTTTTGCCGGTTTGCTTGGCGAAGAGCACTGTCGTCGTATTGGCAGCCTTAAGCAGGGCATCGAGCTTGCCTTGCAGTTCGGCGGCTCGATCCTTCGTCGGAGGCTCTGCGAGCATCTTTTTGATGGGCTCCCAGAGCCGACGCTGCTCTTCGAGACTCTTTTTGGTTTCCGGGTCGGTGGCAAAAGCCGTCAAACCCTTAAGATGATCCTCAAACATCTCGGTCACTTTTTTCAGGTCCTCTTTGGGATTACCGAAGGTATTGCCGATCCCTATCATGGCGTAGTCTTTGAGCATCCGCTGGGTCAGCATCCGCTGACGCCCGGCCTCATTGACCGCCTGGGCAAGGCTCTTGATCTCGATCGACCACACCTGGGTCACCATCAGTAGGATCCCCAACAAGACTTTACAGCCTCTCATTTTCCGCATCGTGCACTCCTTGTAATTACTCACGAGTATGATATGAGGAGATAAATGTCTCTTACCATTCTAATAAGATCAAACATCACTCCACAATCCTCATATCACTTTAATATTCTACTCATATTTCCTTTGTCTCATACGAACTTCTGCCATAAACCACCTCCTTTTTCTAAGAATTTCAGTTCATAGAGTATGGTAGCAGATGAGTACATCAATGAAAAAGGATGTTTTATGATTTCTCTTTTATGCGGAAATAACCAGTGAGGCAGTCAAACTATTTTGTGTATAATTTTGGATATCTCACTATCGATAAAGGCTTATAGATGCTATCCAAGAGGATTCAGGCTCTTTCACCCTCCATGACTATCGCGGTCTCGACTCTCGCTCGTGAGCTTAAAGCCCAGGGCAAAGACGTGCTGAGCTTCTCCGCCGGAGAACCGGACTTCGACACACCCGAAATTATCAAAGAGGCCGCCATCGAGGCCATCCGGCACGGATTTACCAAATACACTGCCGTCGCCGGCATTCCCGAGCTTCTCGATGCCATTGCCGAGAAGTTTGCCCGGGAGAACGGTTTGCGATACAGCCCCAGCCAAATCCTGGTAAGCAATGGAGCCAAGCAGTCGCTTTTCAATATCACTCAGGCCATGATCGACGAAGGGGATGAAGTCATCATCCCGGCTCCCTACTGGGTCACCTATCCCGAGCTGGTCAAGTATGCCGGCGGAAAGCCGATCATCATCGACACGGATGAGCGGCACGGATTCAAAATCACCCCCGCCCAGCTCCAGGCCGCCATCACAGAACGAACCAAACTTCTGATCCTCACCTCTCCTTCCAATCCCACCGGCGCAGTCTATAGCAAAGAAGAGCTGAAGGCCTTGGGTGAAGTGCTCGAAAAGACCGAGATACGGGTCATTAGCGACGAGATGTACGAGAAGCTCGTTTTTGACGGGACCGAATTTGTCGCTACCGCTTCCATCAGCGAAGATATGTTCCGCCGCACTATCACCGTCAACGGCCTGAGCAAGTCCGTCGCCATGACCGGCTGGCGCTTCGGCTATCTGGCTACCCCCGACGAAGAGCTGGTCAAAAAGATGATCTCTCTACAATCCCAAAGCACCTCCAATATCTGCTCCATCACCCAAAAAGCGGCCATTCCCGCTCTCGATGGTAAAGCGGATGAGGAGATCGAAATGATGCGTCAGGCCTTTGAATCACGGATGCATGAGGCCGTCGAGCTTTTCAACGAAATAGAAGGCCTTAGCGTACTGGCTCCCAAAGGTGCCTTCTACCTCTTTGTCAATATCAAGGATGTCAGCGGCGATTCGATGAAATTCAGCCAGGATCTCCTCCGGGAATACGGTGTCGCTGTCGTGCCGGGGATCGGATTTGGCAGTGAAGGATATTTCCGTTTCTCTTTCGCCACCGATCTCGTCACGATCCGTGAGGGGATCCGCCGGATCGAGAAGTTCGTCGAAAAGCTCCGGGGATAAAGAGCCGAAAGGACGAACGCTTCCCTCTGCCCCTTCGCGCATCAGGATCCGACCTATCCGAAAAATCTCCGTACCGCTTCCGAGAACCAATAGCTTCCCAACCCGACGACCATACCCCAGAGTATCGAGGCAAAAAAGTTGAGCACGACAAACTTTTTCAGATCGTATCGAGAAAGCCCCATGATGATAGGCACAAGCGTCTTGACTCCGTAGATATATTTTTGCAAAAAGACGGTCAGCCAACCGTAGCGTCGCATCAGGAGATTAGTCCAGGCGATTTTGCGCCGATGTTTTCGTAGGTATTTCAGCACCTCTTTTTTGTTGCTCTGGGCCAGCCAGAATAGCACCGTATCTCCGGCAAAATTGGCGATCGTCGCCACGCTGATGGAGGTAGTGATGTCCATTTTGCCCAAAGCCGAGAGGATCCCCGCTCCCGCCAGGGCTACCATCCCGCCGCCAAAGGAGTAGACGGCGAGGATAATATACCCGTACAGTGCTAAATTATTGAGAATTTCGTCCAAAAGAGGCTCGTTCTACTGCCCGAAGCTGTATTTGATCCCGATCCCGGTTAGGAAGCCACTCTCGTCGCCCCCATAAAGATATTTAGCTTCACCAAAGATAGAAAAGTCACCACGCAGCTGATATTCTACCCCGCCGCCGACGGCAGCGAACAAGCCGTCGTCGGCTCCATGAAGATTGTCACTGAAAAACTGCGCACCTACTCCCAGAAGAGCGAAAGGCGTCAGGGGGCTGGGATTGTCGGCATACCAGAGGGCATTGACCCCCCAGCGATAGAGTGCACTGCTGCCACCGCCGACATAGTCCTGCTTGAACTGATAGTCAAAGGCGAACTGATACGCCCCCGGCATCCAGGCCTCCAAAGGGGAGAGGTTGTAGTTGTAGCGCAGCCCCCATCCCGATCCGTCTTTGAGCATCATATCATCGCTGTTAAAGCTGTAGCTTGCCACTGCCTCGACGGAGTGTTGGTAGAGATTATGATCCGCCGCCTCGAGGGCGCCAATCGTCAAAAGTGATAAGAGGATCTTTTTCATCGTATTTCTCCTTGGTCTTGTCGCCCATAACAGGCTTCATAAATGAAACTATAACCTAAAAAATATTAATTTCATAGTAATTAATATTTTTTACGCCTTATCCCTTGAGGTGTAGGGTCAAAGTGGGCAACAGAGGCCAAATCTCCCAATCCTCTGCTGCGTTTCCATATCTCGAAGACCCGATAGTAGATATATCTGTAAGGTACGGGACCGAAAAATCGGCTGTCGGTAGAGTTGTCACGAAAATCTCCCATGAAAAAGTAGCGATGGGGAGGAATCGTCGTCACGGGATAGTCGATGAGCTCTTTGGGCCCGACGACGGTGGGATCGTGAACGACAGGATAGTAGTGCATATAGGGATTGACGAGCCACCATCCCAGGGCATTGTGGACAATGGGGAGGTGATGCTCTCCTGCAAAGGCACGGGTACGCTGAGAATCCCCGCCGAACTGAAGGTAGAAGTTTTTGTTCTTCTCGAAGATCCGATCTCCCGGCAAGGCCACGCAGCGCTTCAGATAGAGACGTCGGTCCAGCGGATGGCGGAAGGCATAGATCTCCCCCCGACGCACACCTGATTCACGCTTCCAGAGATGACGATCGACGTAAAAGAAGAAACTGGGTACATGAATACCGGCCGTAAGATTCTCCACCCAGACCAGATCGCCGTCCATCAAGGCGTAGTTCATACTGATATCCGAAACCCGATAGGGGCGTACAAAGCTCAAAATCACTAAGGTAACCCCGATAAGTAAGAGATAGAACTTCACGCGCTTTTTCAAGAGGCTTCCGAATCGATCCATGCGATATAATACTCCAAAATCTTCTCAAAAGGGAATGCCCATGTCCAGGACCAAGACCCTCATCATCGGGGCCGGAGGCGTCGGCAACGTCGTCGCTTTCAAATGCGCCATGAACGCCGAGACTTTCGGAGAGATCACCCTCGCCAGCCGTAGGATCGAGAAGTGTGACGCCATCGCAAAAAATGTCGAAGAGAAGACCGGAATCAAACTCCGCACGGCCCGCGTCGATGCCGATAACAAGGATGAAGTGATCGATTTGATCAAAAATACGGGGGCCGATATCGTCATCAACGTCGCCCTCCCCTATCAGGACCTGACGATCATGGACGCCTGCGTCGCTACGGGTGCGGACTATCTTGATACCGCCAACTACGAACACCCCGATACGGCCAAATTCGAATACAAGGAGCAGTGGGCCCGCGACAAGGCATTCCGAAAAGCGGGGATCATGGGCCTGCTGGGCAGCGGCTTCGATCCTGGGGTGACCAACGTCTTCGTCGCCTACGCCCTTAAACACTACTTCGACCAGGTCCGCACCGTCGATATCCTCGACTGCAACGCCGGGGACCACGGCTACCCCTTCGCGACCAACTTCAACCCCGAGATCAATATCCGCGAAGTCAACTCCAAAGGCCGCTACTGGGAAAAGGGCGAGTGGAAAGAGACCGAGCCCATGGAGATCAAGATGCTCTGGGACTATCCCGAAGTGGGCCCCAAGGATAGCTACCTGCTCTACCACGAAGAGGAGGAGTCCCTGGTCAAAAACATCCCGGGCCTGGAGCGCATCCGCTTCTGGATGACCTTCGGCGAGAGCTATCTGACCCACCTCAAAGTCCTGGACAACGTCGGCCTTACCCGCATCGACCCCATCGAGGTCGACGGTTGCAAGGTGATCCCTCTACACGTGCTCAAAGCCCTGCTTCCCGACCCCGCCTCCCTGGGTCCTCGCACCAAGGGCAAGACCAACATCGGCGTCGTGGTCCACGGCCTCAAGGATGGCAAAGAGAAGACCGTCTACATCTACCAGGTCAAGGACCACCAGGAGTGCTACGCCGAAGTGCTCAGCCAAGGCGTCAGCTACACCACCGGGGTCCCCGCCATGATCGGCGCCAAGCTAATGCTGGAGAAGAAATGGTACGAAGAAGGGGTGCACAATATGGAGGAGTTCGACCCCGATCCCTTCATGGAGGAGCTGAACCGTCAAGGGCTGCCTTGGAAGGTCATGGAGTTGCCAAACCCCGAGGCGCGGAAGGTCTCCTAAAGCGCCTGCTGCGCACGAGTCACCCACTTTGCTATAATCGAAACAAAAGAGAGAAGGAATCCTTCGATGCCGCGATCTACGACAATCACGATCAAATTGCTTGCAGCCGTGCTCCTAAGCGGTGCGTTGGCCTCCGCCGAAACGGCGAGAGAGCATTACCTTACTCTCATCTCCACCGCAGCCTACAGTGCCGAGAGTCGCTACCTCCAGACCGGCTGGTACGATTTCGACGGAGGAAGCAGTGGAAACGATCCCAAAATGATCGGGAGCAACTTCGTCGGCTCCTACAGTTTCGGTGAGTTGGGGGATACGTGGCGTCCCTTCGTGCTCGGAGGATTCGGATTCAACAAAATCAAGCAAGATCGGCTCAAGATCGGCAGCGGCGGAGATGTCAAACTCGACTCGACCTACCTC
>JALSTG010000187.1 GCA_026983875.1 Campylobacteraceae bacterium
TGGTTTCGTTGAGTCCGTAGACGCTGGAACTGCTGGCGTAAGCCAGATGCTCGATCCCGTGATGGCGGCACGCTTCGAGTATGTTGACGAAACCGACGATGTTGCTGTCGACGTAGGCATGGGGGTTGGTGAGACTGTAGCGTACGCCCGCCTGGGCCGCCAGGTTGCAGACCCGGTCGAACTTCTCCCTCTCGAAGAGCTCCTCGATGGCCGCACGGTCTTCAAGGTTGAGCTTGACGAACCGGTAGCCTTCGTATCGGGTACTGGAGACCGGTCGGGCATACTCGATCGCTTCGTCCCCCTCGATGCCGGTCTCCCGAAGGCGACCGTATTTGACCCGTAGATCGTAGTAGTCGTTGATATTGTCCAGGCCGACCACTTCGTCGCCCCGCTCCAGCAGGCGCTTGACGAGATGGAATCCGATGAATCCGGCAGTACCGGTCACAAGTATCTTCATAATTTGTCCTCGCGGGCGGCCTGTCGGCTCACCCCTGATAGTTTTCCAGATATTTGGTGTCGAAATTGTTGGTGATAAAATCTTCGTTGCGCATCATTTTTCGGTGAAACTCGATGACGGTGCGCACGCCGCCGACTTCGAACTCATCCAGGGCCCGGCGCATCTTGGCGATGGCCCGATCTCGGTTTTCGCCCCAGACGATGAGTTTGCCGATCATGGAGTCGTAGTGGGTGGGGATGATGTAGTTGCAGTAGGCGTGGGTGTCGATACGCACGTCCTTGCCTCCGGGAGCGATCCACTTCTGAATCTTGCCGGGACTGGGGAGGAAGCTGACGGGGTCTTCGGCGGTGATGCGACACTCGATGGCGTGGCCTTTGAGGGTGATCTCTTCCTGGGGCGGCAACGCCTTGCCCTCGGCGACGCGGATCATCCACTCGATGATGTCGATGCCGCTGACCATTTCGCTCACGCAGTGCTCCACCTGCAAGCGGGTGTTCATCTCCATGAAGTAGAAGTTCTTGTGCTTGTCCACCAGAAACTCAAAGGTCCCGGCTCCTTCGTAACCGATATGCTTCGTCGCTCGCACCGCCGCGTCGAGCAGCTCTTGACGCCGAGCATCGTCCAGGACCAGAGCGGGAGACTCTTCGATGAGCTTCTGATGACGCCGCTGCATCGAGCAGTCCCGCTCTCCGATATGGATGGCGTTTCCATGGCTGTCGCCCATCACCTGCACCTCTACATGCCGGGGCGCTTCGATGAACTTCTCCATATAGAGGGTCCCATCGCCGAAGGCACTGACCGCTTCGGCTTCACAGGCGAGGAAGGCATTTTCGATGTAGCTCTCGTCTTCGACGACCCGCATCCCCCGGCCTCCGCCTCCGGCGGCCGCTTTTAGGATCACGGGGTAGCCGATCTCTTTGGCCAGTTTCTTGGCCGTCTCGGCATCGGGAACCGCCCCGTCGCTGCCGGGAATCGTGGGAACTCCCGCTTCGGCCATCACCTGCTTGGCTTTGGACTTGTCGGCCATCATCTGCATCACCTCGACGCCGGGACCGATAAACTTGAGGCCGTGGTGCTCGCAGATCTCGACGAAGTTCTGATTTTCGCTCAAAAAGCCGTATCCGGGAAAGACCGCGTCGCACTCCGCCAGTTCGGCGGCGGAGATAACGGCGGGGATGTTGAGATAGCTCTCGTGGGATTTGGGCCCGCCGATGCAGATGGCGGCGTCGGCCAGCTTGAGGTAATGGGCGTCCTTGTCCGCCGTGGAGTAGACGGCGACGGCTTCCTTACCCATCTCTTTGATCGTGCGAATAGCCCGCAGGGCGATCTCCCCCCGGTTGGCAATGAGAATGCGTTTGATCTCGGCCATTTAGAGACGCTCCACCCGGAAGAGAGGCTTGTCGTACTCTACCGGCTCGCCGTCCTGAACCAGCACTTCCAGGATCTTGCAGTCGAACTCCGCTTCGAGCTCGTTCATGATCTTCATCGCTTCGAGAATACAGAGAGTCTGCCCTTTGCGAACCGTATCGCCGGCCTGAACGAAGGGAGGAGAGTCGGGGGAGGGGGCGGCGTAGAAGGTCCCGACCATGGGCGAAGTGATCAACTCGCCCTCCTGGACGGGTTTGGCCTCCGACTCGGCAGAAGCTGCCCCGGCACTTTGAGCAGCGGGAGTAGGCGAGGCTACCGGTGTGGACGCCGGAGCGGACGCCACGGGAGCGGCAGCCGCCGCCACGGCTTCGCCGCCTTTTTCCATTTCGATTTCGAAATCCTTGTTTTTGACTTTGATTTTGTCCAGTTTGCTTTTGGCAAATAGCTTCATCAGTTCTTTGATCTCTTCGAATTTCATCGCGACTCCTCTTGATTGGTTATAATGGCGTCATTATATCCAATCGTGCATTATCGCTACGAACCAGACAAAAAAGAAGCCAAAAAGAGGGAAAAAGGAGTGAAATGGGCCTTAAATCCGACAAATGGATCCGGGAAATGTCTCTAAAACACCGGATGATCGAACCTTTCTGCGAGGGGCTGGTAGGCGAAGGGGTCGTCAGCTACGGGCTCAGCAGCTACGGCTACGATATCCGGGTCAGCGACGAGTTCAAGATCTTCACCAACATCAACGCCGAGGTAGTCGATCCCAAGGACTTCAGCGAAAACAACGTCGTCGATTTCAAAGGCGAGATCTGCATCGTTCCGCCCAACTCTTTCGCCCTGGCCCGGACCGTGGAGTATTTCCGCATGCCCCCGGATACTCTGGCGATCTGCCTGGGCAAAAGCACCTACGCCCGCTGCGGCATCATCGTCAACGTCACCCCCTTCGAGCCGGGTTTTGAAGGGCATATCACCATCGAGATCTCCAACACTACGCCTCTGCCGGCCAAGATCTACGCCAACGAAGGGATCGCCCAGGTGCTCTTCCTCCAGGGCGACGAACCCTGCGAAACCACCTATGCCGACCGCCGGGGCAAATACCAGCAGCAGACCGGCATCACCCTGCCGCGAATCCTCAAAGAGTCCTAAACCCCCAGACTCACTACTCCTGTCGTTCCAACCATCGTGCCAGGAGATAGAGTGGGAAGAGGTGTTGACGGAAACGGCCTGTGCGTGCCTTGTCGGCTAAAGATCTCCAGTGCTTCTCATCGAGAATCCCCCACCGCTTTTGCATCTTCTCGATCGCTTCCAGGCCCTCTTCTTCGAGGATCCATTCGATGAAGGGGTAGTTGAGCCCCTTTTTTCTTCGATTGACGATCTCTGAGGGAAGCAGGGAACGGGTGACGGCTTTGAGCAGCGCTTTGCGCTCGCTGTCCCGGCGCAACTTGGGATCGATCGAAAAGGCCGTCTCGATCACCCTCCGATCGAGAAAGGGCGATCTCGCTTCGATCCCTGCAGCCATACTCACCCGGTCCTGCTTGACCAGATAGACCTCTCCCAGCAGGATCTTCAGATCCAGGTAGCTGTACCAGTCGGCCGGTTCCGTGCGTCCGCTTGCTTCGAATCGTGCCAGATAGGGAGCGATCGCTTCGAGATTCTGATTGTCCCGGACGTTCCACCTCAACAAACGGCTTAGCTGCAAATCGGTGTAAATCTCCGCCGTGGAGCGAAAGATCGGCGTACCCTCCAGAGCCCGCTTGTACCACTCCCACTCCCGGTTCAAGGAGAAGTTTCGTCGCAGGTAAGCCTGGAGCCACTCGCGTTTAGGCGGCGGATTCTGGACCAAAGACTCCATCTCGAAATAATCCCGGTAGCTGGAGTAGCCCAAAAAGAGCTCGTCGCTCCCCTCCCCACCCAGCAAGACCCTTGTCCCCGATGACGATGCCTGCTTCATCAGGTAGTAGAGGGGGACCTGTGCCGGATCCGCCATCGGTTCGTCCATCAGGGGAAGCAGCTCCTCCAGGGTTTCGAAAAACTCTTTCTTCCCGAAAGAGACGCTCCGATGCTCCGTACCCAGATGGTGTGCCATCCGCTCGGCCCAGGGACGCTCGTCGTATTTGGCGTAGCCTTCGTAGCCGATGGAGTAGGTGCGGACCAGCCCTTCTGAAGCCTCCCGGCTCAGCGCGGCGACGAGGGAAGAGTCGAGCCCGCCGCTGAGCAGGACTCCCCACGGTACTTTCCGGGGAATTCTCAGGGCCACTGCCTCCCTCAAGGCATTGCCGACGGCTCCTACCGCTTCGTCAAAGCCGCGATAGCCAACGGAGCCATCCAGCCAGGGATCGTAGCAGGAGGAGGTGAGATTTTGAATTTTAAATTTTGGATGAACGGAGAGCTCGATCGTCATCGACTCTCCCGGAGCCAGCTTGCGCACTTCCCGATCAAGGGTCAAGGGAGCAACCGTCGCCTGAAAGCTAAAATACTGAGGCAGATGCCCGCGCTCCAGGGCGAAGGGTTTGAGGGCGTAGAGCGCCTTGGCTTCGCTGGCAAAGGCGAAAAAGTCTCTGCTTTGCAGATAAAAAAGCGGCTTCTTCCCAACCGGATCCCGGCAAAGGTGCAGTCGCTTGGAGGCAGGATCGTAGATTGCCAGGGCATACATCCCCCGCAGGTGCTTGACGAAGGCTTCTCCCCACTTTTTCCAGGCCGCAAGGAGCACCTGCGCTTCGTCGGCTGCATGAACTCCCAACTCCCGACCGAGTTCACGGTAGTTGTAGATCTCGCCGTTGAAGAGCAGGATCTCCCCGCTCACCAGGGAGTAGGGCTGCTCCATCGGCTCCCCGGCACTCTCGATCGCCAGGCGATGGACCCCCAGAGAGTATCCGGAGCGATGGAGGATTCGGGAGTCGTCGGGTCCCCGATGACTTAGAAGCTCAAAGGCTTGCTGCGCCCGCTCCTCGTCGTACCTTCCGAAAATACCGAAAATCGCACACATCGCTTCCGGATCAGATCAGAATCATCATGATCAGCTCGTGAGGAGCGTAGCGGGTGCCGTTGATGATGATCTTGCCCCCTTTGATCTCGCCCTTGAGATGATAGACCCCCTGCCGATCCAGAGTCGCCAGTCCTTTATCCGCCATCGAATCCAGTATAAAGATACCGTGAGGATAGAGCCGTTTGGCCAATGCCTTGTCCAGATCCAGGGCAAAGCTTCCCTCTACAATCCTCTCCAGTTGTCCCAGGAGGTCCACCGTAGCGGAGATGGGGTTGTCGTAACGAATCTTTTTGCCGGTGAAGGTCAGATCCAGATCCAGCTTGCTCGTATGATTTCCGTCGATCCGCTCTTTCAAAAGCAAGCGGGTCCGCCCCGGAACCAAGAGGGTGTTGTAGACTTCGATCCAGCGTCCCTCCAGGGCGTCGAAGGCCAGGATCGCCTTTTGAAGCGCGATATCGTCTCCGGCAGCCGATGCGGCACGGAGCTCCATCTGGGTCTTTTGCGCCTCCTCTTTCCAGCGCTTTAGGACCTCAAGTCCCTTGCGTCCCAGGGAGCGTAACTCCAGATCCATACTGACCCGTGAAATCCCCTCCAGATACTTTCGGGTCGTCTCGTCGCCGCTTTGAATTTTCAGCTCCAGGCGGGCATCGGCATACTCCTTGCCCTTGCGATGAAGCCCCAAAACCACCTCGGGGCGAAAATGCAGCAGCGGTGCCGTTGCCTCTGTGCCACTACGGAGTCGAAGCTCGTCGGCCCGGAACTCCCAGTCTCCGAAAACCCACCCCTCCTGACGATTCCAGGGTTCGAGACGCATCGCTAGCTGGGGGCGATCGAGACCCAGATCCTCCCGACCGTCCAGACGGTAAATCAATCTATCACTTCGGAGCAGCCCCCGTCCCTGGAACGTCGAAAGCCGATAATCGCTCTCGTAAACGACCGCTTCGCTCTCGACCGTTGCGTTTTTCTCCCGTATCTTCATCGGGGAGAGCTTCAGAGTCTCGTGCATCGTATGTCCCCAGTCCAGGATTCCCCGATACTCGACGCTTGCGCTACCGACGATCCGTCGGGCGGCTTCGGGCTGAAGCAGAGGTTTCAGCGGTGTGTCGACCTCCAACCGCACCAACCCCGGCCGCAACTGCCGCCAGAAAAAGGGGCCGTAATCGACCCGGGACTCCAGTTCCAGCCGGCGGAGAAAAGGACCCGGTTCTGAACTATTCATCTCCAGGACCAGCAGAGCCCGGCCTCCCCGGAAACCTCCCTCGTACTCCTTTAGACTCCAATGTTCCTGTGGAGAGACCATCCGGTTGTAGGCATCGAGGATTTCGGTGACATAGCGCTCACCCCGGTTTGAGATCCACCCCTGGATTCCCAGATAGACCGCTCCCGCCGCCACCAATCCCAGCAGAATCTTTTTGCCCATAAACTCCTCCTCTACCGTTTGAATTCTCAAAAAATTGCCAAATCGTTCTTGGGATCAAGTGCGACAAAGGAGCGCTCAACCCGTGAAACGGGCGCTTGCGTCCGCGACTGCCAGAGTACTTGATCCCAAGAACGGGATTTTACAGAGAGCTCTTTGGAAGATTATCCCACAAAATTCGTTAACTCTTCCTCCTTTGGTTATACTGTCACGCAAAAAAAGAGTCTTGATGATCCCCCAAACCCTCGATGAACTGATCCTTGAAGACATCGAAAATCCCGACCACCCCTCGGACTTCGAAAAGATCGGCGATGCCGCAGTGCTGATCCTGCGCCTTCCGGAACTGAGAGATCGGGAGCTGCATGTCCTCTCCTACGCCTTTCTCAGCACCAAGGGAGAGTGCTACCGCTACGACCGCAAGGGTAAAAATTTTGAACTCCTGGGCGACTTCCAGGATCTCCACCGCCTCCTGG
>JALSTG010000188.1 GCA_026983875.1 Campylobacteraceae bacterium
GATGGACGAGATCCACGAGAAGGCGGTGAAGGACGGGCGCAATCATCTGATCTTCTGCTCCCATCCGCCCGTTTTTACCGTCGGCAGCAACGGAGGGGAGTGGCCCGTGTCGACGGTCTCGACCGATCGGGGCGGCTCGATTACCTGCCATGCCCCGGGGCAGCTTGTCGCATATTTTTGCTTTCAAGCGACGCAGCCGGCCCTCTTTTACCGTCGAGTGCTTCGGGCCTACGAGGCTTTTTTCTCCGAGCTGCTGCCGGAAGTGCGCTACGACAAAAACCGTCCGGGCTTTTATATCCAAAACCGCAAAATCGCTTCGCTGGGCTTTCGCTATCGTCGAGGGGTGAGCCTCCACGGCGTGGCGCTTAATGTAGATGTAGATCTGGAGTTTTGCAACCAAGTCGCCCCTTGCGGCCTGGAGGGAGTCCGCGTCGGCTCTTTGCAGGCCGAAGGAGTGGACATTCCTATCGATGTGCTGCGGCAGAGATTGCTGCATTTCCTTCGTGAAACATTCGGGTCATTCTGACATCGATTAGCCCCAATGACCGCTTTTTAATTATCATAGACTCGGCGAAATATTAGTAAGGAGACCGAGGATGAAACCCCTGAAAGAACTTCACGATCTGGACAAGCCCCGGGAAAAGCTGGCCGCCAAGGGGTCGGCCGCATTGAAGAACGAAGAGCTCCTTGCGGTACTGCTGGGTTCGGGAGTTCGGGGCAAGGATGTGCGCCGTCTCGCCCGGGAGATCGCCGCCGTGATGGACCGGAGCTTTGAGGGGCTCGACCTGGAACAGCTGACAAGCATCCACGGACTGGGACCCGCCAAAGCCTCCCAGATCCTTGCGGCGATCGAGCTCAGCCGCCGCTACCTCATACGCACCCACCGCCGCATCGCCTCTGCCGTAGACGTCTACGAGGAGCTCCGCTCCTATGCCGCTCGGCGGCAGGAGTATTTCCTCTCCATGACCCTCGACGGCGCCAGCCATATCATCGAAACCCGCATCGTCTTCATCGGGACCCTCAACCAATCCCTCGTCCATCCTCGGGAAGTCTTCGCCGACGCTATCTCCGACCGGGCCGCCGGGATCATCGTCGCCCACAATCATCCCTCCGGTACCCTTGAGCCTAGTGCCGCCGATCGTGCAATTACCGAACGCCTCAAAGAGGTAGGCCGTCTGGTAGGTATCGAACTACTCGATCATGTGATCCTGGCTAGAGACGGCTACTGGAGCTTCGCCGAAGAGGGACGGCTCTAAAAAAGCTCTCAGAGCACGTCGTTCGCAATGTTCCCCCGGCTCGTTTACCATCGTTAACGGTATAAGAGTTATACTTTCGTTGATGAGTAAATTAATGATAAGTAGTATTTCTTCGTCAATCAGGGGTATCTGTTACAGAGTGTGGTCCTTCTACCGCGACGGTTTTCGCCGAATGCGGCTGGGACGCAAGCTCTGGCTTTTGGTGGCGATCAAGCTTTTTGTGCTCTTTGTCGTCATCAAATGGCTCTTTTTCCCCGATGTGATGCAAGAACGCTTCTCAAACGATACCCAACGGAGTGACTATATCCTCCGACAACTCACCAAGGAGCAACCATGATACACCCCGATCCTACCCTGGTGGACTGGTCCCGCGCCCAGTTTGCTCTGACGGCACTCTATCACTGGATCTTTGTCCCCTTGACCCTGGGATTGACCTTCATCGTCGCCATCATGGAGACGATCTACGTCAAAACCGGCGACGAATGGTGGAAGAAGACGACCCGCTTCTGGATGGGGCTTTTGGCCATCAACTTCGCCATCGGTCTGGCCACCGGTATCATCATGGAGTTTGAGTTCGGCACCAACTGGTCCAACTACTCTTGGATCGTCGGTGATATTTTCGGCGCGCCTCTGGCGATCGAGGGATTGATGGCCTTTTTTATGGAGTCGACCTTTTTTGCCGTGATGTTCTTCGGCTGGGATCGCGTGAGCAAACGCTTCCATCTCCTCTCGACCTGGCTCGTGGCCATCGGCTCCAACCTCTCGGCCCTCTGGATCCTCGTAGCCAACGGCTGGATGCAGCATCCCGTAGGAATGAAATTCAATCCCGACACCGCCCGCAACGAAATGGTTGATTTCTGGGCACTGGTCTTCAATCCCAATGCCTACAGCAAGTTTCTGCATACCATCAGCAGCGGCTACGTCCTGGCCTCGCTTTTCGTCATCGCGGTCAGCAGCTGGTATCTTCTCAAAAAGCGCGATACCCTGTTCGCCCTGCGCAGCATCATCGTCGCCGCAAGCTTCGGCCTGCTGGTCTCGCTCTTTAATCTCACTACCGGCGACGACTCCGCCCGACATATCGCTCAGGATCAACCCATGAAGCTGGCGGCCATGGAGGGGCTCTACGACGGCAAAAGCGGCGTGCCCATCGTCGCCTTCGGGGTCCTCAATCCCTCCAAACGTTACGATAACAACGAAAAAGAGTTTCTCTTCAAGATCGAGATCCCCGACGGGCTCTCTCTCCTGGGCTTTCACAGTTTCAACGCCTATGTCCCCGGTATCACCCAGCTAATCCGAGGCGACAAAGAGCACGCCATCCCAAGCGCCCGTGAAAAAATGGCCAAAGGCCGCGCCGCCGTCACCGCTCTCAAAGCCTACAAAGAGGCGAAAAAACGGGGCGACAAAGAGGCGATGGCCTCGGCACTTCGGGCCTTTCGCACCAACGAAGCCTTCCTCGGCTACGGCTACATCCAAAAAGAACAGGAGTTGATCCCCCCGGTGCAGACTACCTTCTATGCCTTCCATACGATGGTCTCCCTGGGGATCTGGTTTATCCTACTCTTCCTCCTCGTGCTCTATGCCGCGATGACCAACACCCTTCGCAAACGGCGCTGGCTGCTCTGGGCCGGACTACTAAGCTTGCCTCTAGGCTACCTGGCTCAGGAAGCAGGCTGGATCACTGCAGAGGTGGGCCGCCAGCCCTGGGCGATCCAGGATATGCTCCCCGTGGGCATGGCCACCTCCAACCTCGCTACCAGCCCCGTGATGCTGACCTTTTGGCTATTTGCAACGCTCTTTACCGCTCTGCTTATCGCGGAAGTGGCCATCATGACCAAACAGATCAAAATCGGACCCGAAGGAGCCAGCCATGTTTAATCACTGGAGTTATCTCGCCTTGCAGCAGTATTGGTGGTTTCTCATCGCCGTCCTGGCGGCGGCCTTTGTCTTCATGACCTTCGTCCAGGGGGGCCAGACTCTCCTCTACATGCTGGGGAAAAACGAAGCCGAGCGGGACCTGTTGGTCAACTCTCTCGGCCGCAAATGGGAACTGGGCTTTACCTCCCTCGTCATGTTCGGCGGAGCACTTTTCGCCGCCTTTCCGCTCTTTTACTCGGTCAGCTTCGGAGGTGCCTACTATGTCTGGATGGCGATTTTGTTTTGTTTCATTATCCAGGCTGTCGCCTACGAATACCGCAAAAAACCCAACAACATCTTCGGGACGCGCACCTACGAGACCTTCCTCTTCATCAACGGCAGCCTGGGAATCATCCTCATCGGCACGGCATTGGGAACCCTTTTTACCGGCGGTCATTTCATCGTCGACGATATGCATCTCTCTCACTGGACCCTGCCGAGCTACGGGCTGGAAGCGGTGCTGGTCCCCTTCAACGTCGCTTTCGGCTTCATGCTCTTTTTCCTCGCCCGGATCCAGGCGGCCCTCTACTTCATCGACAATATCGACGACGAGGCCGTCGCGGCCCGGGCCCGGAAGGTACTCAAGTACGAGACCTGGATCTTTCTGATTCTTTTTGCTTACATACTCTATAGCATCTTGACCATGAACGGCTACGGCTACGACCCGGCTACGGGTATCGTCCACCGAGAGCCCCTTAAGTACTGGCACAATCTCCTGGCCATGCCCGCCGTAGGCGTCTCCATCGCTCTGGGAGCTTTGCTGGTGCTCTGGGGCATCGGGCTCGATCTCTTCGCCAAAGGGCGTCGGGGAATCTGGTTTTCGGGGATCGGGACGGCCCTGGTCGTCATCGGGCTCTTCGCCCTGATAGGCTACAACGACACCGTCTTTTACCCCTCGCTGAGCGATCCCCAAAGCTCCTTGACGATCCAAAACGCCTCAGGGAGCCGCTATACCCTCATGAGTATGGCCTACGTCTCCCTGATGGTCCCTTTTGTTCTGGGGTATATCGCCTATGTCTGGCGGGCCATGGATCGCAAATCGCTGAGCCTCCAAGAGGTCGAAAACGACCCCCACCACTACTAAGGAGTTTGCTATGGATACAAGTACAACCGCCCTGCTCTGGTACGCCTCCTGGCCCGTCTTGATCTGGGCAAGTTACCGTTTCGTCCTTCTCAATATCCGCCATCACGCCAATCTCGAACGACTCGAAGAGCTGGAAGCCCGCTGTCAAAACACGGAAGAGACGCCATCCCAAAAGCCGTAGAACTCTCTCGGTAGAGTAGGTGTGCTATACTAAGAGATGCAGGTAGACAATACGAAGAGACATCCCATCGACCCCAAGGATCTCATGGCGGTGGAACGCTCCACGACCGCACTCATCGGTACCTCTATCTCTCTGATCGTTCTGGGGTTCATCGTCGAAAAATTCGAGCTCTTCCTCCATTTGCTCGAAGCGGAGTTCGCGAGCAAAAAGTCTACGACGCTTCCTGTGCTACAACATATCTCTTTCTATAACTACCTCGGCATTGCCATTGTCGCCGCCGGCATTCTCCTGGCGCTATTTACCTATCGCTACTATACTCGATGGATTCGGCATCTGGAAATGGGGGAGATCGATACCGACAAAGCCATCTATTTCTACCTCAGTCTTTTTGTCGCCTCGATCGGCCTGGTTTTACTCATCAGCATGATCCTGCTTTAGCCATGAAAGCCAAAAACCTCCTCTTACCGTTTTACCCAAAACCGCCTCTCTTTTCATCAAGCCCCGTCACGTTTTGGAGCCCGTGATGTCCCTTTCCGAAAAAGAGCCGACTCCCCAAATATCGAAAACCTGCAAACCCAGGGTCAAAGCCCCCGACCCGATGCTCATAGGCAAAACCCGCTCGGTGCTTCGGGCCAACGCTCTGACGACGGTCTGCGAAGAGAGTGCCTGCCCCAATCGTAGTGAATGCTACGAACGAGGGACGGCGACCTTTATGATATTGGGAGATACCTGCACCCGGGCTTGCCGCTTTTGCAACGTCAAGACCGGCAAAGCAGCGCCGCCCGATCCGACGGAGCCCGCGCGGGTGGCAAAGGCCGTGACGGAGCTCGGCTTGCGCTACGTGGTGGTCACCTCCGTCGATCGGGACGATTTGAGGGACTACGGGGCGGGGCAGTTCGTGCGGGTCGTCGAAGCGATCCGCAAACGGGCTCCGGAGGTGAAGATCGAGCTGCTCACTCCCGATTTCAGGGGCGATGAGATGGCGCTTGCAAAGATCGTCGCCTCGGGAGCGGACAAACTGGCCCACAACGAAGAGACGGTACGCCGCCTCTCTCCCCTCATCCGCCCCCAGAGCGACTACGACCGATCTCTGGAGGTACTGCGTACCTACGCCAAAGGCTTCAAAGGCGCGGTCAAATCCTCACTGATGGTCGGCCTAGGGGAGACGAAAGAGGAGCTGATCGAGACGATGGAGGATCTCTATGGCGCAGGGGTTCGGCAGCTGACTCTGGGACAATACCTTCAGCCGACGCCGAAGCATCATCCCGTCGCAGAGTATTTCCCTCCCCGATACTTCGACGAGCTCAAAGTTGCCGCCGAAACGATCGGTTTTGAAGCGGTAGCCTCGGGGATTTTGGTGCGTAGCAGTTACTATGCCGACCGACTATAAAGTCCATGTAAAGCTCAGTAGAGACGGTGGATGTTCTCCAGCAGATTCTCGACGGTAATATCCTCTCCATGCTCGGCGAGAAACTCTTTCAGATACTTCTCGCTCGCCTCCATCCCTCCCTCTTTTTCGATCTCTGTCAACTTCTTGTAAAGGGGATCGAGGACCTCCGTGACATGGTGGGAGATCTTTTTGCGGGCCGCCTTGTAGCCGGTGATCTTTCCTTCATCGTCTCTGAGAGTTTCGAAGTCGGTAAAGACCCAGTAGTATCGGCCGTCTTTGGCCAAGTTTTTGATGGCGGCGACGAAATTCTCCCCTTTTTTCAAATGATCCCAGAGAATCTTGAAGAGGATCCGGGGCATGTCGGGATGGCGGACGATGCTATGGGGCTGACCCACCAGCTCCTCGGGCGTGTAGCCGGAGATCTCGGCGAAGTAGTCGTTGGCATAGGTGATGACTCCGGCGGGATCGGTATCGCTCTCGATATAGACATTGTTTTTCAGTTCGATCTCTTCGTCGATGGGTTCGGGGCGTTTCATCTTGGATTCCTTAGGGTTACTGTATTTATGTTGTGTTTGCTTGACGCGCCTCACATGTCAAGGTATCGGATCAGGCCGTAGCCCTTTTTGCCTACCTCCTGGAAGCTCATGATCTTCGTGCCGCCGTAGCGCTTCGTAAAAAGTTCGGCCCGGGCCCGGGAGGAGAGGGGAATCAAATCATCACCGTGGGGACCGACGAGGCGGGAACCGAAGACAAACCAAGCCTTCTGCAGCGGAATCTCCGAACCATCGAGATAGTCCTTGACGAACATTTCGCCGATCTGGCGTCGATCACGCACGCCGAAGCCCGGATACTTCTCGGGGTGGTAGTAGAAG
>JALSTG010000189.1 GCA_026983875.1 Campylobacteraceae bacterium
CCGCCCGTTTCAACGTGCGTCTCGCGGAAGTTTTCGAGAGCCTCCGGCTGATGGAGCGCTTTATCGACGAGGCGGCCATCCAGGAACGCGATCCCGAAACCCTGCAGGACGGCCGCTACGATGCTTTCGTCGAAAGCTCCCTGGGCGAGCTTTTCATGAGCGTCGATCTCGAGGAGGGGCGCATCGCGCGCTTTTTCGTGCGCGATCCGAGCTTCGTCAATTGGCAAGCGCTGCATCTGATGATGCCGGGCAACATCATCGCCGATTTTCCGCTGATCAACAAAAGTTGCGATCTTAGCTACGCGGGGAACGATCTATGAGTGACATCGAGGAGATGAAGAGATGATACGGTTTTGGCAGCAACGCATAAAGCGCGGAATCGTCACCGAGCATCCGGAGTTTGACGAAGAGATTACGGCGATTCGCCGCCAGATCAAGGATGAGGTCAAAAAGAGCTTCGCCGGTTCGCTGGCCATTCGGATGGTCGACAGCGGCAGCTGCAACGCCTGCGAAGCCGAATGCAATGCGCTTGGCAATCCCTACTATGACCTGGAGCGGCTGGGGATTCATTTCGTCGCCAGCCCCCGCCATGCGGACGTGATGCTCCTGAGCGGCGTACTGACCTATAACATGCTTCCGCATGTCCTGGATGCCTGGGAGCAGATCCCCTCTCCCAAATGGCTCATCACCTTAGGCGACTGCCCGGCGATGCAGGCTCCCTTTTCGCCCACGTTCGCCATCAAGGGGCCTGCCGGAGAGCACCTTCCCGTCGCCTACCACATCTCCGGATGCCCGCCGAGCCCCGAGGCGATCATGCGGGGGCTGCTGGAGTTTCTCAAAACCCTTTGAAGGATCTTTGAGAGCGAGATCGCTCCGCTTTTCGCTACGATTCCTTTTTTGAAATCTCCCTGAATATAAGGAACCCCCATGCATAAACCCGTGATCCTTTTCGACCTCGACGGTACGCTGATCGATTCGACCGAAGCGATCCTGGAGTCCTTTCGGGAAAGTTATCGGATACTGGGAGGGAGATATCCCGGAGACGAGGCGGTTCAAGCCATGATCGGCCATCCCTTGGCCCAGATGTATAGGAGTTTTGGTGCCGACGAGGAGAGGATCGAGGAGTATGTCGCCGCCTACAAGAGTCACTACCGAAGCGTCCACACCCAAAAGACCGTACTCTTACCCGGAGCGAAAGAAGCGGTGGAGAGCGCGGCAAGCTTTGCCCGACTGGGGATCGTGACGACCAAGACGGGGCGCTACTCCCGGGAGTTGCTGGAGCATTTCGGGATTATGGAACACTTTGCCGTACTGATCGGAAGCGAAGACGTCGTTCGGCACAAGCCTCATCCCGAGCCGATCTTGACGGCCCTGGAGCTGATGGGATGCCGGGCGGGGGAAGTCGCGTGCTGGATGATCGGTGACACCTGCATGGATATGGAGGCGGCTCGGGCGGCGGGGGTGCGGCCGTTGGGGGTCGGCTGCGGCTATGGAGCCCCCGAGGACCTACGGGCCTGCGGTGCCGAATTGTCCCAGAACGCATGGGAGGCCGTGGCAAAAATTCGCACCCAAACGGAAATCTTATAGACCTAGCAAGCGCAAAAGGCTCGTTTAAGTTCAGTAGATTACAATTGATGCACTTTCCACGAAACCAGATGAGGAGGAACTATGACTGAAATACGATGGCACTCCCGGGCAGGGCAGGGAGCCGTGACCGGAGCCAAAGGCCTGGGAGACGTTGTCTCCACGACCGGCAAGCAGGTGCAGGCTTTTGCCCTCTACGGCTCCGCAAAGCGGGGCGCGGCGATGCGGGCTTACAACCGGATCGACGACGAGCCGATCATCAATCACGAGAAGTTTATGCTTCCCGATTATGTCTTGGTTATCGACCCGGCGCTGGCTTTCACCGACAATATCACCGAAAACGACAAACCCACGACCCAATACATTATCACGACCCATCTGAGCAAGGATGAGCTGATCGCTCAGATCCCCGAGCTGCAGGACAAGAAGGAGCGGGTCCATGTCGTCGACTGTATTCAAATCTCCCTGGATACCATCGGCCGGGCGATCCCCAATGCCCCGATGCTGGGCGCCTTCGTCAAGGTTTCGGGAATGTTTGAG
The DNA here is from genome assembly GCA_026983875.1 of Campylobacteraceae bacterium. Classification (GTDB taxonomy): domain Bacteria; phylum Campylobacterota; class Campylobacteria; order Campylobacterales; family Sulfurovaceae; genus Nitratifractor. Next base: position 2,125 of record JALSTG010000189.1, read on the forward strand.
CTGGATTACTTCCTCGAGGCGATGAAGCGGGTGCTTTCCAAGTTTCCCCAAAAGATCATCGACGGCAATATGCAGGCGATCACCCGAGCCTATAATGAAGTGAACTGAGAAAGGATAGCTATGAAAGGTGTATTGGCAACAGACAAACGCGGCGTACGGGAACTGGGAGCCGAAGATCTCGTCGGCTGGGACGAAGTGACCCAGGGAGTCGTCCTCAACTCCTTTGATCTCGAAGTGGAAAATCCCGCTTTGGTACCCCCCGAAGAGCGTCCCTACAGCGACTTCAACAGCTATACGGCCACCGTCGCTTCATGGCGGGTGATCAAACCGGTCTACAACCGGGATATCTGCATCGATTGCCAGAACTGCTGGGTTTGGTGTCCCGACACCTCCATCATCTCCCGGGACAAGCAGATGCTGGGGATCGACTACGACCACTGCAAGGGATGCGGCGTCTGTGTGGAGGTCTGCCCCACCAACCCCAAATCCCTGTTGATGTTCGCCGAAGCGGAAGATCCCGATGCGGCTCTCTCTCAGTGGCCCGAGAAGAAAAAGAAAGAGAAGAAATAAAGGACAATTATGGCTGAAAAAATGGATTTGCAAAGCACCGAAGTCTGGGACGGAAACTATGCGGCCGCTCAGGCATTGCGGCAGGCTCAGGTCGACGTCGTCGCCGCTTACCCCATCACCCCCTCCACCCCCATCGTGGAGAACTATGGAAACTTTGTTGCCAACGGCTACGTCGACGGTGAATTCGTCATGGTCGAGAGCGAGCATGCGGCGATGTCCGGATGCGTCGGCGCCGCCGCAGCGGGAGGCCGGGTGGCCACGGCGACAAGCTCTCAGGGTTTTGCGCTGATGGTGGAGGTGCTCTATCAGGCCTCCGGGATGCGTCTGCCTATCGTCCTGACGGTGGTCAATCGGGCCCTGGCTTCTCCGCTGAACGTCCGGGGAGATCACGGCGATATGTATCTGGGCCGCGACAGCGGATGGATCCAGCTCGATGCCTTCAACGCCCAGGAGGCCTACGATTTGACCCTTATGGCGTTTAAAATCGGTGAGGACATCAATGTCCGCCTCCCGGTGATGGTGCATCAAGACGGCTTCATCACCTCCCACACCGCCCAGAATATCCATCCCCTCTCCGACGACGAAGCCTACGCGTTCGTCGGCGATTACAAACCGGTAGATGAGATGCTGGACTTCTCCCGGCCCGTGACCTACGGAGCCCAGACCGAAGAGGATTGGCATTTCGAGCACAAGGCCAAGCAGCACCGGGCACTCATGGACTCCTATGTAGTCATCGACCGGGTTTTCGAAGAGTTCGAGAAGAAGACGGGCCGCAAATATAAGCGTCTCGAGACCTATATGATGGAGGATGCGGAAGTGGCCATCGTCGCCCTGGGAACCACCGTCGAGACGGCGATCCTGGCGGCGAAGCAGCTCAGAGAAGAGGAGGGGATCAAGGCGGGCATCGTCGCGCCTCGGACCTTCCGCCCCTTTCCCTTCAACGAGATTCGCGAAGCTCTCGCCGGACTCAAATGCGTCGCGGCGATGGACCGCTCCTGCCCGATGGGCGCAATGGGCGCACTCTACAACGAAGTCAACGGCGCTTTGGCAAGCATCCCCGCCGATCAGCGGCCCCTGATGACCAACTTCATCTACGGCCTGGGAGGGCGGGATTTTTCCGTCAAAGAAGCCAAACGCATCTTCCGTGAGCAGAAGGGCCACGCGGATGTGGGCTACATCACGACACCGATCCAGCAGTTTAGCGGCCTACGGGGTCCCAAGCTGGGATTTTATGAAGTAAAAAGGAGCTAAGATATGGCTATTACATCCGTTAAAAACCTCAAAGAGTTTTCCACCGCCAACGAGCGCTTCGAAGGCGCGCATCTGCTCTGCCCCGGCTGCGCCCACTCCATGATCGTCCGGGAGCTGATGAACGCCACCGACGACAACCTGGTCATCGCCACCAACACCGGCTGCCTGGAGGTCTCTACGGCGGTCTACCCCTACACCTCCTGGGATACCTCCTGGATCCATATCGGCTTTGAAAACGCCGCGACGGCTGCCTCGGGTGCCGAAGCAATGTACAAGGCCCGCAAGCGCAAGGGGACCCTTAAGGATCCCGACGCGCCGGTCAAGTTTGTCGCCTTCGGCGGCGACGGTTCGACCTACGATATCGGCTTTCAGTGGCTCTCGGGTGCCGTGGAGCGGGGACACGACTTTACCTACATCTGTCTCGACAACGAAAACTATGCCAATACCGGCGGTCAGCGCTCCAGTGCTACTCCCGTCGGTGCGCACACCTCTACCGCCCAGGCGGGACGGGTGAGCTACGGAAAGAAGCAGAAGAAAAAGGATATGGTCGCCATTATGGCGGCTCACGGCGCTCCCTATGTGGCCCAGCTGGCTCCCAACAAATGGAAGAGTATGGCCAAGGGCTTCCAGAAGGCCCTCGAGACCGAAGGTCCCTGCTTCATCAATACCGTCAGCGCCTGTACCACCGAGTGGAAGTTTGATCCCAAAGATACGATTCATATCACCGATCTGGCGACCGACAGCCTGATGTTCCCCATCTATGAGATCATCAACGGCCGTGAGCTCAACATCCTCTATCGGCCCAAAAACGTCATTCCCGTCGAAGAGTACCTGGCGGCCCAGGGGCGCTACAAGCACCTCTTCAAGCCCGAAAACCGCCACGTCATCGAACAGATCCAGAAGGATGTGGACGAGTTCTGGGAGTATCTCCAGCGCCGGGAAGAAGCCAAAGTCTAATCTTTTTCGCTTCTTTCCCGCATCTTCGGCCGAAAAGGATCTCCTTTTTTGGCTGCTTACATACTTCGTTGTTTGTTCCCTCCCCTCTCAATCCTTATGCGACCAAATCGACGGTAAATAAACGAAAAATTTTCGCTATCACATTGTGACGAATTACGCTGCAGTTTTTTGTGTAAACTCTTTCGCTTCACTTTTACCCATGGGCGAAAACTGCCCCCCGTTGCGTAGCCTTTTATATTTGATTTTCCTCAAGTATTTTCAAGTGAAATCTCCTATAATAGTTTTTGTCCATCATCATTCATAAGGAGAGAAAAATGAAACGACGTAGCTTTATCGGAAGGCTTCTGCTGGGATCGCTGATCGCGGCGGGAATGGTCACGGGTGCCCAGGCGGCGAAGAAGGAGAAGAAGTACATCATCGCCACGGCGAGCACCGGCGGGACCTACTATCCCGTGGGCGTAGGAATCGCCACCATCGCTAGTCTCAAACTGGCCAAAAAGTACGGCATGACCTTCTCCGCCGTCACCAGTGCCGGCAGCGGAGAAAACGTGGATATGATCGACAAGGGTGAGGTGGACTTCGCCATCTTGCAGGGGCTCTTCGGCTCTATGGCCTGGCAGGGGGTCGGTAAGTACGAGGGTAAACCTCGCAAAAATCTCCGCTCCGTCAGCATGCTCTGGCAAAACGTCGAGCAGTTCGTCGTCTACAACGACTACGCCAAGAGCGGCAATATCATGGATCTGAAAAATCTCTACGGCAAACCCTTTAGTATCGGCAAGCGCAACTCCGGCACCCGGGTTTCGGGTGAGACCATCATGAAGGCCCTGGGAATCGATTACAACAAGATGGATCTGCGGTACATGGGATACGGAGCCAGTGCCCGGGCGCTTCAGGATCACAAAGTCGAAGGGATGAATATTCCCGCCGGCGTGCCGGCCAGCGCCGTGACCCAGGCCTTCGCCAACATCGGCGCCGACAAGATTTCGATCCTGGAGTTTACCGACGATCAGCTCAAGAAGATTCAGCAAGCCTTCCCGGTCTGGAACCGCTACATCATCCCCAAGGGAAGCTATCCCGGTCTAAACAAGGAGGTTCACACCATCGCCCAACCCAATCTTCTGGTAGTCTCCAAGGATGTGCCCGAAGAGACGGTCTACCTACTGACCAAGACCATGTACGAGAATCTCCCCTTCCTCAATACGGTCCACAAAGCGACCAAGGCGATGTCCCTGCAAAAAGCGATCGAAGGGCTGCCGATGCCTCTGCATCCCGGTGCGGCCAAATACTACCGCGAGCAGGGGATCAAGATCCCCGATCGTCTCATCGCCAAGTAGGAATTTTCCCGGCTTCGTCCGTTTGAGATAAGACGGAGACGGGATACTCGGCGGGCGGAGTGTCGGATGGCCCACCGGGTATCCCGTAAAGTATGGAAGGATTATCGATGCTCTCTCGTAAGCGGCTTGCTCCGATTTTGACGATCTACGGGGCGGCTATCGCCGTCTTTCACTACTATGTCAATATGCGTGGCGGACTCAGCGATCTCTGGTTCAACGCGGCGCACTTCTCTTTTCTGGCCTCTTTGGGGTTTTTGATCTATCCGGGCTCCCGGCGACAGGATCCCGACACCATAACCCTCTGGGATCTGATCCTGGCGTTACTGGCGCTGGTGCCCTTTTTTTTCCTGATGGCGACGGAGGAGTCGATCTACAGTGCCAGCGGCAGCATCCATCTGACCCCGCTGGATCTGGCGGTGGCGGGGGGGACGATCCTCCTGGCCCTGGAG
>JALSTG010000190.1 GCA_026983875.1 Campylobacteraceae bacterium
TTCGGAGACATCGATACCGAAGATCTCTCGGATCGCTTCGATAGCCCGACTCCCCTCGGCTTCTTTGGAGATCTTCCGGAGGTTTTTCGTCGGCACATGGAGAAACTTGTCAAAGGCCTGAGCCACTAGATAACGAACATTCTCGGCACTCTCTTCAGCGACATAGCCCTTACGCAGAGCCCGGGCCACTTCTTCCTCGACGACCCGTTGGATCTCCAAGCGCATCTCTTTGATCACCGGCTCGACGGAGAGGGCCTGAAGCCAGCGGAAAAAGTCGTCGCAATAGCGCTCGACGATCTCCCCCGCCCGCAATGCCTGCTCCTGACGCAGAGCGTGATTGCTTTTGGAGATCTCCTGAAGATCGTCGATCCGGTAAAGGCGCACCTCACTCTCGACCCCCTCCTCGATATCTCTCGGGATAGCCATATCGAACCAGACCCGTCGCAGGGGTTTCTCCTCCACCATGGTCCGAGTAATGATCGGCTCCGGCGAAGCGGTGGCGGTAAAGAGGAGGCGGTAGCGGTTAATGATCCTCTCAAGCCTGTCAAAATCCTCCACCCGGACATTCTCCCCCAGTTCGTCAGCCAGGGCTTCGGCTCTTTCACGGGTCCGGGAGATCAGCACGACGTCCGCGCCGGAACGCAACAAATGCTTGGCCGCCAAACGGCCCATCTCTCCGGTTCCTATCACGACGCCGGTCATCCCCGCCAGAGAACCGCCCATCTCCTCCGTAGCCTGGGCCACGGCCACGGAAGCGATAGAGACGGGATTTTCGGAAATGTTGGTCGCGTTGCGTACCTCGGCGGCGCATTTGACGGCATAGCTCAAAACCCGGTTGAGTTCCCGGCCCGCCGTGCCGTTTTCGTAGGAGAGCTTGAAGGCCTGCTTCACCTGACCGGTGATCTGCGCTTCACCGACGACCAGGGAGTCAAGGGAGCTGACGACGGTGAAGAGATGACGTACCGCCTCTTCGTCCTCGTAGCGCCGCGCACTCTTCTCCAGTTCATAGAAATTGACCCCACGGCTGCGGCTGAGCAGACCCAGCACGGCATGAAAGGTCGCGAAGTTGTCCCGGCTGGCGGTGACCACTTCGATGCGGTTGCAGGTATTGATGACGAAAGCTTCGAGCATAAAATCGAAGGCCACCAGCGTCCGCAGAAACTCCCGGATCTCCTCATCGTTGCGAAAGGCCAGGGCTTCACGCTGTTCGAGGTCGCAGTGTTTGTAGTTGAAACTCACCACCTGATAGTGCATCAGTAGTCCCTTTCGATCATCTTTCTGGCCATGGCCTCGAGTGCCGGTTCTCTCTCCCGTTTCATCAAGCCAATCGCTTCATTCACCAAGGCTTCGGCTTCGCCGCGGGCCCGTTCCAGCGCACCGGTCTCGGCCATTTTTCCACGGATCCAAGCCGCATTCTCCTCGGTCACGGGCCGGCCGTGCATCGCCAGAAGTCTCTCCCGATCCGCCTCACCTAAGGCTTCGTGAAGGTAGATATAGGGCAGCGTCGTCTTGCCCTCTTGGAAATCGTGCATCGCCGGCTTGCCCAGCTGTTCGGCACTCTGGGTGATATCCAGCAGATCGTCGATCATTTGGAACGCAATGCCCAGATTGCGTCCGTAGGTGCGGTAGGCATCAGGGTTTTTCCCCGCCAGGATCGCCGCCGCTTCCGAGGCGGCTTCGATGAGACTGGCGGTCTTTTGGTAGATCATATGAAGATAGACTTCCCGATCGGTATTGAAGGATTGGGAGAGCAGGAGATCCCGGCGCTCTCCCAAGCTCAGCTCTACGACCGCCGCGGAGACGACGCGAGCCACTCGGCGATCAATATCGACCAGCTCGTGAAAGGCTTTCGAATAGAGAACGTCCCCGAACATAATGGAGGTTTTGTTGCCGTAGAGCGCATTGAGCGAAGGACGTCCTCGCCGGACGAAGGCGTCATCGATCACGTCGTCGTGGAGCAGACTGGCGGCATGGATCATCTCCACCACCGCCGCCGTCTTGATCGCCGCGGGACCGCTGCCGGCGATGGTCAGGATCAGTCGAGCTCTTAGACGTTTACCTGCCGGCAGCCGGGCATATAGGGCCGCCGCATCCCGGTCTTCCAACTCGTCAATATAGTGACCGATCCGTCTTTCGACCGCTTCAAGCACCACAGCTTCCTATTCGCACTGGGTGACGATATTGCCCACGGTCTCGATAAAGAGGGAGTTTTTACGGTTTTCCATATCTTCGGGTGCCGAGGCGATCTCACTACGGACCCGGCGCTCGTACTCCTCGTCGAGCCCCTGCTCTTCGAGCATCTTCTCAGCCACCGCCAGCCGCTCGATCACCTTCTCAATCTCCTTCTCCACGATATTCTGGTTGGCCGTGCGAAGGATCTGAAAAAAGTTCTCCCTAGGCGTCGTCATCATAAAATCATCATCGTCAAAAAGTGGCATCTCTCAACTCTCTTTTAGTTAATTTGGAAAAGTGGAAAATATTATAGCACCTTTGGGTTAGTCTATCACCCCGCCTCCAAGCAGGCGTTCGCCGTCGTAAAAGACGGCGAACTGCCCTCGGGCCAACCCGTAGACCGGTTCGGCAAGCTCGACGAAACCCCGGTCGCCGTTGAAAGTAACGCGCGCGGGTACGGCACGGGTACGGTATCGAACCTTGACCTGACATTCAGCGGACTCGATCTCCTCGAAGAGGTTGACACTGTGGAGGCCGAAGCTATGCTCCGCCAGACGCTCTCGGGTCCCCACGACGATACGATTATGCTCCGGATCCAGACGAAGCACATAATGCGGATCATGGGCGCCCCGAACGGTAAAGCCCCGACGTTTACCGATGGTATAGTGCATATAGCCCCGGTGGGTGCCTACCACATTGCCCTCCTCGTCCAGAACCTCCCCCTCCCGGTCGATCTCCATATGACGCTGGAGGATCTCGGTGTAGTCATTCTCCACGAAACAGATTTCGCTGCTCTCTTTTTGCGCAGCGATATCCGCAAGCACGGGGATACGGGAGGCTATCGCCTTGACCTGATCCTTGCGCATCTCCCCCAGGGGAAAGATCAGCCTAGGAAGCACCTCTTTGCGTACTTCGGCAAGGAAGTAACTCTGATCCTTGTTTTCGTCCACAGCCGTATAGATATAGCGACCGTCACAGCGCAGATAGTGGCCGGTCGCAACCTTCTCGATCCCCAGAGTGTCGGCAAAGGCGATCATCCGGCCGAATTTGATCTGCCGGTTGCAGACGACGCAGGGATTGGGGGTGCGGCCGGCACGGTACTCCTCGACAAAATAGTCGTAGACTTCCCGGCGGAAGGCGTCGGAGATGTCGAGAAAGTGCACCTCGATGCCCAGATATTCCCCCACCCGGCTCGCTTTGGCGTAGTTTTCCCGATGATAGGCTTCGTTGTCGTGGAGCTTCATATAGACGCCGGTAACTTCGTAGCCCTTCTCTTTCAAGAGTAGGGCCGTCACGGTGGAATCCACCCCGCCGCTCATACCTACCAGGACCTTCTCAGCCATGAGAGAGCTCCAGGATTTCGAAAGCGAAGCCCTCATCCCGGACGACGAGCGTGACCTGCGCCCGGTGTCTGCCCTTCTCGTCAAAAAGATCGATCGCTTGAAGTGAAAGCCACGGAAGTTCCAGCAACTCCCCACATTGAGAGGCCGTAGCGGGCAATAGCCCCAAACGTCCTTCAAAACGGATTCTCTTGGGTTCTGAAACGTCGATGAGATCTTCATCCTCTGGAGGACCGACGCGTATCCCGCCTTCCGTCGGTACGGCAGAAGCCACTTTCTTTCCGTTACGAGCTACTTCCAGGGCCGGAGGCCGCTCTCCCAGGAGAATCGTATCTCCCGGCCGCATCTTTTTTGCCTTCTTTTTCGAGAGGGTGAAGGGTTCGAGTCTCAAATAGTATTCATCCTCTCTAAGGGCATTGAGGCGGGAACGGTTGAGCCGCTGTAATTGCCGATCAGCCATCGATTTCCTCCGCAAACTGTTCGAGGATTTTCTCTTTGTCCGCCGGCAAGAGATCCTCGGGCACCCGCTGACCCGTACTCAGATAGCTTACCGGCAGATGCTTTTGGGTCAAAAAGGCGATCAAATCGCCCACACGCCGGGTCTCGTCGAATTTCGTGACGATGGCACTTTCGATATTGATAAAGGAGAAATGGTCGTAGATCTCCTCGATATCTTCATATTTGGCCGTGGCGGAGATCACCAAGTTGGTGGAGATCTCCCGATTCTGCACGCCTTTGAGAAATTCAATCGTTTGAATCAATCGCTCGGTATCGTAGGGGGATATTCCCGCCGTATCCACCAGAATCACGTCGTAATCGCTCAACGCGTCCAGGACCTGGGAGAACTCCTCCACGCTCTCGGGTTGACGATGCTCCAGATGAAGGATCTTGGCAAAATTGTCCAGCTGCTCGTAAGCTCCGGCCCTCCAAGTGTCGAGATTGATCAATGCGACACGATAATCACGTTCAAGCATATAGGAGTAGCGGGCGGCCAGCTTGGCGACGGTCGTCGTCTTGCCCACGCCCGTGGGGCCCACCATCATCATCACCCGACGGCGGGAAAGGTCTTCGGGCAGCACGCGCAACCCCTCGTCGATCTCCTCCAGCAGATAGCTCAGCAAAAGCTTCTCATCCCCTGCCGTCGGGCTTCCCAGGATCGGCTCCAGACGCTCCAGAAGCCAGTCACGACGCAAGCCTTTGCTCTCCAGCAACTTCACCGCCTTTTCCGTCGCCTCGAGAGAGGGTACGGAGATACCCGCGGCTTCACGCATCCGCTCCAGCCGGGAGCGAAGCTCGGCCAATTCGTCCATCAGCTCGGTCTCTTCGTCGATACCGATACTCGCCAGATAGTCGCTCTCGGAGACGGCGACGGTAATTTCGGCGACAAGTTTCCCGTCACGGCCGGCGATCTGGCGGGCCCGCAGAAGCTGTAGATCGCTGAAACGGCCGTACTTTTCCTTGGCCAAGGCAAAAGCCTCTTTGGGGGTGGGGGCTTCGAAGGTCTCTTCGACCATGGGGCTCCTTTGTGACTCAATTAGTGCGTGACATCCGAGGGATGCGACGCGATCCTCGGGCGGCGCGAGAGGCGCTCCAAAGGCCAGGTGACGGAGATTCGCTCTCTCCAGCGGGGGTGAGGAACCTCTAGCCTGGGACGCTCGATCCGCCGTTCTCCGTAAAAAAGCAGATCGATATCCAGGGTCCTGGGAGCATCTTTGAAACTCCGTTGCCGCCCGAACCTACGCTCGATCTCCAAAAGACGATCGAGAAGATCCAAAGGCGCAAGCCGGGTACGGATCCTCAGGACCGCATTGGCAAACCTGGGCTGATCCAGATAGCCAAAGGGCGGATTGAGCAAAACCGGAGAACTCTCCAGCAACTCCAGATCCGATCGGCGATTCAGAAAGTGCCTCAGGCGTTGGAAACGCCGGATCGGATCACCGAGATTGCCTCCGATCCCCAGCCATACCTCGACGCCTCCGCCGACGGACAGAGGTTTTTCCCGCGAGGGAAAGCCCTCCGTATAAACCGCCTCCAACCCCGCACCGATCCGTCGTCTGAGGCGGGGCATGACTTCAGAGGATCTCCGCCCTGCCGTGGAGCATCGCCACGGTATCTTCGATGCGAATCCCGAAAGCCCCGGGAATGTAGATCCCGGGCTCTACGGTAAAGACCATCCCATCCTCGATCCGGGTCCGACTCCGGGGAGAGATATAGGGCATCTCATGGATATCCAGTCCCACTCCGTGACCGGTGGAGTGGACGAAATACTTGCCGTAGCCCGCCTTCTCGATCACCTCACGGGCCAGAGCGTCGATCTGCTGCGCCCTCATCCCGCTCCGCGCACCGGCGATAGCTAGGTCGTGGGCCTTGAGCGCCGTATCGTAGGCTTTTTGGATCTTTTTGGATTTGAAGCCCTGGATCGTCCCGAAATCGAAACCCTTGACGGCCCGAACGGTGCGGGTACGATCGGAGCAGTAGCGCTCCACCTTGACTCCCGCATCCAGCAGAAGGAGATCGCCTTTTTTCAGCTTCCGATTCGTCGGCAGGGCGTGGGGCTTCGCGGCGTTGGGTCCGATAGCGACGATAGGATCGAAACTCAGCTCCCGCTTCCCCTCCTTGCGCAAAATCCGTTCTGCGAGAAAATGCAGACTCCGTTCATCCATCCCGAATCCCTCTTTGGAGAAGGCTCGGGCGATCTTGTCGAATGCCTTGGCCCCTTGCCGGGCCGCCTCCCGTAGCAAAGCGATCTCCCGGGGAGTCTTGATGATCCGCTGCTTATGGGAGTAGTCGGGTTTGGCGACCCAATGGATTCTCCTTTTGGGATCGAGATGCCCAAAGCGGTGGCAGTCCCACTCCTTCGGATCGTAGGCACAGCGCTTGACACCCTGCTTTTTCAGGCGTTTGGCTGCTGCGGCAACGATATCCGAGGCGATCACCACCTCCGCTCCGCGGACCGCTTCCCGGGCTTCCACGCTGTAGCGGCCGTCGGTAAAAAACCACGCCTCGTCGCCCAGTTGCAGCAAGATAGCGTTGTCGCAGCTGTAACCGCAAGCGTAGTAGAGCGCGCTTTCGTCCCGGAGAATCAGATGTTTCACCCGCTTATCCCTGCTGTTGCTGACGCTGTGCCTCCTGGGCGGCGCGGATCTCGTTCATGATCTG
>JALSTG010000191.1 GCA_026983875.1 Campylobacteraceae bacterium
CGTTGGAGCCGCCGGTATCGACGCCGATCTCCCGGAGGATGGCGAAGCTGGCGTCCCGCATCCGCTGATACTCCTTATCCGTCAGGGTCAGGGCCGGGGCGATGGTGATGGAGTCTCCGGTATGGACCCCCATGGGATCGAGGTTTTCGATGGAGCAGACGATGATGCAGTTGTCGGCACGGTCCCGGATCACCTCCATCTCGTACTCTTTCCATCCCAGGAGCGACTCCTCGATGAGGATTTCGCTGATGGGGCTGGCCTCCAGGCCGCCTTTGGCGATCTCTTTGAACTCGTCCATATTGTAGGCCACGCCGCTGCCCCCACCGGCGAGGGTGTAGGAGGCACGGATGATGAGAGGGAAGCCGATCTCCTTGGCGGCGGCAATGGCTTCGTCCATGTTATAGGCGTATTTGGAGATGGGGAGATCCATCCCGATCTTCTGCATCGCCTCTTTGAAGGCTTGGCGGTCTTCGCCTTTTTTGATCGCCTCGGGATTGGCGCCGAGGAATTCGATTCCCTTTAGCATCCCCCGCTCATACATCTCCATGGCGACGTTTAGGGCGGTCTGGCCTCCCATGGTCGGCAGAATGGCGTTAACCTTTTCCTTTTCAATGATCCGGGCTATCACATCGGGCTCGATGGGCTCGATATAGGTCCGGTCGGCGAACTCGGGGTCGGTCATGATGGTCGCGGGATTGGAGTTGATAAGAACTACCCGGTAGCCGAGCTCTTTGAGGGTCTTGGCCGCCTGGGTACCGGAGTAGTCGAATTCGCAGGCTTGGCCGATGACGATGGGGCCGGAGCCGATGAGGAGAATAGTCTGGATGTCTTCGCGCTTGGGCATGGAGAAACCTCTTGGATTTTAGTTTGTGATTATACTTAAAGGTGCCAAAGAGGGGGATTAGAGCGGCGTATTAAGTGTTGGGTCTGGAGAAGAGGGAGGAGACATGTCGATTTTTGGCTTCGTGATTTAGGCTCGATTTCCCTTTGTGCCGCCGTATCTAGGCTTTGGGCTGGAAAGATTCAGTATTGTGCTAAAGTCGAGTCGTGTTGAGAATGTCGAAGGGGGAGGGATGTTTTTTTCTTATGGGCTCTTGGGGTTTGGGAGTCGACTTTTCAGGATTTGGCATTACTTCTTGCCGGGGTGGAGTCTGCTCTTTACGGGCTTTAGGTGATTTTTTCTGAGGGGAGGGCAGACTTTTGGGAGTCGTTTTTTTCTCCGGTGTGGGTTCCGGTTCTTTGGGGATTTCAAACTCTTCGGGATTGATCTCCAGCTCTTGGGTCTGCAGCATCTGGGGAACGCTGCTGATATTGCGTTCCGTCGTGAGTTTTTTCTGATGGGCATAGGGGTAGTCGTGATCCGGGAAAGAACTTTTTTGATCATAGGAGGAGGCGAGATAGGGACGCGGATCGGTAATGAGGAAGAAAAGCTTCGGGTGAAGCGTATCGGCATAGGTTTCGATATAGGCGGTTTTGTATCCACCTTCGATGAGAACCTTTTTGACGATTCCTACGGGGATATTGGCGAAGAAAATACGATCCAGACCGCTGGTTTCGACCCGGTCTCCCTTTTTAATATCGGCCCATTTGGGGATGAAGCGTACCGCCATCAACTTTGCGCCGTTTCCCATGGCGATACCGGGATGGCGTTTGGGCCCGACAAAGACACCGAAACGGCATTTGGGATTGGGGAGCAGATAGCCGTAGAGGACGCCGTTTTTCATCTCGGCCGTTCCTGCCACTACTTCATCCTGAATAAGTCCGTAGACATGCTCTCCGACGAGAGCCTGTTTCTTCGGAAGACTCAGGAGTACTTCGTCAAACTTGTTGAGTTTGACATAGGAGACGGTATCGACAAGAGTCACGCTCTTGTAGGGGAGTTTTACCAATGTAGGAATTGCTTTATAGAGGGAGGCGACCTGACGGAGATAGTGGGTCTGATCGAGAAGGTATTTTCTCAGCACCCGATTTTCGCGGGTCAGTTTTTGAATCTGCTCTTTTTGGAAGAGGTAGCTTTGGCTCTTGCTCTTGATCTCGCGGGTCAGATCTTTGTAGCCGATTTTAAGGGGGGCGACAAGGTTGAGAAGGGCTCCCCGTATCTCCTGTCGATTCTGGGCGAGAAGAACAAAAAGAACAATTCCCAGGAGCGCGAGGAGGAGGAGCTTCGACTTCATTGAGGTCCGGCTTACTCTTCGAAGGCAGTCTGCTGAAGCAGGTCGAGTTCGTCGAGGGCCTTACCCGTTCCTTTGGCTACGGCGAGAAGAGGATCTTCGGCGATGTAGACGGGGAGTTTGACGATATCGGAGAGATACTTGTCCAGGCCGCGGATCAGGGCACCGCCGCCGGTGAGGACGATGCCGTTTTCCACGATGTCTCCGGCCAGATCCGGCGGCGTTTGTTCCAAGACGTTTTTGAGAGCTTCCGCGATCTGCCGAAGAGGTTCGCTGATAGCTTCACGGATATGTTCGCTGGTGATCTCCACGGAGGTCAGGGTTCCCTCCACCTGATCCCGGCCCCTTACGACAGTCACCAGCTCCTCATCCAGGGAGACGGCGGTCCCAATCTGGATCTTGAGCTCTTCGGCGACCCGATCACCGATAAGAAGATTGAATTTCTTTTTGACATAGTCGACGATGGCACTGTCGAGGGTATCTCCGGCCACCCGGATCGATTTGCTGATGACCAGTCCTCCGAGAGAGATGACGCCGATTTCGGTGGTGCCGCCGCCGATATCGACGACCAGGTTCCCCTGGGGATCACGGACGGGAAGCCCGGCTCCAATGGCCGCGGCCATCGGCTCTTCGATCAGATAGACATAGCGGGCACCGGCATTCATCGCCGACTCGCGGACCGCTTTGCGTTCCACCTGGGTCAAGCCGTAGGGCACGCAGATGACGACCCTGGGAGAGGAGAAGCTTTTGCGGCCGTGGACCTTGCGGATGAAATACTCGATCATCATCTCCGTGACGTGGAAATCGGCGATGACACCGTCTTTCATGGGGCGGATGGCCTTGATGTTTCCCGGAGTCTTTCCGACCATGTTTTTCGCCTCCTGGCCCACGGCAAGGATATGCTCCTGGCCATGTTTGTCCACCTGAATGGCAACCACGGAGGGTTCGTTGATGCTGATCCCCTGCCCTTTGACCAGGACCAGGGTATTGGCAGTACCCAAGTCGATAGCCAGGTCTTTGGAAAAAGCTCCGAAAATATTTTTCATAAATCCGAACATATCATCTGATCCTTATTGAGTTTATGCACTTTTTTTCTCTTTGAGATAAAGAGGCGGAGAGTTCTTCTCCACCACATCGGGGGTGATGACCACTTCATAGCCCTCCAGCTCCGGCAATTCGAACATCACGTCGAGGAGGATCTCTTCGAGGATGGAACGTAGCCCCCGGGCTCCCGTCTTGCGCTCGATAGCCTTTTGCGCGATCCGGCGCAGGGCTTCTTCTTCAAAAGTCAGGGTCACTCCGTCGAGCTCGAAGAGTTTCTTGTACTGTTTGACCAGGGCATTTTTGGGTTCGGTCAAGATCCGTACCATATCGTCGACACTGATGGGATTGAGGGTGGCGATCACATGAAGGCGCCCGATAAGTTCGGGGATCAACCCGTAGCTGACCAGATCGTCCGGCTCAACAAGGTGTAGAAGATTCTCCTCCTCCTGCTTGCTTCGCTTTTTCTGCCCGAAGCCCATGGTATTGCCCCCGAGGCGGCGTTTGATCATATCATTCAGACCGTCAAAGGCCCCGCCGCAGATAAAGAGGATATTGGAGGTGTCGAGTTGAATGAAATCCTGATTGGGATGTTTCCGACCCCCTTTGGGCGGGATGTTGACGACGGAACCCTCGATGATTTTCAGCAGAGCCTGCTGGACTCCTTCTCCTGAAACATCCCGGGTGATGGAGCGATTCTCTCCAAGGCGGGCGATCTTGTCCACTTCGTCAATGAAGACGATTCCCTTCTCCGCTTTTTCCACATCGCCGTCGGCTGCCATGAGGAGTTTGGTAAGGATATTTTCCACATCCTCACCCACATATCCTGCCTCGGTCAGATTGGTGGCATCGGCGATGGCGATGGGAACATCGAGAAATCGAGCGATGCTCTGAGCCAGGAGCGTCTTGCCGCTTCCCGTCGGTCCGATGAGGAGAATATTGGACTTGGCGATGTCGGTGTCGTCGTCTTCGATCTTTTTGAAGATCCGTTTATAGTGATTGTATACGGCGACGGAGAGAGTCTTTTTGGCTTCTTCCTGGCCGATGACATATTCGTCCAGCAGTGTTTTGAGCTCTTTGGGAGTGAGCAGACGGGGGTTGAAGTCGCTGCCGGCACTGTTTTCTTCCTCTTCACCGAAGAGGATTTTGTAGGCGGAGACGACGCAATTGGAACATATATAGGCGTTGTTGCCTGCGATGAGGGGATTCTCTTCGCTCTCGGCACTGCCGCAGAAGCTGCATTTTTTATTGGGCATGATTTTTCCTTTTAAAGGGGATTCCCCGGGAGGAATCGAGAATGAAGCGACAGAGTTTGGCCACCGCTTCATCGTCGGTCTCTTTTTCGATCTTTTCGGCCGTTTCACGCAGGGGTTCGCCCTGTTCGAAAAGTTGCCGGTAGGCGGATTTGAGCGCATCGATAGTGTGACGGTCCAGTTTGCGACGCAGACCCGTCAGGTTGAGCCCCCGCAGAACGGCCCGGTTGCCTTCGGCCAGACAGTAGGGAGGAATATCCTGACTCAGGGCACTGGCACCGGCAATCATGGCGTAGTCGCCGATATGGACGAACTGATGAATCGGAGTCATCCCGCCCACGACGACATGGTCTCCCAGTTCTACATGGCCGGCCAGGGTCGCGGCGTTTGCGAGGATACAGTGATCACCGACCTGGACGTCGTGAGCGATATGGACGTAGGCCATGAGGAGATTGTCGTTGCCGATACGGGTGATACCGCCGCCGCCTTCGGTGCCGGGATTGATGAGGGTAAACTCCCGGATAATGTTGCGGTCACCGATCTCCAGGCGGACCTTCTCCCCGCGGTATTTGAGATCCTGGGGGATCGAACCGACGACGGCATGGGAGAAGATCCGGTTTTTTCGGCCGATGGTGGTTGCTCCTTCGATGAGAGCATGGCTACCGATTTCCGTCCCTTCACCGATGATGACTTCGGGGCCGATGACGGTGTAGGCTCCGATAGTGACGCCTTCGGCGATTTGGGCATCTTCGGCGATCTGGGCAGTGGGATGGATAAGGCTGTTGCGCACGGAAGTCACTTGTCGACGATCATTGCTTTGAGTTGGGCTTCGGCGACCAGTTTGTCGTCGACGAATGCCTTGCCGTCGAGAAACCAGACGGCTCCTTTGTTCTTGATGACCTCCAGGCGGTAGACCAGTTGATCTCCCGGGGTAACGGGGGCCCGGAACTTGGCCTTGTCGATGCTCATGAAATAGACGACCTTATCTTGGGTGTTCTCCTGACCGGCACTGTCCATACTTTTGAATGCCAGGACGCCTCCCGCTTGGGCCATGCCTTCGATGATCATGACGCCGGGATAGATCGGATGGTCGGGGAAATGCCCCTGGAAAACCGGCTCCGATATCGATACGTTTTTGTAGCCCTCGATGGATACGCCGGGCTCCAAAGCCGTGATGCGATCCACCAGCAGAAACGGGAAACGGTGGGGCAGGATTTTCTGAATCTCCATGACATTGTAGAGCACGTCTGACACAATCGACCTTTCTATGGGTTTTTTGGCGGGTTTTCAATCGCCACCGGGAGGAATTGGAAAATATTTTATCGAAAATAGGTAAAAGAGCGGTTTACTTTTCCTCTTCTGCGTTCACAAGGATCAGACGTTCCCGGACATCTTCGAAAGTGTGGCTCTCGAGACGAAGTTCGATCTTTCCGTCGGGAATCTCATCGACGACGAGCAGGGCGCCGAGATCGTATAGATTCTCACAGAGTGAGCGGCGTATCGCCAGTTCCTCCTCAAAGGAAGGCGGCGCGAAGATCAACTCGGTCAGGCTGCGGATTTTGCGGCCCAGACGCCTCTGATACTCTTGGAGGGTGAGGAAGCGCACCTCGTCGCGGTTCAGGTAGGAGAGCGGCCCGATCCTTTCGGCGATCTTCCCCCGGGTGTAGCCGCGTTTGAGCGTGGAGTAAGGGAGGATGTGTGCGGGAGTAGGGCGGCCTTTGACCTTTAGAAGTCCCGAGAGCAGTCTCCAGTTCAGAAAACGTTCTCTGACGATTCTGTACTCGACCCCTCGCTCTTCCAGCTCAATGCGTTTTTCATACAGTGCGAGACGCTCTTCGATGGACTCCGGCTGAATCTGCCCGGAGACGGCGCTGAAAAGTTCGTCGGCAAGCTTATGCTGTTGATCGCGCTGAATATTCAGGCCGTAGAGGCAGCCGCAGTAGTCCTGGCGGTAGAGTCGGGCCTCTTTCGCCAGGCGGTTCTGCTCTTGGGTGCCCGAGGCTTTGCGGTAGTCCGGGGCGATAAACTCCAGACCATGTACCGCTGCCAGACGCTCCCCCTCGCGGCGGAGCTGTTGGAGGGATTTTTTGGGCGATGTCAGGAGGGTAGAGGTGTAGCTTTTTTCGCCCAATTCGGCGGCTTTGGCGGCACTGACTTCGAAACGCCGGTCAAAGCAGATACTGCAGCGGCGACCT
>JALSTG010000192.1 GCA_026983875.1 Campylobacteraceae bacterium
TCCCATACTTTGGGCTCTGTCTTAGATCGCTCTCTCGGGCTCTCTGTGTTTGTGGACGCGTATTATAGACAAAACTCTCACCCTTGTCAAGAGGTTTGCAGGAGAAATTGAAAAAAATTCGGGAAAATCCCCGATATGAAAGATTGCTATCATTAATATATTATTATTTCTTGGCAGTCACTACCCTATTTCAAATCGAAACGGAACTCGCAAATCCGACAAATTTTATCTGATTATTTATTTCTTATTAACCTTGACGATAAAATTCCTGCTATATTAGCGACAAAACTTTATTAAAAAGGAGACCGACCATGTCACTTTATGATCGGAACTATACACGGATTGTGGAGACTGGATACGTCGATGAGCGCAGTGCCGCCGGCGTCGAATTTATGAAAAAGACCTACCAGCTTCTTGCAGCCAGTATGATTGCCGCTGCCGTAGGCGCTTATGTGACGATGCCTTTTGCGGCTGCCGTTATGCAGTACAAATGGTTCATTTTCGGCGCCGAACTGCTGATTCTCTTCTTCGGCTTGGGTATGTCTCGGGGAAAACCCGGACTCAATCTGATGATGCTCTTTCTCTTTACCTTTCTAACGGGGGTCTCTCTGGTGCCCATGCTCGCCGCTCTTATCGGAATGGGCCAAGGAGCCGTCATAGGTAACGCCTTTTTGATGACGGCGGTCCTTTTCGGAGCCTTGAGCCTCTTTGCCATCAACAGCAAAACCGATTTCTCCAGTTGGGGTAAACCGCTCTTTATCACTTTGATTGTGGTAATCGTCGCCTCGCTGATCAATATCTTTATTTTCAAAAGCCCCATGATAAGCGTCTTTATCAGTGCGGGAGTCATCTTACTCTTTGGGCTCTTTACGATTTACGATACCCAGAATATCGCTAATGGCGCTTATGACTCTCCCGTCGATGCGGCCGTAAGCCTCTACATCGATTTTCTTAACATGTTTACCGCTATTCTCCAACTCCTAGGGATCTTCAGCAGTGACGAGTGATCCTGAGGAGTCCCGCCTTCAGCGGATGATCGATGCCAACCTCAACCGCCTCAAAGAGGGTTTGCGGGTCCTGGAAGATTGCCAGAGATATCTCTATGACAACGAGGCGGCATCCCGGCGTTTCAAAGAGTTGCGTCACGCCCTTCAACAAGCCTACGATCCCTCTCGCCTTGCCTATCGGGATATTGGGAGCGACGTCCTCAAAGAGAGTACTCCCAGCGAAATGAAGCGGGAAGATCTCACTTCACTGCTGATCGCCAACTTTTCCCGCACCCAGGAGTCGGCACGGGTGCTGGAGGAGGCCTGTAAACTCACAGAGCCCAAGCTCTCGACTCTATTCAAAAAACTTCGATACGAACTCTACGACCTGGAAAAAGATCTTTTGGGTTCCAAGGCAGCAAAGAGCAGTTCAAACTCCAGATAGTCGAGCGGATAGCACTCCATCAGCCCCCTGGCCTCCCGGTAATTCAGACGGGCCTCTCCCCCACTGACACCGCTGCGCTTGATATAGCGAAACATCTCCCGAGTCGTCTCGAAATGGAGCCGATAGTGCACCCGCTCAAGGCGCCGTATACGGTAGTAGGCTTCCAGCAAGGCCTTGGTCTCTTCAAAACTCCGAATAGGCGAGTCGACCCCTGCCAGGCGATGCAAGGTCGAAAAGGTCCCGTCGGTAAAAATAGAAAAATAGCTTCGGCATCCCATATGAGAAAGAGAATGCAATGTCATGTCTAAATCACGGCTCCATTGAAGCGCGGAGGATGAGAGCAGGGTTTGGGGTGAAAGCTCCGTAAGGCTTTCAAGAAAATCCCGATCGTTGAAGTCCCCCAAAAGAGCCTTGACCCGGGCCTCCTGGGGGTGCAGCGCGAGCATCGACTCCGCCAAATCGACGGCAAAAAACGTTTCGAAACGAAATCCTCGACACTTTATCTGCCGAAAGATCTCCCCGTCACCACAACCCAAATCTATCACATTCCCCAGATCCGGCTCGCGAATCCAGGAAGCCAGATACTCCGCCGCCTGCCGTTGAATGATGCTGTAATGGCTATAAGAGGAGGCAAAACGGCAGAACTCTTTGACGGCTTTCATGGAGACCTTGGGCTTTTTCATCGTAAATAGGGTATAATCGCGCCGAATTATATCCAAACGAACGAATCACAGCATTTCGGAAAAGAGGCATTATGACATCGACCTTGATGATTGTGCAGATTATTCTCGCCATTCTGATCACCATCACTATCCTGCTCCAGAAGAGTTCCAGTATCGGACTGGGAGCCTATAGCGGAAGCAACGAATCTCTCTTCGGCGCCAAGGGGCCCGGTGGCGTCCTGGCCAAAGCAACTTTCACTCTCGGACTGCTTTTTATCCTCAATACCCTGGCCCTCGGCTATCTCTACAACAAGCAGAATACCCGCTCCGTCGTCGACACTCTCCCCAAAACCGAGCAAAAGGCCTCTGTGCCCTCTCCCGCTGCAACCCCTGCCGCCCCAACTGCGCCCGTGATGCCGGCGGAGAACAATAAGAGCTAATCAGATTTTCTCCCCTCGGACTCCCGTTTCTCTTTCCCCTCCCCCTATAAGCCAAAAGAGGTTAGAATACCTCATTGAATTTACCCAAAATCACTTAGAAGGAATGGAAAATGCTCGAAGAGATTTTCGAAGAAGCAAAGGACCATATGGCCAAAAGCATCGAGGCAATGAAGCGGGACTTCGCTACCCTACGCACCGGCAAAGTAACGACCCAGATTGTCGATGCCATCAAAGTGGACTATTACGGCACCCCCACCCCCCTCAATCAGGTCGGCAGCGTCGTCGTCCAGGATGCGACCACCATCGCCATCAACCCCTGGGAAAAGTCCTTGCTTCCCGCCATCGAAAAGGCGATCCAGGAGGCCAACATCGGGGTCAACCCCAACAACGACGGAGACTTCATCAAACTTTTCTTCCCTCCCATGACCGTCGAACAACGCCAGGAGATCGTCAAGCAGGCCAAGCAGATGGCAGAGAAAGCCAAAGTTGCCATCCGTAATGTCCGCAAAGAAGCCAATAACAAGATCAAGCGCCTCGAGCACGACAAGGAGATCAGCGAAGACGAGATGAAGCGGGCGCTGGACCAAATCCAGAAACTCACCGATGAGTATATTGCTATGGTCGACGAATCCCTCAAGGCCAAAGAGGCCGATATCCTGAAAGTGTGACGATGGACGTTGAAAAGATCTATAAAGAGGCCGGCGCTTTGCTGGAGGGGCACTTCATTCTCTCCAGTGGAAACCACTCCAACCGCTATCTACAAAGCGCGAAAGTGCTGGAAGATCCCAAACGAGCCGAAATGCTGGCGAAGGAACTGGCCCGGCAGATCCTCGAAAGCAGCCTAGAGATCGATACGGTTTGTGCTCCGGCCCTTGGAGGCGTACTGGCCGGATACGAACTGGCCCGTGCTCTTGGGGTACGATCGATCTTTGTCGAACGCAAAGAGGGGCAGATGGAGTTGCGTCGCGGTTTCGAAGTCGCCCCCGGAGAGAAGGTGCTGATCTGCGAAGATATCATCACCACAGGAGGCTCCGCCATGGAAGCCGCCCAAATAATCGAAAAGCTCGGAGCAGACGTCGTCGGCTTCGCCGCACTTGCCAACCGGGGATTCTGCCGACGCCAGGGATCCGACAAAACGACAAAGTCCCAGTGCAAGCTCCCCCACGACAAACCCTTCTACGCTCTTGCTGATTTCGAATTTGCCATGTATAGTCCCCAGAAGTGCCCCCTCTGCGCCGAAGGAAGCACCGCCGTCAAACCCGGAAGCCGAGGCAACTGATCGTCCCTCGGCCCTGCCTTTTATCCCTCTCTTTCTCTCCATTATCAATCGAAAAAAATCTTTGGCAAATACGAAAGTCAATGCAAATAAATCTCTTGAAATTATCTCGATCGTTTTGGGGTTTAAAGGTGAAGATATTCGTAGGGGATCAAAGAGAAATATGGTGGCCCCAACAGGACTTGAACCTGTGACCACCACCATGTCAAGGTGGTGCTCTACCAACTGAGCTATGGGACCGCTCGTGAAGGGAGTGGAATTATAAACCTCGATTGCTTAAAGATCGATAAAAAACCCGCTCAGGCTCGAAGAGAATTTTTTATACGCTCCACCGTGCCGTCCCCCGGACGATCAATTCTGCAGCGCAAGATTGCATCGAGAATCGCCTCGGAGACCAGATCCGAGGTGTTGATCACACAATCGACGGGGAAGGTCTCGATGATCTCCATCTGACTGGCATTACGCACGGCGACGACGGTGGTGACCTGCGGGGCGACCCGCGTGACCGCATCGACGACCATACGGGTCTTGGCGGGGTTTTCAATGGCGACGATCACCGCCATGGCCTTGTCGATATCCACCGCCTGCAGGACACTTTCGGCTGCCGCATTGGCCAGGAGGATCGGCTCGTTCGCCGCCTCTGCTTCCTTCACCAGTTTATAATCGTGTTCGAGGATCAGATAGGGGATGGAGAGCCTCCGGAGTTTTTGGGCCAACTTTTTACCGAGCATTCCATAGCCTATAAGTAGCACATGGTCACGGTATCCGCTGGAGATGATGGCCAGATCCGTCTCCGGCTCCACGGCGAAAACACGATCCGCGATGGATTTGAGATGATTGATAATAAAAGGGGTGAGAATCATACTCAGCACCACCGTCACGATGAGAATTTGAGTCGTTTCCGGATCGAGAAGGCTATTCTGGGCGGCAATAGCATAAATTGCCAAAGCGAATTCCCCCACCTCCATCAGTGCCAGGGCGCTCTTGAATGCGGTGCGATACTGAAGGAAAGGTGACAAGATCGCAAAGAGTATGGCTCCTTTTGCCAGCATGATACCCACAAGCAACAGAGGTATCATCGCCCAGTGATTTAGTAGAGTCTCCGGCTCGATCTGCATCCCGACGGTGACAAAGAAGATTCCCAGGAAGATATCCCGGAAGCTCAGTAAATCCGCTTCGATCCGGTATTTGAACCGGGTCTCGGAGAGTGCCATCCCGGCCAGAAAAGCCCCCAGGGAGTAACTGAAGCCCAACAGATGCCCGACATAGGAGATCCCCACGACAATCGTCAGGGCTGCGACGAGAAAGATCTCCTCGGAGTCGGCAGAGAGCGTCCAGACCAAAAATGGCTCCAGCACCCAGCGTCCCAAGACAAAGACGAAGGCTAGCAGCAACGATGCATCCAGGAAAGTCCAGAGCATCATCTCTCCCACCGAACGATCCGGCGAGGCAAAAAGGGTCAGCATCAGCAGGATCGGGATAACGGCAATATCCTGCATCAGCAGCACCCCGAGAGTTACCCGCCCAAAGCCGCTGTGAATCTCGTTGCGCTCGGTAAGCATCTTGAGCACGATAGCCGTGGAGGAGAGCGCCAGTGAGAAGCCGATGATGATAGCACTTTTGAGATCGAAACCGAGAATCTGATGAGCAATGGCCCCGAAAATGTTGCCCGTCACCAAAACCTGCAGCCCGCCGAAGAGAAAAACCTCCCGACGCATCTTCTTCAGGTGGCGGACCGAGAACTCCAAGCCGATAGTAAACATCAAAAAGACGATACCGAACTCCCCAAGTTGATGAAGGGTTTCGTTATGATTGGAATGGTTGAGTCCAAAGATCTGGCTGATGAGCGCTCCGGATAGGATGTAGCCGATCACCGTGGGAATCTCGAAGCGCTGGAGCAGAAGATTGAGCAGCGTGGCGATGGCCACCGTCGTAAGAATAATCGTCAGTAGATTGTCCATCCTGAAGTCCGGCTCATCAGAGCAGGTAGTGGGGAATCTCCAGGGTCAGCTCGGCGATAAAGGTCTTACTCACCTTCCCGCCGAAACGGTAGTGTCCTTCCTTGAATTCCATATAGAGCTCCTCGCCGCTGCGGGGAAAGACTACGCAGAGATCCCGAGCCTTGCCCTCCTCCCGAGCCCGGGTATAGCAGGCAGTAATTCCTGTGCCGCAGGCGAGGGTCTCGTCCTCGACGCCCCGCTCATAGGTCCGTAGTCTCAGCTCATCGTCCCCAATAGTGTAGATATTGACATTGGCATCGTACTTTTCACGCAGACGTCGAGCCATAGCCAGATCGAAATCTTCCAGATCCTTCACCTCCGCCACCAGATGAGGCACCCCCGTATCGATCAGCCACCAAAGCAGCCCCTCCTCCTCGATTTCTCTGTCGAGGATCTTGGGAGCGAGCATATCGGTCACGACATAAAGGCCGTTGACCTCGGCACTGATAACCCCTGCTCCCGTGAGAAACTCCGCCCGGTTGTCGACGCTGATTCCCTTCTCGACAGCATAGTGGGCGACTGCCCGGGTGGCGTTGCCGCACATTGTCGCCTCGCTGCCGTCGCTATTGTAAAACTCCCACTCGAAATCGTAGTCAGGATGGGGCACCAGGACCACCATCCCGTCGGCTCCTACACCGGCATGCCGATCGCAAAGCAACTGGGCCAGCTCATGTCGCTGCTTCTTCTCATTGTCATGAAAGATGATAAAGTCATTGCCGTTGGCATTATATTTGGTGACAATCATGGAACGAACCTTCAGTT
>JALSTG010000193.1 GCA_026983875.1 Campylobacteraceae bacterium
CGGAGCCGGTGAAGACGATCTGCCCGCCGTATTCCCCGGCTCCGGGACCGATATCCACGATATGATCGGCAGCCAGGATCGTCTCCTTGTCGTGCTCAACGACGATAACACTGTTGCCCTTGTCCCGAAGGTTTTGGAGAGTGCGGATAAGCTTGAGGGTATCACGCTCGTGTAAGCCGATGCTGGGCTCGTCCAGGACATACATCACCCCCGTCAAGCCGCTGCCGATCTGGCTGGCGATACGGATACGCTGGGCTTCGCCCCCGCTGATGGTCCGTGCGTCCCGGCTGAGGCTCAGATAGCCCAGTCCCACATCATAGAGGAAAAAGAGCCGCTCCTTGATCTCCTTGAGGATCGAGGCGGCAATGAGACGCTGCTGCTCGCTCAGATGAGAAAAGTTGGCCTCATCGGCGAAGTAGGCGTAGCTCTCCTCGATGGGCATGTCGATGATATCGGCGATGTTTTTCCCCTCGATTTTGACCGCCAGAGAGCGGGGGCGCAGACGGTGCCCCCGGCACTGGTCGCAGACCTTTTCGGTCATATAGTCGGCCAGATCCTTTTCGTCCTTGAACATCTCGTGGGCGAACTTGACCACCCCGGGCCACTCCCGCTTGAGGCGGTGACGTTTCCAGGTGAAGCTCACCGGCTCGCTGCCTACGCCGTAGAGGACCTGCTTACGCTGATGCTCCTCCATCTCCTCCCAGGGAAGATCGGTAGGGATGCCATGCTGTTCGCAGAAGGCGGCGAGAAACTTGGAGTAGTAGCTCTTGTTGAATCCGTGCATGATCCGTACCGCTCCCTCACTGATAGAGCGCGACGAATCGATTATTTTGCTCAGATCCAGGGTATAGCGGATGCCCAGACCGTCGCAGGCGGGGCAGGCGCCCTTGGGAGAGTTGAAGGAGAAGCTCACCGGCTCCAGAGGTTCGAAGCTCAGTTTACAATCGAAACAAGCCAGATGTTCGGAGTAATGAAACTCTTTGCGCTCGAGTCCCACCTCCTCGTGGTTGAGCACCTCAATCTCCACTTCGCCGTAACTCTCCTTGAGGGCCTTTTCGATATCCTGGCCGATCCGCTCTTTGGAGCCCTCTTTGACGACGACCCGGTCGATGACGACTTTGATGGTGTGTTTTTTTGTCTTGGCCAATTCGATCTCGTCGTCGAGGCGCACCATCACCCCGTCGATCATCGCCCTCACAAAGCCCTTGTGACGCAGGGATTCGATCAGATCGGTGAAGGTGCCTTTCTTCTCCTTGACCAGGGGCGCCATGATCACCAGCTTAGCCCCCTCGGGCAGACGCAGCACTTCGGTGATGATATCACTGGCGTTCATACTGGAGATCGGCTTGCCGCATTGATGACAATGCTGGACCCCAATGCGGGCGAAGAGCAGCCGCAGGTAGTCGTAGATCTCGGTAATGGTACCCACCGTCGATCGAGGGTTTTTTGAGGTCGTCTTCTGGTCGATGGCGATGGCGGGAGTGAGGCCTTCGATCTTGTCCACATCGGGCTTGCCCACCCGTCCCAGGAACTGCCGGGCGTAGGAGCTCAGGGACTCGATGTAGCGCCGCTGTCCCTCGGCATAGAGGGTACTGAAAGCCAGAGTCGATTTGCCGCTACCGCTGATACCGGTGATGACCACCATTTTGTTCTTGGGGATCTGGACGTCGATGTTTTTGAGATTATGCTCTCGGGCACCCCGCACGTCGATTAGGTCGTGTTTTTGACTCACAAAGTTCCTTCGGAGTAAAAATTTTTAAGGAGATATTTTACCATTGATTGGCAAACAGGGTACAGACCCTGCACTTCATTCCGTGTCGTGCTTAGGAAGAAAAGAACATCTTGTAGATCATGATCGCCAGAATGATCGTATACATCCCGACAATGAAGTTTTTGTGCCGGCGGTTATCCACATGCTCCTTGAGCCAGATACCGATCCAGACGCCCAGCAGGGAGCCCACCCCGACGATACTTCCGTGATAGAGATCGATCTGGCCGTGAGCCAGCCGTCCCAGGAAGCCGGCGACGGAAGAGAAGACGACGAAAAAGAGTCCGGCACTGACGGCCTTTTTGACCGGGTAGTGCAGCAGACCCGAAAGCACGGGAATCAGGATGATCGCCCCGCCTACGCCGATGCTGATAGCCACGACTCCGATCCCCGTACCGATGGCGAAGAGCAACCACTTGGGAAGGGTACGGCAGAGGCTCTCGTCTTCGTGGACTTTGGCGGTAAACATCCGGTAGAGGGCGAAAAGCACGAAGGCGATAAAGACAAACTGCAACACCCGATCGGGAACGTAAGGAGTCAGATAGCCGCTGAGATACCCTCCGGCGAAGCCCCCCAGGCCGACGAAGATCCCCTCCCCCAGGATGAGGGTCCCTTTGCGCCAGTTGAGGAAAGAACCGTAGAGGGAGCTGAAGACCATCTGCATGATGGAGATTCCCACGGCGTGCTTCATTCCGAATCCCAGAAGCAGAAGCACCGGCACCAGCACAGTCCCGCCCCCGATTCCGAAAAAGCCCGAAAGTGCTCCGATGCCGACCCCGATCAAAGCCAGGAGAATTTCCATGATGTTTCCTTCTGAAAATTGGGGGATTATATCATCTCTTTTTGATTGGATATAATCAATGCATCATAGATAGCGGAAAGGAAGCAGACGGATGAAATTGGCCGTAAGTTGGGTGGCGGGATGCGGCATACTACTGGCCGGATACCACGCCACGATCTCGCCCCTAGACTCCAAGATCGCAAAACGAATGCGCAGCGGTCACTCCTACCGCGACAGCTGTCCCGTCCCGCTCAAAGATCTACGATATCTTCGGATGAGCTACCGGGGGTTCGACGGAAAAGACCATATGGGAGAGATGATCGTCCACCGCTCCGTCGCCAAAGAGGTGACGCGGATCTTCGGCGAACTCTACCGCCTGAAATATCCCATCCGAAAAATGCGCCTAGTCAGCGACTACGGCGGCAGCGACTGGAAATCCATCGAAGCCGACAACACCAGCGCCTTCAACTGCCGGCCCGCCACCGGCAGCAAGAAATGGTCCCGCCATGCCTTCGGCAAGGCCATCGACCTCAATCCCCTGGAAAACCCCTACGTGTCACGATCGGGGCGCATCGCCCACAAAGCTTCCCTGAAGTTTCGGGAGCGCAAGCGGAAAGACCCTTTCAAAGCCGAATACCGTGCCCTCCTGCTCCCCGGAGATGCGGCAGTCAGCGCCTTCAAAAAGCGAGGATGGCGCTGGGGCGGCGACTGGCACGGCATCAAAGACTATCAGCATTTCGACAAGCGTTAAGCCTTAACGCCCCCTCTCCGCAAGGTCTCGGACTCTTTTTGCCGCGCTTTGCAGGCGAGTGCAGCTGACCTTTCCCTCCTTGACCAAAGTGACGATCATTTGCACCAGCCTGGCGGGAGAGACGATCTTTTTGGGATCGAGCTGATTCCCAAAGAGCAACAGATCGTCCCCGGCATTCAAGGCAAGACGAATCGTCTCTTCGAGAGAGTAGTGTCTGGCGATAGCACCCATCTGGAGGTCATCGGTGATGACGACGCCCCGATAGCCCAGCTTTTGACGCAGCAGGCCCTTCACCGTCCGTGCCGAGAGTGAGGCGGGATATCGGGAATCGAGACGCCGGTTGAAAAGATGCGCGACCATCACGCTGTCGGCTCGGCCGGAAGCGATGAGATGCCGGTAAGGCTCCAACTCCTCCGGACGCCACTGCATGGTCACGTCGACGAAGCCCTTGTGGGTATCCCCGGTACTGGAACCGTGACCGGGAAAATGCTTCAGTGCCGTCAAAATGCCGTGGCGATGCATCATGTCGATGAAGATCGAGGCGTATCGCACCACCGTCGCGGGATCCTTACCGTATGAGCGCCCCCAGCCGACGATGACTCGGTTACGGGGATTGAGCGCCAGATCGACCACGGGAGCCAGATTGTAGTTGATACCGGCAGCGGCCAGCTCCGCACCCATACGATCATAGAGTCTTGTCGCAGAGTCTCTTCCCTGCTTCGCCACCACTGCGGGTCGGGGATAGTCTCCCCGAAAACCTTGACGCTTCCCCAGTCTCTGGACAACGCCTCCCTCCTGATCCACGGCGATTAGCAGCCGACCTTCCGGTGCACAGGCTCGGAGCTCCCGAGTCAGCCGCTTGAGCTGCTTCGGACTCCGAATGTTTTTGGCGAGACCCTTCCGACTGGGATGCCGGTCAAAAAGAATGACTCCCCCCAGGCCATACCGGCGGATCGCCCGGCAGATAGGACTGCCCGGAGGCGCCTCGGTTCCGACGAAACCCACCATCAATACTCCTCCAGCCAAACGCTCCAGAGATAGGGCATGGAGAAACAAGGGAAGAACCAGGAGAGGGAGCCCAAGGCTCAGGGCTTTTTTCATCGGAGCTCCTTGTCGAAATTTTTGGAGGACAAATCACGCTCCTCTCGTCCCATCTTCAGCCCGGTTTTCGAGTAGTATCTCCTGTCGCGGCACTGCCAGTTCCAGTCGCGACTCCTCTACGATCTTCAAGATCCTTTTGAGTACATCCTGCTTGACCCGCAGCCACTCTTCCCAATTGACGGAGATGGAGAAGGCATAGACGAGGATATTCATGGAATAATCACCGATCTCGTCGAGATAGACCAGCAGAGTCCGGCGTACGCCGTATTTGTCCTCCAGGTTAAAGAGCCCGTTCTCGTAGGTTCGATGCATATGTTTCAGATAGCGGAGCTTGTTTTTGTTGACAATATCGGGATGGCTGTGAAGCATCTCGTAGATCTCATAGACGACCCGATCGATCTCTTCGGTATCAGTCGAGAGCTTCAGACGCAGATGAAATTTGATCCGCCGCCCCACCATCCGACGGCTCCAGTTGCGCACGTAGCTGTTGGCCAGCAGGCTGTTGGGTACGGTGACCAAAGCGTTGTCGAAGGTCCGGATCTTCGTCGAGGTCAACCCCATCTCCGTAACGAAACCTTCGACTTCGCCCGTTTGGATCCAGTCCCCCTGCCTAAAGGCATCCTCACTCACCAGACGAATCGAATCGAAAAAGTTCGTCAGCGTATCCTTGGCGCTAAGACCGATAATAGCACCGCCGATTCCCAGCGAAGTAATCAACGCCGTCAGATCGACCCCCAGATGAGAGAGAAGCAGTACAACGAAAAGAAAAGCGATAAAGACCCGGGTAATGTTAAGAAAAAGACTGAAGAGCTCGGCCCTTGCCGCCCGCTGTTTGGCGATCTTGGCCGAGAGGATCATATAGAGCAGAAACTTCGTGATCTCGTAAATCCACCAGAAAAAGAAAAGCCAATAGAGAGCAAAGAAGAGCGTATCGAGCCACTCTGTGACAAAGAAAATCTCCACCGCCTTTTTGAAGAAAAAGAGGGTCAGCAGCAGACGAAGGGGGCGAAGCAGCTTATCCAATCGCTTGAAAAGCAGCCGATAGAGAATCTCTCTTCTATGTCGATAGAAGTAACCTTTGAGCCATCGAAGCAAGGGGCGGCGCATCAGCCAATTGACCGACACTCCCAGCAGCACAAAAGCCAGAGCGATGAGAATCCGGCCCGGCGTCGCATGCAGATAGGCTGCATATTGAAGGATACTTTCCGGTACCCAATTGTCCACAATCTTGATCAAATGCTCCATAAGTAGCATTGTAACTAAAGAATGTTCTTTCCTCCTCATTACCAAATAAGAAAAAAGAAACTTTTAGTTTCCACTATCCAAATAAAGGTTTTTTCAACCCATTCTCCGTATAATGGAATCGCAATTCGTCGCTCAAAAGCGTCGGATCTGACACCAAACCCACTCAAGGAGTTCACATGATCGGCAAAAAGACCCTTCTGAACCTCGGCAAAGCGGCTGCAGCTGCTTCCATTCTCTTCACGGGCACCGCTTTCGGCGCTCAGTTCATTACCATCGGTACCGGCGGCGTCACCGGAACCTACTATCCCACCGGCGGTGCCATCTGTCGGATGATGAACAAAAACAAGAAGCAGACCGGTATCCGCTGCTCCGTCGAATCCACCGGCGGGTCTGTCTACAACGTCAATACCATCAAAGCCGGCGAACTGGACTTTGGAATCGCCCAGTCCGATACCGTCTATCAGGCCTATCACGGTGAAGGAAAGTTCAAAGACAAGCCCATCAAAGAGCTCCGCAGTGTCATGGCGATCTATCCCGAGCTCCTGGCCCTGGTCGTCCGCAAAGACGCCGGAATCAAAAAGATTACCGACATCAAAGGCAAGCGGATCAACATTGACGTCCCCGGCTCCGGTACCCGGATGACCGCCGAGATCGTCATGGACGCCTTCGGCATCAAAAAGAGCGACCTGGCCAAGGTCGAGGAGCTCAAGTCCACCGAGGGACCCACGATGCTCAAGGACAACAAGATCGACGGCTACTTCGGCGTCTTCGGACACCCTACTGCCAATATCAAAGATGCGGCCAACTCCGTCGATATCGATCTGGTCCCCATCGAAGGCAAGCCCATCGACGAGCTGGTGAAGAAATACCCCTATTATGCCAAGGGCGTCATCTCCGGCACCTTCTACAAGGGCGTCAAGCATGACACCCCCAGCATCGGGGTCAAGGCCGTCCTGGTCACCAGCGAGAAGATCCCCGAAAAGGTGGTCTACGCCCTGACCAAGACGATCCTCGATAACTTCGATGCCTTCAAGAAACTGCATCCTGCCTACAAGACCATCACCAAGGAGTCTCTCCTCGACGGTCTCTCTATTCCCCAGCATCCCGGTGCCGTCAAAGCCTTCAAAGAGGCCGGCATTCTCAAGTAAACTCCTCTCCCTTTGGGGAGAATTTATCCTATAGCCGACAAGAGCGAAAGAAAATCTTCCGTTGTTGTCGACTCTAAAAATTTGCAAAAATGAAAAGGGAGAAGGAAGCATGGCTGCCAAACCGATTGAAGTCACCGAAGATCAACTCCACTCCGACGAAGAGTTGATAGAGAAACTCGAAGGACAACGGGTCTTCCGCCCCCGCAGTTGGGAAGACTGGCTCGTCGCCATCATCGCCTTCGCCTGGTCTCTCTATCAACTCTATGTCGTCATCGTCCCGGTCAACAGCGTCTTCGTCCGGGCAACCCACCTGGCCTTCGCACTGGTGCTCGCCTATCTGATGTATCCAATGTTCCAAAACAAAAAACTCCGTCAGACCATTCCCTGGTGGGATTTTCTTCTTGCCGTGATTGCCGCTGTGGGAGCCCTCTATATCTTCTGGAACTACGACGCTCTCAACGCCCGCAGCGGCGACTGGAACCAGCTCGATATCGTCATGGGAGTTATTAGCATCATCCTACTCATCGAGGGATCCCGCCGGGTCCTGGGCCTGGCGCTGGGGGTCATCGCTATCATCTTCCTGGTCTACGATCACTGGGGACAGTATATGCCCGATCTCATCGCCCACAAGGGAGCGAGCCTCAACAAGATCATCGGACAGATGTACCTGACCACCGAGGGAATCTTCGGCGTGCCTCTGGGAGTCTCCGCCAGCTACGTCTTTCTCTTTGTCCTCTTTGGCGCTTTGCTTGAGCGTGCCGGAGCTGGAGCTTACTTCATCAACCTCGCCTATGCTCTTCTGGGCAAATACGATGGCGGGCCCGCCAAAGCCTCCGTCGCCGCTTCGGGAATGATGGGGATCATCTCCGGCTCCTCTATCGCCAATACCGTCACCACCGGAACCTTCACCATCCCCCTGATGAAGAAGCTCGGCTTCCCGCCCCACAAAGCCGCCTCCGTCGAAGTGGCTGCCTCCACCAACGGTCAGCTCATGCCTCCCATCATGGGTGCGGCAGCCTTCATCATCGCCGAGTTTCTGGGACTGAGCTACACCGACGTCATCATCACTGCAGCGATCCCCGCCTTCGTCAGCTACTTCGCTCTCTTTTACATTGTCCATCTAGAAGCCAAGAAGCTGGGCATCAGAGGAGAAGATCCCTCCCGCCTCCCCCGGGCCTGGCAGATCTTCAAGTCGGGGATCCACTACATTATCCCCATCTTCTTTCTGATGTACACCCTGATCATCCTGCGCCAGTCCCCCCAGATGGCCGCCTATAACGCCATCCTCTTCATGTTGCTAATTATGGTCACCCAGCATCCCATCCGTGCGATGATCAACAAGGAGCCCCTCACCAAAGAGATCTGGACCCGAGGCTTTGTCGAGATCTGGCAGGGGATGGTCGCCGGAGCCAAAAATATGGTACCTATCGCCGTTGCTACCGGTCTGGCGGGGATCGTCGTCGGCTCCGTCACCCTCACCGGCGTGGGTCTAATCCTCGCTGAGGTAATCGATACCCTGGCCAACGGCAACATCATCCTGGTCCTGCTCTTTACCGCCATCACCTCTCTGATCCTCGGGATGGGTCTGCCTACCACCGCCAACTACATCGTCATGGCCTCTCTCACCGCACCGGTAATCATGGGCCTGGCGGGGGATCTGGGCTTCCTGATCCCCGCCATCGCCGCGCACCTCTTCGTCTTCTACTTCGGGATTCTTGCCGACGACACCCCGCCCGTAGGCATGGCTGCCTATGCCGCAGCAGGCATCGCCAAGGCCGATCCTATCAAGACGGGCCTTCAGGGGTTTGCCTACGACATCCGCACGGCGATTTTGCCCTTTATGTTCTTCTTCAACACTAAGCTCCTACTGATCGAAACCGTCGATGCCGCCGATCCCAACAACCCCGCCGGATGGGTCTGGATCACCAATCCCCTGGAGATTGCCATGATTTTCATCACCGCCGTGGCCGGGATGTTTGCCTTCTCTTCGGCGACCCAGGGCTACTTCCTGACCAAGGTCAACCTCCTGGAGCGGCTGATCTTCCTCGTCATCGTCCCCTTCATGTTCATCCCCAACATGATGGCCAGCTGGCTGGGCTACGGCAGTATCTATATCTCCTACGCTATCGGCATCGCCCTCTATGCGGGACTTTACTATCTGCAGAAGATGAAGATCGCCCGAGACGGAGGGCGCTGGACCCGTAAAGGGATAATGGCCTAAGAGTTTCCCTGCTTCATCTCTCCCCGGACCGATCCGGCTTGCGTTCCTTGGCTTCACTTTGAAATGGTATGATTCTTCCAAGCAAAGAGGAGTGCCAATGACCTGGACCATCGACAAAGCCTTCGATTTCTGTTACGGCCATCGGGTATGGTCGCAAAACCTCCAAAAAGAATTTGCTCTGGATGAGTGCTTGATGTGCCGCCATCTTCACGGGCATCAGGGTCGGATCAAGATCTTCCTCTCCTCCGAGGAGCTGGACCGGGGGATGGTGACCGACTTCAAACACCTCAACTGGTTCAAGGAGTGGCTCGACGCGACCCTGGATCACAAATTCATCCTCGATCGCAATGATCCGCTATTTTTCGATCTGATGAGCCACTATTGTGACGGGAATGGTTCGATGGATGAAGGGAAATTTTTTCGTCACAAAGAGGGCCACTGGACCCCTCGGTTGGAGCTGCTGACAGATACTCCGGATGCTCTGATAGAAAAGTACGAGGGAATGGTCGTCGTGGATTTTGTCCCTACCAGTGAACGGCTGACGGCCTGGATCCTTGAGATCGTCCGGGAGCGGATGGCTCCCTTGGGAGTCTGGGTCGATGTCGTGGAGTTCTGGGAGACTCCCAAGTCCCACTGCCGCGTTTCTCTCTAAATCCCCTCCTTTACCCACTATCCGTCTAAGGCTTGAGCCCGGACAAGCCACCCTGAGGGTGCTTATGGTAAAATCCCGGAAATCTCTTCATGAAGGAATACAAATGGATATCAGCAAAATCGGACACGGCGAAAACCCCGATGCGGTCAAAGCGATCATCGAGGTCCCCTACGGCTCCAACGTTAAATACGAGCTGGACAAAGAATCCGGTGCCATCGAAGTGGACCGGGTGATGTACTCGGCGATGTTCTACCCCGCCAACTACGGCTTCGTCGCCAACACACTCAGCGACGACGGAGACCCGGCGGATATTCTGGTGATCAGCGAATATGCCCTCTATCCCGGATGCTTTATCAAGTGCCGCCTCATCGGCGTGCTCATGATGGAGGACGAGAGCGGCATCGACGAGAAGCTTATCGCCGTTCCCGCCGACAAAATCGACCCCACCTACAAAAAGATTCAGGATATCGACGACCTGCCCGAGCATACCCTGGCGAAGATCAAGAACTTCTTCGAAACCTACAAGATGCTCGAACCCAACAAATGGGTCAAGGTCACCGGCTTCGAAGGCAAAAAGAAAGCCACCGAAATCCTCCAGGCCGCCATCGACAACTACAAAAAGTAATCCTTCTTTCTTTTTCCGAAGAGGGAGTCTCTCGGGTTGAGCCCCACTCCTTATCCCCTCCTCATCCGATGATACTCTGACGACTCGAACAAAAAAGACCGACAACGGTTGTGGAACGTCATTGGATCAAACTCCAAAAAGATCTTGGGAAAAAGCTTAAAGGAGTGGAGGTATCGCAATACCTCCGAGTATGAAGTCTTAGTTTTACTTGGAAGGAGCTTCAGGAGCCTCGGGTGCCTCGGGAAGAGCCTCTTGGGCCTGGTGCATCGGCTCCTGCGTCACCTTCTGCATACTCTCGTTGACCTCTTGTGCTTCCGGGGACGCAGACTCCTCCGACGGGGTATTTGCAGATGCGCCCCCCCCTTCGCCTTTGGGTCTCTCTGGCCTCTTCGTCTCCTCGGAGGCCGGGGTCGCCGCCTCTGTCTCTTCCTGGACTCTAGAGACCGCCGGAGAATCTTTCATCGTCTCCCCGGCACTCTCCTTTGAAACCCCGGGAGCTTTAACGGCAGGCTCCGGAGCAGAAACGGGAGCAGCCGTTTTGACGTTGACTCCATAGTCAAAAACCAGTATTTTGCCCTTCTTGGCCGTATTGAGGGTCAATGCGGTAAAGGCCAGGAGGAAAAGCAGAAAGATCACTCTCATAGGGGTCTTTCGAATCAAAACGCTCATCAGTTTGATCAAAACGAGAACCGCCGCACCGTAGACCAGATAGACCCCCTGGACCTTGTGGGCTTCAAAAAGGCTCTTCGCATCTTGCGTCAGAGCCGACTTGGCATGTTCGGCATCGACGCTTCCGGTCAGATAGGCCGCGAAGAGAATCAATGCCAGCAAAATCATCAACACGAAACTGAAAACTCCGAGGGTTCGCTTCTTCACCACCAAATTGACGAGTTCCATCAGGATAATGACGATGGGCAGGGCCACCGCCAGATGGACGATACAAGGGTGGGCTTCGAAGGGAATATGCACCGGCAGGGGAAATTGGGGAATCGTTAGCGCTGGCAGAGTCATCTGAGCTCCTTTAAGTGAATCGTGAATATCGGGTCATTATAACCAAGGAGGATTAAAAGGGTTTGACTACGACAAAAATGACGATGCCGATCATCAGCAGCGTTGGAACTTCATTGTAAAAGCGATAGAACTTGCCGGGCTTGTAATGAGGATTTTCGATCAGTTTTCTCCGGTGATATTCCAGCGTGAAATGATAGGCGATCAGCACGGCGACAAAGAGGAGTTTGGCGTGCATCCAGGGCATCCTGAGGAGCACGGGATTGAGCCAGAGCATCGTCGCCCCCGAGAGGATCGTCGCCCACATCGCCGGGACCCCGATATATTTGTAAAGTTTATACTCCTGAATCTTGACCACTTCGACGAAGCCGGGGTTGTCGGCATGCTCTGCATGATAGACGTAGAGTCGAGGCTGATAGAAAAGCATCGCCATCCAGCTGACAAAACTCATGACGTGAAACGCTAGTATCCAGGAATAATATTCCATTTCACTTCCTTACGCTTTAATAGTCGGAACGATCCCAAACGACCAATTCCTTATGATCTTTATAATATCCTATCTGGGCACGTTTTATCCTAAGGAAGTCTCCCTCTTTCGGCCGGCGGGCCCGCTTTTTGAAGTGAATGGCAATCGCCGTGCCGTCGACGAGGATCTTTCCCCGGTGGTATCGGCCGTGAATCTCCCGCACGAGATGGTAAAGCCAACGATCCTCCTCCATCATCCGGGGATCAAAGGCGGGAAGAAACGACATGAGATCTTGCTTCCCTCCTGAGCGATCGACCTCCAGATCGATAATCTCAGGCATTCCGGCATAGTGTTTGAATCCGTAAACCGTCAGATCGTAGCTCCGCCCCTCCTCCAGTCCCTGAGCCGCTCCGTAAAGTAGGATCGACGCCCCTCGCGGACCCGCTTGCAGGATACCGTGTCGTCCCCAGCGGGCGACCAGCGTCACTCCCTTCAAATGCACGGGGCTCTTGAGACCCTGACGCTTCAAAAGCTCGGAGATCGTCACGACGGGAATCGGCTTGCGTACATCCTTCTTCTTCACCCGAATCGAGGGTTTCCGGCCGGAGACCCGCTCAAGTGTGGCATAGATCGGCAGATGATCCGAATAGCCTCGCCCAAGATGCTTACCGTGGCGATAGGCCCAACGCTTGATTTCCCCATGGGATCCGAAGAGATAGCGGGGACGATAGACCTCGAAGCTTCCGGGCCGATACTCCCATCCTTCGCCGTCGGCCAGAGAAGGAGGGATCAGTATCGCATCGATGGCCTCCTTGTCGCCGTAAAAGTTGTGGCTCCAGCGCTGTGTGCTCTCCAGCTCCATCCAGAGATTGAGATGACGCACTCCTTTGCCCTGCCCAAGCGTGGCAAGTCGAATCAGTCTTCCCTGATTATCTATCGTCTTGAGTATCTGGTTGATCCCCGTTATTCCTCCGGTGTCGTTGTGTCGACGGTCGATCACCCGATACTCCCGGTAGTCGCTGTTGAAATCCCCCAGCAGCAGATACTCCGTGCCGGCAGGCAAGCGCTCCAGCCTTCGGCGCAAGGCCTTGGCATAACGGACCCGTTCACTCTCAGGTCCCCGTTTGGAGCGCCAATGATTGACGAAGAGTCTCAAGGACGGCTCCGTGGCAAGCGTGATCTCCAGGATGCGTCGCTCACGCCCGTAGCGCGTCACGGAGATCTCCCGTTTTTTCACGATTTTTATCCGGGAGAGCAGCGCCACATGTACCGGCCTGCCCACCCCCGTCGTGATGGCCCGGTACCGGTAGGGGCAGCCGACCCGGCCCAGCGTCTGCTGAAGCCG
This sequence comes from Campylobacteraceae bacterium, assembly GCA_026983875.1. Classification (GTDB taxonomy): domain Bacteria; phylum Campylobacterota; class Campylobacteria; order Campylobacterales; family Sulfurovaceae; genus Nitratifractor. The sequence goes on from JALSTG010000193.1 coordinate 13,112, forward strand.
TGCCAGAATCCCGTCGTTCTCCACCTCTTGCAGGGCGATGACGTCGGCATCAAGATCGCAGATTACCTCCGAGAGATTCAGAAGCTTTTTGCGAAGCATCGCTTCACTCCAGCCGTGATGTCCCGGGATATACTCCTCATACTCCGTCCCCTGGGCCCGGGTATCGAAAAGATTTTCCACATTCCAGCTGGCGATTTTGACGGAGGAGGGATCACCCCCCCATAGACGCAGCGTCAGAAGAAGTAAAAAAAGCGGAGGGAAAAAGCGTTTCATCAATCGAGGAGGGCCCGGGAAAAATTATACCCCATAGAGTCGGTGAAAAAGCGCCATCCCTGCCATCGTCGCCGCGAGACAGAGAAGCAGATTGAGCCCCATATTCAGCAAAGCCTTCAGATAGAGCCCCTCCTGCAGGATTAAAAGTGTTTCGAGAGAGAAGGTCGAGAAGGTCGTCAGCGCACCCAGCATTCCCGTCACCAGCAGCGCCTTTTGCCAAGGGGCAATGGTCTGTTCGAAATAACTGAAAAGAAAACCGATCAAGAGGCTTCCCAGGATATTGACCGTCAAGGTCCCATAGGGGAAAGAGCCTCCCAGGAGCCGATGCATTCCGGTACTGATAAGAAATCGGGCGCTCGCACCGATAGCTCCTCCCAGGGCGACCGCCAGCAATGTCGTCACTCCCATCGGCTACTCCCGGCTCTGGGAGGCATCTTTGTATCGCAGCACCTCCACATCGCACATCGTCACCAAGCCTTCACCGATCATCGAGTCATATTTATCCAAAAAATCCCGAATCTTTTCCTCTGCTTCGATGATCTCGATAACGATAGGCAGCGTCTGGGCCATACTCCAGATCTCGAAAGTATGCAGCTCGGTCCGAACGCCAATCCCCGCCGCTCCCTTAAAAACCGTCGCTCCGGCAAGTCCCTCCTCTTTAACCTTACGCAGCAAGAGTTGCCACAGAGGCTTGCCCTCATGAGTATCGGAGTTGTCAAGATAGATCCGCATCAGTTTCTTTTGGCCGAGATAGCGTTTCATGGAAGATCCTTTCATCCCTTGGCTCAGGAGCATAATGCCCCGCTCTCTACTCTTCGAAGATCACCAGATCGTAACGGCTCTTTTTTACCACGGCTTTACCCGCGGGTACGACACCGTGACGGTTGACCTTGCGCAGCTCCTCTTTGAGATACTCGATCTCCTGCTCCATCTTCTCCATCTGCTCTTTGAGACGCAGGATCACGTCGACGCCGGCCAGGTTGACCCCCATATCCCGTGTCAGGCGCAGAATCATCTTCATGCGGTCGATGTCCCGCTGACTATAAAGACGCATCCGCCCCTGGGTCCGGGCCGGCTCGATCAATCCGTCCCGCTCGTATTGGCGTAGGGTCTGAGGATGGATTTTCAGCATATTGGCCACGACACTGATTAGATAGACCGGTTCGTCGTAACTGTGCATTCTCGCCTCCTTTTAAGTGACTGGCAGTTTCTCTTCACAGAGTTTTTTCAGATCCTCCGGGAGAGAATCCACATCGGGCAAGATAATGTTTGCAATCAGATAGAGGTCCCCCTTCGTTCCCGTTTTTCGATCAGGGAATCCTTTGCCTTTGAGACGGAATTTCTGCCCGTTTTTTGTATTTTTCGGGATCTTGAGGGTGACCTCTTTCTCCGGGGTCTGTACCTTGATTTTTCCGCCGAACAGTGCATACTTCAAGGGGACATCGATAGTCTTGTAGAGATCGTTACCCTTGCGCTCATATTCGGTGGATGGAGCGACATCCACAGTGATCAGCAGATCACCCCGCTGTCCCTGCCAACTGCGCCCCTTGCCCCGGACCCGAAGGGTTTCGCCGCTTTTGATTCCTGCCGGAATCTTGATGTCAAAGCTCTCTCCCTCGCTCGTCGTGATATGGTGTTTGCCCCCAAGGATCGAGACGTTGAATGGAATAGTGATCCGCGCGCGGGTGTCGAGATCCGGCGCACCGTATCCCCCGCTGCTGAAGCCCCCGAATCCCGAACTGCTTCGACGACTGCCGCCGAAGCCTCCTGCACCGCCAAAGCCGCCAAAACCGCCGGCGCCGCCGAACATCGCCCGGAGGATCTCTTCCAGATCCACGTCCGAGCCTTGACTCCGGGCAAAGTCACTGAAATTCTGCCCTCCGAACATCTGGTCGCCAAACTGGTCGTATTGGGCTTTCTTTTCCGGATCGCTGAGAACTTCATAGGCAGCATTGATCTCTTTGAATTTCTCCTGCGCTTCCGGATCCTTATTGATATCGGGATGGTACTTCCTCGCCAGTTTCCGATAGGCTTTTTTGATCTCCTCGGGGGTGGCGTTTTCACTCACTCCCAAAGTTTCATACAGACTCTTGGCCATCTTCCTGCTCCTCTACGCCCGCCTCTCTAAGCGGACTCTCCAAATTTTAGGAGATTATATCAAAAACCTTTAGTCAATGTCAATCAATCTAATACAGAGTATTAGTGCAAAAAATGACGAATCCCCGTAAAATAGAGAGCGATACCGTGCTCATCAGCCGCCTCGATCACCTCCTCGTCCCTGATACTGCCTCCGGGCTCGATAATCGCCCGCACTCCGGCGGCGGCAGCCGCATCGATGCTGTCACGAAAAGGGAAAAAGGCTTCGCTGGCCATGGCTGCTCCCGACACATCCAAGCCCATCTCTTCAGCCTTTTTCAGAGCGCACCGGGCTGCATCTACCCGGGAGGTCATCCCCATCCCTACGGCCACCATCGCCGAATCCTTCACATAGACGACGCAGTTGGATTTGGTCAGTCCCGCAACCTTCCAGGCGATCTCCATATCCTTACGCTCTTGCTCCGTCGCTGCACTACGGCTGACCTGTTTCGCCCCGGCGACTTCGTTGTCGCAGATACAGTCCGCCGTCTGATAGACGAAACCGCCCTCGATGTGCTTGAAGTCGGCCCGGTCCCCGGCGATGGAGAGATGGGGGCGTTTTTGTGCAAAAAGCTTGAGGCGCTTCTTCGTCTCGAAAAGCTCCAGAGCCTCAGGAGTAAAATCCCCGGCGACGATTACCTCCAGGAAGATTTCGTTCATCCTCTTGGCCAGCTCGGCATCCACCACGCCGTTGACCGCCACGACACCTCCGAAAGCGCTGACGGGATCACATTTGAGGGCTTCGGTATAACTTTCGAGTAGATCGTTTTTGATGGCGAAACCGCAGGGATTTCCATGCTTGACGATGCAGACGGCCGGCTCCTCGCCGAAGCTGGAAGCAATCTTCACGGCTCCGTTGATATCGGTCAGATTATTGAAGCTCGCTTCTCCTTTGAGGGTATGAAAGTGGGTGCTGAAGAACTCTCCGAATTCATAAAGCGCTCCCTGCTGATGAGGGTTCTCTCCATAGCGCGTATCGAAGACTTTACGTCCGCTGATAAATTGCCAGCGGCCGAATCCCTCATGAAATCGCTGGTTCATATAGTTGGCGATCATTCCGTCATATGCGGCGGTGTGTTCGAAGGCCTTGATCATCAGCTCCCGGCGGAACTCCAAGGTATCCTCCTCTTTCTCCAAGGCTTCGAGAACCGGTGCATAGTCCGCCGTGTCGGTCACGATAAGCACATCTTGGAAATTTTTCGCCGCCGATCGGACCATCGTCGGCCCACCGATATCGATATTTTCGATAATCTCGTCGAAGTCGTCGGTGCGTTCGATCGTGGCTTTGAAGGGGTAGAGATTGACGCAGACCAGGTCGATTCCCGTGATACCGAGCTCCTCAGCCTGTTTGCGATGGGCCGCGTCGTTTCGTTTGTGGAGGATCCCCCCGTGGACGTAGGGGTTGAGGGTCTTTACCCGCCCCTCGAAACATTCGGGAAATTTCGTTACCGCATCGATCTCCGTCACCTTGACCCCCGCGGCTTCCAATACCCGGTAGGTTCCGCCCGTCGAAACGATCTCCCAGCCCAGGCGTTCCAGCCCCTGGGCAAACTCCACGATCCCGCTCTTGTCGCTGACGCTCAGCAGTGCACGCATTGCTATCCTTCTTATGAAAATATAGGGGCAATTATATCCCAGCACGGGTAAAAAGGGAGAATCAAAGCCGTTGCCTCTTATAATCATCAAAAAGCATCAAGGATACAACATGATTATTATTCCCGCGCGAATCGGATCGGCCCGGTTTCCCAGCAAAGTCCTCGCCGATGTGAAAGGGATACCCATGGTGATCCGCACCGCCCAGGCAGTCCGGGAACTCGACAGCGTCGCCATCGCCAGCGACAGCGAAGCGATTATCTCTCTCGCCCATGAGTACGGCTTTCGGGGAGTTCTTACCTCCCCTGAGCACCGTTCCGGCACTGATCGGATCCACGAAGCGGCCTGCAAGCTTGGCCTTCCCTCCGAAGAGATCATCATCAATGTTCAGGCAGACGAACCCTTCATCGAGCATGAAGTGGTCGAGAAAGTCTATGAGCTGAGTAGAGAAAAAGTCGGCCGAGAGGGCATCCTGGCCGCCAGCGCCTACAAAATCGTCGACAACCCCGAAGCCGACGATCCCAATCTGGTCAAAGTCGTCACCGACGAGGAGGATATCGCCCTCTACTTCTCCCGGGCCAAAATCCCCTATCCCCGAGACCACCACTTTGCGGCTTATAAAGGGCATCTCGGTCTCTACGGTTATACGATGGCTACCCTCGAAACATACTGTACGCTGCCTCCCTCTCCCCTCGAAGAGATCGAAAAGCTCGAACAGCTCCGCATACTCGCCCACGGCTACCGAATCGCTATGACTGAAGTAGAGACGGAAAGTTTCGGCATTGACACGCCGGAAGATCTGCAAAAAGCCCTAAAAAAACATCTCCTCTAAAGGGGGAGATGCGCTTTTTTTTCCTATACTCTCCACGCTTAAGGCGCATTCTTGACGGCGCGCCCCAGATCCCACATCGGCAAAAAGATTCCCAAGGCCATGAGCAGAACCAATCCGGCGATAAAAAAGAGCATAATCGGCTCGATATAGCTGGAGAGGTTGTCGATGATATCCTGAAAACGCATGTTGTAGTATTCGGTAACCTTCTGGAGCATTTTGTCCAACTGGCCGCTCGCCTCACCGGCCTTGATCATCTGTAGAAGCATATTTTCGAAAAGACCCGTCTGCTCAAAAGCTTCAGTGAGGCTCATTCCCCGCCCGATATTGGCGTTGACGGTTTCGAGTTTCTCCCTGATATAGTCGTTGCTGACCATATCCACGGCGGTATTGAGGGCCTCCGATACCGGGATACCGGCACGAACAAGTTCTCCGAAAACCAGAGTATAGTTGTACATGGAAGAGAGGAAGATAACCCGGTTGATCAGATAGAAGCGTGGATGGACCATCAATTTGTCCGCCCAGTATTTGAACTTTTTATTGTTTTTATATAAAAACAGAATCCCATAAATCAAAACGATCAATCCCACAAGGAGATAGAGGCCGTAGTGGCTAAAGGCATACTCGATAGCGAGTAGAATCTTCGTCGGCATCGGGAGCTCCGCATGGAACTCTTCGAAAATGGCACGAAACTTGGGCACAACCACCATGATTAGAATGACAAAGGCTATCGCCATGGCCGTCAAAGTGATCAGAGGATAGCGCAGGGCTTTTTTGAACTTGGCCGTATTGTCACGGATATTTTCGAGGATATCGGCTAACTTGTGGTAAGACTCGGGGAAGTTACCCGTCTTTTCCCCCAGATTGGTCATGGCAATCGCCACGTGCCCAAACTCTTCCGCATAGGGATTGATCGCCTGAGACATACTTTTCCCGGCATTGATATCGTTGGCAAGATTATGGTAAATCTCCCGGAGCTGTTTGTTGCTTGTGTTTTGGGCCACATCCTCCAGGGTATCGTGGATCGGGATACCCGCATCGGTCATGACGGCAATTTGCCGGATCGTAGCGATCTTGTCATCGACTTTGATCTTGCCTTTGGTAAAACGCTGAAGATCTTTGCCGATTTTCTTGAAAATATCCTCTACCGGAGCTGCTGTTTCGACGGTCTGTACGATAATGGCCCGTGGAAATTCACGTTTGGCTTTAGCAGCAGCTGCCCGCTTATTGGCGGCCTCGTAGACTTGATTGATCCGCTTGCCCCGATCCAGCAATGTCACTTTATAGTACATCTTTACAACCTTGCGACTCTGAAGATTTCTTCGACGGTCGTCTCACCCGCCAACGCTTTGTGAATCCCATCCTCGAACATTGTGATGAAGCCCTCTTTCATCGCTTGTTCGGTGAGCTGTTCCTTGGATGCATCGGCGGCAATCATCCGCGAAAGCGTATCGCTGATGGGAAGCACTTCCGAGATCATCTCCCGGCCGATGTATCCGGTATTGTTACACTCTTTACAGCCGGCCCCGTGGTAAAAGACCGGGTTTTCTACGGTGATATAAGGCTTGATCTCCTCCATGACATGGGGAGGCAGTACTTCCGTCGTCTTACAGTAGGGGCAGATCTTCCGCACCAGCCGCTGGGCTTGAATCGCGACCAGAGCCCCGCTGACGAGGTAACTCTCGATCCCCATATCGATGATCCGGGTCACGGCGCTGATGGCGTCGTTGGTGTGGAGCGTCGAGAGGACCAGGTGTCCCGTCAATGCCGCCTGGATCGCGATACGCAGCGTCTCGGTATCCCGAATCTCACCGATCATGATCTTGTCGGGATCCTGTCGAAGAATCGAGCGCAGAGCCGCGGCAAAAGTCAGACCCGCATGGGAGTTGACCTGGACCTGCTGGATCCCCGCCATCTGGTACTCCACCGGGTCTTCGACGGTGATGATTTTGTCTTTGACGTCTTTGATGGCATTCAGAGCCCCGTAGAGTGTCGTCGTCTTACCGCTACCCGTCGGACCCGTGACCAGAACGATACCGTAAGGCACCTTGATCGCCTCGGTAAAACGATTGTAGCAGAACTCACTCATCCCCGCATCTTCAAGTCGGACAAGGACTTTGCTCTTGTCGAGAATCCTCAGGACGATCGACTCCCCCAGCAGTGTCGGGAGCGTCGAAACACGAAAGTCAAACTCCCGATCGTTGACCTTGGTAGTGATCCGGCCGTCTTGGGGTTTGCGCTTTTCCGCGATATCGAGATTGGCCAGCAACTTCACCCGCGAAGCCAAGGGATTGAAAATATCCTTGTCAAAAATGAAACTCTGATGGAGCATACCGTCGATCCGCTCTCTGACAATACAGTTTTTCTCCATCGCCTCGATATGAATATCGCTGGCACGATTGATGACGGCATTTTTGAAGATCAGGTCGATCAGTTTCAAAACGGCGGGAGACTCTCCCTCCTCCCGCTCGCCTCCCCCCTCTCTGAGATCTTTACGGATGGCATCCACATACTCTTTGAGGCTTTCGGTCACTTCCATACGCTGAAGGACTTCCAGGATCTTCTTGGGGTGGGAAGTAGCTACCTGAATCGGTTTACGGGGAAATAGCCGCTGGATCGCATCCTGGGCTCCCATATCCAGGGGATCTTCGAAGACAACCAATACATTGAGATCGCTCTCTTCGACCGGAATGGCATGATAGCGCATCAGCTGAGCATAGGGAACCCGACTGAAAAGCTGCATATCGATCTCTTTTTCATCCAGATCCACATACTGGATCTTGAGATCCTCCGCCACTTTGCGAATGACGGGTTCGATAGAGAGCCCTTCCTCCTTTTCGACCTCCTGAAGTCGTGCAAAACTGAATTCCCCTTGGCGAATCTTCTGGGCCAGATACTCCTGGACCCTCTTCTCATCGATGATTCCCTCGCTGATCATGTTGGCAAGGTTGATTTTCAACGGAGGTCGTCGACGAACCAGTTTCGCCAGGTCATCTTTGCCGACGACTCCATCCTTGACCATCTTTTCGATGAGCTTTACCATAGAATCCCCTTCCCTTTTTCTTCCATTCATTATAGCCTACCGACTTCACTCGATGAATTAGTAGGGCTTTCCTTTGCGAATCCTGTCGATAAGCTCTTTGACACGGGTGGAGCCGCTGCGATCGTAGTAGGCCTGGAGTACACGCAGGGCATCCACTCTTCGACCCTGCTTGGCCTTCGATTTGCCAAATATTAACCAGCTCTCATCCTTGCTACTGTCAATCGTATTGGCCTGTAGCGCCCAATATTCAGCTTTTCGGTAATTCTTCTTTCCGTAGTAATATTTTGCAAGATACATCGCGTCTTCATAGTCTCGTGTCGTGGGAAAACGCGCCTCGATCTCTTTGATCACCTGCCCATTCTTGGCTGCAACCATCTCGAGGCGTATTTTTTTCTCCTCAGCCGTTTCTTCTTCGGCGACAGCCGGCCCTCCTTGATCGCTTATCGTCATCTTCATGCCGGTTTTCCGACGTGGACTCTTAAGGCTTGCCGCCTCTTTACTCAGCGACGGGACTTCCGGCTTCAACATCTCCGCGTCACCCCGATCAGTCTCTTCAACTTGCTTGCGTGCTTTGGACCGATTCTTATCCCCGGAAACAGACAGGGCTTTTTCATGCCTGAGTTCCGGAGCCGATCTAAAAGTAGTATAAAGGAGAGGAGCAGCCAGAAGTATCAGGATCGCCAAGCCTATCAGTAGGCGTTTTACCAGACGTTTGCGGCTATATTTTTGCCACTTTTTCTCCAATTCTACTATATCATACATGCAACATTCCTGTTTTGATCGCCGCCATTTCAAGGATTTTCATAGAAAATTTGTTGAAATCGATCTTTTTAGGCTCATGTCTATCGTAATGCTCATAGATCTCAAAGGCCGTATAGAGAAGTTTGTTACACTCCCTGAAGTTCCCTTCTGTCGCTTTATGGATAAACTTGAAATGTTTCTCTTCCAACTGATTAGCGATCTCCGTCAAACCTCGATTGAGCAGGCGCTTATAGACATAAGTCTTTAGCTCTTTTCTATCGGCATTTTTTAGCTCGATGGTCTCCCAGATCCGGGATTGAAAATGTTGTTTCGCTACAAGATCTTCATCTTCGGTCTTATGAAGAGAGATCACGAACTTGATACTTCCCGTATCCGAGAGGATCCGGATCTCCTCCATGAGCTCCTTCGGATACATCTGGGCCTCGTCGACGAGAATGACTATCGACCTCTCTCCTTTGATCTTTTTACCGAAGGCGACAAAGGTTTCGAAATCTATCTTGCTTTTTTTCGGCATCGTCTGGCCGGTAAAAATCCCAAAGAGTTTTTCGTAGAACGCCCGCCGACTACCGGAGGGTGTTTCAACAAAATGAAGATCTCTTTGATATTTATAGCGTTGGAATAATCGATGAAGGAGAAGGGTTTTACCCGTACCCGGCTTCCCGAAGAGCAGAACCATTTTCGAGGATTTGTCGAGGCTATGCTCCAGCTGGTCGTAGGCTCGTTTGCTCCCCTCCAGCTCGATGTAGTCGTCGACGTTTATCTCATCGACGAAGGCCTCTTTGGCATCTGCGTATCGTCGGCTCATCGCATCGTTTTGTATCCCAGATCTTTGAGGGAGACGTTTTTGTTGTTCCGGATGATATGGGGGGTGATGATGATGACCAGTTCGTCGACAGAGTCGACTTTCCGTTCGGTTTTGAACGCATGTCCGAGGATAGGAATATCCCCCAAGAGAGGAACTTTGTCCGTCGTCGTACTTTTGCTTTTGGTAATGAGGCCGCCGAGGATAGCATGGTCTCCGTCACGAACCTTGATCACCGCAGCGATCTGCCGGCGCCGGAGATCGGGGGGCATGGTCCGCACCTCACCAAGATTCAGTTTGGCAGCATCGGCATTCGCGAGGGAAGTAATCGAAGGGTTGATCTTCAGCGTAATCATGCCGCGACTATCCACCTCCGGTGTGATATCCAGAAGGATCCCGGCAAAGACCGACTCGACCGTCTCATCCTGAGAGGTGGCCGTATCGGATCCTCCCACCTTGTTGGTCGTCGTCAGTTTATAGAAGATCTCCTGCCCCACGCTGATCATGGCGGGCTGATTGTTCAGGGTCATGACCTTAGGGCTGGAGACAACCGTCACGTCCCCCTGGCTACTCAAGAATTTCAAAATACCGGTCAGGTCACCGCTAAGCGAAAGGTTATAAGTTCCGCTACCGCTGGGTTGACCTGCGCCTAATCCACCGCTGTAGTTGACACCCCATCCCATCGACGTATCGTAAATTTTATTCCAGTCAATCCCCGTAGTACGATCATGATTCAAACTGACGTCCAGAATCTTCACGTCGATCATTACCTCGGTCTTTATCTGCTTCATCAGCGTAGCGATGTAGCGATCGACCCGGGCGATCTGACGGGCTGTACCCGTCACCGTCACCATCCCGGCTTCCGGATTGATCACCGGCTCAAGGGGATTGTACTCCCACTTTTGACCATCGGGCCCGATCCAAGCGTCTCCTACCTTTGTAAAGTGAACACTACCGTCTCCGGCCGTATTCAGGATACGATGGATCTCGTCCTTAATCGTCCCCCAAAATTGGAACTCTTGGTTACTGTCGATCGTGATGGTCGATCCCTGTCCTCCCTGAGAGCCACTGCCCCCTTTGGAGCTGCTGGACCCCCCCGCAACCTGGACATTTGCGCTACTCTTACCTGTTCGCTGGCCCGTAACATAATGAACCTTGTAGGTCTTGGTCACAAGATAGGAGATCGAGAGCTTGTTACCATGAAGGGTATAGTTGAGATCGTTATCCTTCAGAAGGGTATCAAGAAAGCTTTTGAGCGACGCGTTTTTAAGTTTGACATAGTAAAGATGCTTCTTCAGGCGATGCTGTGCACCCGAATCTTTGACCACGACGGTCAGACCGCAGGATTCTGCCAGGTTATCAACGGCGTCTGCAATCGTCAATTCGTTATTGATCGTTACACTGAAGAGTTTGTCCATACACCCTTCCGCCGATGCCGCCGTCGCTATAGCGCCCGTGAGCGCCAGCGTCAAAAGGATCTTTCTTGCTATTTTCGTAATCATCTGTTACCCCTCGCTTATTTGAAGTAGGTTATTTTTTTTGGGATTGGGAAGAAAAAGCTCCACCGTACGGTCTCCCTTTTTCAATACCACATGGTTCTCCTCGACCTTTTCGACGCTATAGCCTTGGATCGATTCGCCCACCTTAACCCATTGTCCGTTGATCTTTGCCGTGTCGTTGATGATGGCACTGAGCTTGAAATTGACCTGCTGTGCCATCATCTTGATCACCGACTTTGTACTGTTCTCTTCTTGGACGACGGTCACGAAAGGAGAGACCACCTTTTCAAAGTCCACTTTGACTTTACTCTGCCGCTTTCCCTGAATCTGCTCCACCATCTGATCGATCCGACCGACGGAGAGTTCTGCAAGCAGCGGCATCGCTATCAAAGCCGTCGCTATGAATACTCTTTTCATCGATTTACCCCCCATACGGATACTTGAAGATCTGCAACGATGGTATTTTTCTCCGGATCGTAATGAATATCGCTGGCATAGACATCCGTCACCAGCTTGTTCTGCTCCAAGTCGTTGATAAAGGCCATAATGCTCTGAAACTTTCCTTCGGCCCGTATTCCAATCTCAAGAACATGACCGAAACTCTTTTTGTCCTTGACATATTTGTTGGTAAGCTCAATAAGTTTCACATCGTTGGCATGGGCACGTGCCGTGATGGAATCCAGAAAGATCGACCAGTTTTTCCGGTTGAACAAAACTTCGGAAAGTTTTGCAAAGCTCTGATTCAAAAGAGCGATCTTTTTTTGATAATCTTCAATTGTTTTTTTGCGTTGAGCAATATCACTGTCGTACTTTTTGATATAGAAATTCCGATCGCCGTTCACCGTTATGGATTGAAGATATCGTTTCTCTTCGGCAATTTTCTTGACGAGGCCTTTTTGGGTGACCAGGCTACTTTTGTATCTAGACTCCGCATAAGGATAAAGATAAAGATAAAGGATATAGCCAATAATACCGGCGATAGCTAAAATAATCAACCACTTTTCCGAACTGCTTTTGTTCGCAAAATAACTATCGAGCTCTTCGAGCTTATCTTCTATGTATCTCATTGCAGTTTCACCTTCAAAATACCGTGATAGAGCGAGCTGTTTGAATCTGTCGCGATCTTTTCGATGTCGATCATGCGAATCTGTTGCGCATACTTGTGTGTGACATCCCGGACCAACTGCGTAATGTTCCTGTCATTCTCGGCAATGATCGAGATGGCATATTGGTCATTCTCGCTCTGCATCCGGTCGGCATGCAGCCCGTGCCGGCTCAACTCATCGGCAAAGGCGGCCAACTGATTGGACTTGAGTCTGTAGTTGACCTTTTTGTCGTAAACGGCGACAAGAGTTTTTTCTTTTTCGGTGTAGACCTTTTTGAGGGTCGCGATCCGTTGATCCAAAGCCTTGATCTCTTTTCGCTTTTCGCCGAGTATCTTTTTGTACTTGCTCACCTCTTTACTCAGCGCCTGTTCTTCCTTCTGGAGCTGAAAATTACGCAGATCAAGGAGATAGGCAGCTCCCAGGTAGTAGAGGGGATAAGCGGATGCAATCAAAAGCGCCGCCAGAAGCGAGAGGATGAACTGGCCGCTTGCACGTTTGTGAAAGACGGGAGGACGCGGATTTTGCGTAAAGTTGATGAAAGCTTCCGGTTCTTCCCAGTAGCGTTCGCTGCTGCGGACCAGCATATACTGCATCTGATCCACATACCACTCGTCGCTTTTGATCTTGAAGTCAAAAAGCATTGCGGAGCTGTAAAGCCCCAGATAGTTCTGGGCATACTCGTCAGCACCGCTGACAGGCCCCAGTTCGCTTCCGATGAACATCTGATCGATGACATCGACATTGTAAGCTCTTTTGGTGTAAATGACGATATCGTTGATTGTGATGAAAATTTCGTTGAAGAGTTTGATCAGATTTTGCTGAAATTCCAGATGAGTCGTTTTGACCCCTTCCTTCTGGAAAATGCGGAAAAACTGCTTCTCATCCACAGTCTTGCCGGCGATCTCACAATATCTGTCGTAAAGTTGCCGCAAAGAATAGTTGATCGATTTGCTGTAGAGATACTCTCCGTTTCTGTAAAACGTAAGTGTCGTATCATAATAGGTAAAGTAGAGGAAACAATGGACGTTCTTCCTCTCAAGGAGGCTCTGATCATAAAGCGATTGATAAAGAAGGGGCTGCGGCAGAGCCAGATCCACATATTTGATCTCTTTGCGCAACTCCTCGAAAAGTTCGTCATATCTCTGCCGTTCAAGGACAAAGAGTTGGAACTGTCTGCCCTCTCCAGCTTCCTCGTAGACTTCCCGATACTGGATCAGATACTCGGTAGCCGGATCGAGGCCCAGCTCTTCATAAGCCTTGTCCTCCAGCGTCCCTGCCAAATCCTCATCGGGAATATTTCTACTTACGGAGACCGGAGCGATGATCAGATCTTTGTTGGCGATAAAGGTGCTGTAGAAGTTCTGCCGCTTAAACGACAGCTTCTGCACCGGATGCAACTCGTCGTTGCGATATTGATAGTAGCGGTGGTTGTAGTTGTCAATCGTGTAAATCGACTGAAAGCTCAACTCTCTATTTTTACCCTTCATCCTCAATCCTTACTTTGCCTGTTCCGCTATTGTATATGTTATAATATTAAAATAGACTTATCTGGAAAAATATTTTCTAAAATATTTCTTCGAAAAACATATAATCATCAGAATATATAGCCGATCTCCTCCAAAGCCTTTCGATTTTTGCTCCATCCTTTGCGCACGACTACATGAAGGTCCAAATAGATTTTCTTCCCGGAGAAGCGTTCCAAGAGCTTTCTCGCATGGCTACCAACGCGGCGGATCGATTCACCCCGGTTGCCGATGATCATCCGTTTCTGGGTCTCTTTTTCCGTAATAATGGTCGCATAGACCCGGTCGATCCCTTCTTCTTCCTCGATCCGGTCGATCAACACGTCACTCTCATAGGGAATCTCGTCGCTCAGTTTTTCAAAGATCGCTTCACGGATCAACTCCCGGTATATCTCCCGAATGTTCTCCGTCGTCAGGATCTCGGGATCGTAGAGCCAGGGATGGTCGGGAAGATGTTTGGCGATCGTATCCAGCAGAGCCCGGGGGTCGCCACCTTTGGTCACGGAAAAAGGTATCAGCGCCTCGAAACGATCCTGAAACTTCTGATACTCGGTAATTTTTTTGAGCAACTCTGCGTTACTGACCTGATCGACCTTGGTCAGGATCAGCAGATGGGGCATCCCCTTTTGGGCGATCTTCTCCAAGAAATGCTCATAGTCCCGTGTCGTGTCGGTTACGGGGGCCAGATAGAGGATCAGATCGGCGTCCCCGACAGCTTTAAGGGCCTCTTCCATCATATATCGGTTGAGCAGCTTCTCCTTCTCATGCAGACCCGGAGTATCGACGAAGATAATCTGTGTATTGTCATGCATAACGATAATATTCATCCGCTTGCGTGTTGCCTGGGCCTTTTTGGAGACCATGGCGAGCTTTTCGCCCACCAGAAAGTTGAGCAGGCTGCTCTTGCCGGCATTGGGCCGTCCCACGACGGCGACGAAGCCGGCCTTCATCGGTCCCCCACTCATACGGAGATCTCTTTGAGGTCTGCGATGGAGAGGAACGCTTTGTAAACCGAGGCGACCAGGTTTTGACGGTTATGCCGCAGCGCCTCCTCTTCCGCATTGACAAGCACTGCATCAAAGAAGGCATCCAATACAGGTTTCAGTGCAAAAAGGCTCTCCAGACGGGAGAAGTAGTCGTTATACTCTCTATCGGAAACTCTCATGAAAGCTTCATAAAGTATCCGCTCCTCATCTTTCTCAAACAACGCGGGATCGACCCCAAGCTCTTCGGAGAGATCCACCGCTTCGGAGATATTGGCTACCCGTTTGAAGGTCGTGAAAAGCTCTCGGGCTTCGGGGCGACCCAGGATACGGTTGAGGGCCTCCACCTTCTTGGCGATCTCGGTAATGTCCCGTTCTCCCGTCGCCAAGACCGCTGCGATGACGGAAGGGTTGGCGTCAAGGGATTTATAGATACGTTCCAGAATAAAGGCTTCAAGCTTTTCCAGGTCGAAAGGAGCGAACTGATCCGCCAACAATTCAAGAATCTTCGGAATATCGAAGCTCAGATCATGGGCGATGACGATGCGGATGATACCGCCCGCCGCCCGTCGCAGGGCAAAGGGGTCTTTGGAGCCGGTGGGAATCTTGCCGACACTGAAGAGTCCCATCATGGTGTCAAGCTTGATCGCCATGGCAAGGATCGAAGAGAAGATCGTCGTCGGCAACTCCGCTCCCT
>JALSTG010000194.1 GCA_026983875.1 Campylobacteraceae bacterium
CTGGAGCGATGCCTACGAATCGCTGCTCTACATCTCCTGGGCTTCGATGCTGGCGGGGTTGATCTTTTTCCGCCGCTCTCTGATGGTCATGGGGGCGACGATGATGGTGGCGGGGGTCTTTCTCTTCACCGCCCATCTGAGCAATATCAATCCCCAGATCACCAACCTGGTGCCGGTGCTCAAATCCTACTGGCTGACGATTCATGTTTCGGTGATCACCGCCAGCTACGGCTTCCTGGGGTTGGGGGCGCTGCTGGGATTCGTCGTGCTGCTTCTTTTTATCCTACGCGATCCCCGCAGGCGCCCGCAGATCGACCGGGCGATCCGTCGGCTTGTCGCCGTGGACGAGGCGGCGCTGATCATCGGGCTTTCGATGCTGACGGTGGGCAACTTCATCGGCGGCGTCTGGGCCAACGAATCCTGGGGCCGTTACTGGGGATGGGACCCCAAGGAGACCTGGGCCTATGTCAGCATCCTCGTCTATACGATCGTGCTGCATCTGCGGCTCATCTCCAGATTTGATCGTCCCTTTGTCCTGGCGACGGCCTCCTTCCTTGCCTTCGCCTCGGTGCTGATGACCTACTTCGGGGTCAATTTCTACCTCAGCGGTCTTCACTCCTACGCCACGGGTGATCCGGTGCCGATTCCTGGCTGGGTCTGGTGGAGCCTGGCCGTCGCCGCCGTGACCATTGCCCTGGCATGGCGCCATCGGGATTTGCCGCGTCTCAAGCCGGGGAGGAGAGACGATGTGCAGCATTAGAGCCTTGTTCCTGGCGGCGGGTTTGATGCTTACGGCAGTGCATGCCTCGGCACCGGGCTGCGACGGACGATCCGCCGAATGCGAAAGCCGCTGCAACGAAATGGACGGCTGCAAAGGGGAGATTGAAGCGTGCCTGGAACACTGCGCCCTGGATCGCAAGCGCTGCCGGGCGGAAGCGAGTACCCCTCTCTACCGTAGGATTACTTTGGCGGAAGCCAAACACGACTATCAGGTCCATGCTGCGCTCTTCCTGGATGCCCGCCCCTTTGCCGCCTACTCCTCCGGGACGATCATGCGTGCCCTGCATCTGCCGCCCAACCGGGTCAAGCGGATGAAAAAGTGGCTGCCTGCGGACAAAAACGCTCCGCTGTTGATCTTCGGCGAAGAGAATGCTTCGAAAGCTCCCCTGAAACTGGCGGCCCGACTGTACAAAGTCGGATACCGAAATCTCCTTCTCCTGAGCGGAGGCTGGAGGGCGTGGCACCGGCGCAAGCTCCCCTCCATGGGGGCACCGCGCAAATGTCGCTGCCCCGAGGGTCCCTATCGTCCCGTGACTCAGCCCGTCACCGTCGCCGGAGTGACGCTCTACCCGGGCAGAGAGGAGGGAACGGTCGATGCGCGCTGGATCGCCCCGCTGATTCGCCGAAAGCGCCTGCCCGAAGGGATGGTTCTGGTGGATGTGCGGCCCGCCTCGGTCTACCGCAAGGCCCATATTCCCGGAGCGATCAATCTCCCCTACGACGAGGAGACCCAGCGCATCGACACGGCGAAGCTCCCTGCCGACAAAGCGCTGATCTTCTACTGCAAACACGGCCTCATCTCCTCCGACGCCTACACGAGCCTCCCCGACGACTGGGCGCAAAGGGTGTACTACATCAACGCGGATTTGAAGTGTCAAGGCAAAAGATGCTGGATCGAGCCCTGATTTCCGTTGCCTTTGCTTTGGGCGGCGAAGCGCTTTTCCTAGGGCATCAGCTCTCAGAACTGTCGCATGCTTACCGCTTGACTCGAATCACCGCGCCTCCCCTGCGGGAGTCGCCTGTACCGTGGAAATCGCCGGTGACGGCGTTGACGCCGCCGAAGAAGAGGCTACGATCGTCGAATTCGGTCACGGGATAGCGTTGGCGGGCGGATTGGAGGATTTCAGGTGCGTATCCGGGCTCGAAGAAGACTTCGTCTCGCTCGAAGTGGATCCGCGGAGCGTTCACGGCATCGACGATACTCTGATCAAAACGACAGAAGCGCTCGGCGACCTCCACGATGGCGCTTCGGATGCGGTTGGAGCCTGCGCTTCCCAGGATCAGGCGAGGGGCACCCGAAGTATCCAGAACCATACTGGGAGCCATCATCGAGGGAAGTCGGACCCCGGCGGGCCATCGGAAAAATCCGTGGGGGTTGAGATCCTCTTCTCCCAACATATTGTTCATCATGATACCGGTACCCGGGACGACTACGCCGCTGCCCTCGCCGTTGGTCGAGGTGACGGAGGCGCAGTTACCTTGAGCGTCGATGACGCTGATATGGGTAGTATTTCCCCAGAGATTGATACGGCTTTGGCGACTCAGGAGATAGTGGGCCAATAGTTCGGGATCATTGAGGATCTCTTCGAGATGTCCGTCATGGAGATTGGGATCGACATGGGTCTGGCGAAACTCCGCCGTCACGGCCATGGATTCGATCAGATCCCGGACATACTCCAGGCTTTCGGGCCCCTCATACTCTCCCGACTCCAGCAGCCGCAGAGTAAAGGCGATGAGAATGCCGCCGGCGGAGGGGGGCGGATTGGTCGCGAAGGTCATCCCCCGATAGTCGAAACGGATCGCTTGGCGGATCTTGACTTCGTAGCATTCCAGATCTTCTCGGCGCAGCAGTCCATGGTGCTCCCGGTAGATTCGATCGATCCGTTCCGCGATCTCCCCCCGATAGAAGAGTCTGGCCCCCTCCCTGGCGAAAGCTTCGAGAAAGTTGCCGTAGTCGGGATTGTAGAGTGGGTGTGTCGCGTCGATGAGGGACCCGTCGGGAGCGTAGAGAGTTTCGGAGTCGGGAGTTGAGCGCAGGATCGGCTCCAAAAGGCCGACGAAACTGGCCTGCAGGGGGGTGAGAGTGACGCCTTTTCTGGCATACTCTAGGGCCGGGGCGATGATTCGTTCCATGGGCAGGGAGCCCAGGTCCCGATGGATCCGGTCGATGCCGGCAATCATCCCCGGTACCGCCGTGGATCCGGCGCCGATATGAAACTCCTGGACCGTCGTGCCGAAATCGACGTCGATGGGAAAAAAGTCGGGGACCTCCACCCGTTTGGGAGGGACGTCGACGAAAAAGTCGTAAAGCGCCTCCCCGCTCTCGGGCGTATGGGTCAGCATGAACCCGCCGCCTCCCAGGCTGGTCAGCATCGGTTCGCACAACGGAGCGGCCAGCATGGCGGCACAAGCGGCGTCAAAAGCGTTGCCTCCCTCTTCGAACATTTGAGCGCCCGCTTGAGCAGTGAGCCGGTCTCCGGCTGCGATGATACCTTTCAAGATCTCTCCCTTTTTTTGAGGATACTTTCTGATATTTTACATGCCATAGCGTAAGAGTAACGAGACGGTTGCTCCATAAATGGTAGTTTTGACAGCAATAGAAATGGTGTTACGTTTATTCTCAAAAATTCATCATATTTATTGAAAATAAACCATAGATAATATAAATTTAATTACATTTGATATACTTATAATAATGACTTTGGCCACTGACCCTTTTGGCCGAGTCAAGACTATCAAGGAGAAAAATATGAAAAAACTTCTATTGGCTACGATCTTCCTCGTGGCAGGTTCGGCCCTGGCCCTGGCTCAGAAAGTTCCGGCTTATTTGGATGCCCCGTATCAGAAAGCGAGTGCGCTCAAGAGCAAGCTCAAAGCCGCAGGCTTCAGCGTCGTGGGAACCTACCATCCCGCGGGACACGGGAGCCAGACGGTGCTGATCGTCACCAACGGCAAGCTCAAAGCGGTCGCTTCTAGATCCAAGCGAGGTTTTGCCGCGATCCAACGTGTCATGGTGGACGGCAAACATAAGAGAGTCCGGGCGACCAACCCCGCCTATTGGCTCCATGCCTTCTTGCAAAAAGGCTACAGCGCTTCCGTCGCAGGATCGGTCAAGGCGGCTCTGGGCAAAGCCTTGGGAAAGATGAGACCGAGCAAGGATGCCTTGAGTGCGAGTGATCTTGCGCATTATCACTTTATGATTGGAATGCCCTATTATGAGGATATGGTGGAGCTGGGCAAAGCTCGCAGTATGAAAAACCAAGTCTTCCATGTTTCCCTGAGAAACGGTGCGAAACTTTACGGCATCCGGCTAGGGGGCGTGGAGGGATTCGTCAACAAGATCGGGTCGCAAAACGCTCTGCTACTTCCCTATCCCGTGCTGATCGAAGGGGGCAAAGCCTATACGCTCAACCCCAAGTTCTACATCGCTTTGGCTTATCCTAGCCTTAGTATGGGTCAGTTTATGAAGATCTCCAGCACACCTGATGCGATCATCGCCGCACTCAAAAAATCCCTTCACTGATCCGCCGAGGATCGAAAGCCGCCGCCGGGCGGTGTTTCCTCTTCCTTCTAATCTCGATTTTTGTTCTTAGATCCCCAGAACGTGCAGTGCTTTTTCCATGGTCGCAGCCGTGGCGTTTTCGATATGGCGGTGTAGTCCCAGCGGGTGCATTAGCATCTTCGTCGCCATTTTATAGGGGTAGTAGCGATGGGCGAAGCGCTTCGCCTCTTTGCGGAAATCTTCGTAATCCTCCCCCGGTGCGATCTGTTTGAAGGCAATCGCCGCATCTTCGTCTTTGATCTCTTTGAGGCGGTCGTAGACTACCTTGACGATCTCTTTGCGTCCCAGCTTTTCCGACTCGTTGTATTTTTTGAAACCTTGATCGAAGGCTTCGTAGTGGTAAACTTCATCCTTGTGGATATTGTGGGCGATCTGCGCCAAGATCGGCTCGCCGATCTCTTCGGCATAGCGCTGGATGGCCCGGTAGAGGGTCGAAGTGCCGGTCTCGACCACCATGCGCGCGAGCATCTCCCGTGCGCGGGTGGGCTGAAATTCGTCGAGGGTGCAGAGCGGAGCGTACTCTTCGTAGAAACCCCGGTAGGCTTTGTCCCAATCAAGCTCAGGCCATGCATGCCGCACATACTCCCGTAGGGCTTTTCCGTGCTGGACCTCTTCGGGTTCCCAGGTCTTCTCCAGCCAGCCGACGATCTCTTCGTCACCTTCGTAGAAGGTCGCGAGATTTTTTTCATAGAGATCGGAGGTGATCTCTACGAAGGAGGCCATGGCGATCAGCTTTTTCAGAAATTGGTCTTCTGCGACTACCTCGGTTTTGATTGCCTCGTAATTGATCGCTTCATAATCCCAACGTGCCATTTCTTTCTCCTTGCTTCGCTTGGATGATTTTAACTCCTCGTGATCGTTTTCAATGTGCCTTAGGTTGCAATCCACTGGTAGATCATTACTCCCGAGAGCCCCAACGTCACGGCGAAGGCGAGGAAGGAGAAGATCGCTTCGAAACGGCTGAGGATGTAGCGTCCCATGATCGCGGGATTGGCCGAGACGGCGAAGAGTATCGCGATGAGGATCGGAATGAGCAGGCCGTCGAGGACTTGAGAGTAGTAGAGTGCATCCACGACGCTGAGACTATGGAGCATATCGATGAGATCCCCTACGACCAGAGCGCCCACGAAGACCAGATAGAAGCCTTTGGCGTCGCTGACTCGGTTGTCCATTCCTTCGCGCCATCCGAAGGTGTCGGCCACGGCGTAGGCGGTGGAGCCCGCCAGCACCGGAATGGCCAAAAATCCCGAAACGACGATCCCCAGGGCAAAGAGGGCGAAGGCATACTCCCCCGCTACGGGCCGTAGGGTGATCGCCAACGTCTGCACATCCTGGATCTGGGCATGGGTGCCGTGGAGCATCAGCGCCCCCGTGACGATCATGCAGTAGGCCAAGACATTGGAGTAGATCATCCCTACGAGGGTATCGAAGCCCACTTCGTCGGCCTGGGCGACGCTCTTTTTCTCCTCCCGCTCTTCGGAGGCTTGCCAAAAGAGCAGATAGGGCGAAATCGTCGTCCCCAGCATCCCCAGTGCGGCGATGATCCAGGCGTTTTGCAGATGGATCTGGGGGACGAAGGTATCGGCAAGCAGGCGCAGCAGATCCGGCTTGGCCAGGATCGCCGAAGCGACGTAGACCAGCATGAGTGCGGAAAGGGCGATAAGTACCTTTTTGACGGTACGGTACCGGCCGAAGGTGACCAGATAGCCGATCAAAGCGGTGATCGGAATGAGGAAATAGACGTTGGCGATGCCGGTAATGATATGAAAAATAGCGGCGATGGCGGCTAGGTCGGCCCCGATGGTGAGGATGTTGGCCACTGCCAGGACCAGGACCATCAGCATCGTCAGGCGACGTGAGTAGAAGGCGGTGGTGATTTCGGGCAGGCTCTTGCCCGTGACGATGGCGATGCGCGCAGCCATGTTTTGGATGGCGATCATCATCGGCGTGGAGAGCAGCAGTAGCCAGAG
>JALSTG010000195.1 GCA_026983875.1 Campylobacteraceae bacterium
CTCTGAACTCTTGGCCGGGAGGGCCGATAGAAGGAGTGATGCCAAGATGCAGATCACGATGCTTCACAGCAAGATCCACCGGGCGACGGTCACCGATGCCAACCTGAACTACGTCGGCTCCATCACCGTCGACCGGGAGATGCTGGATGCCTCCGGGATGCGGGTGGGACAGAAGGTAGATATCGTCAACGTCAACAACGGAGAGCGCTTCTCGACCTATATCATCCCTGGCGAAGCGGGGAAGAGGGAAATTTGTCTCAACGGTGCGGCGGCACGGAAGGTACACGTGGGGGACCGGATCATCATCATCGCCTACGCCGTGATGGGTGAAGAGGAGGCCGACAGTTTCCGGCCTAAAATCGTCATTCTCGACGACGACAACGCTATCGCCCAGGCCTTTGAAGGGCTGGAATAAGGAGTGAAGATGTTTGAAGGAATGGATCTGGGCAACATGGGAAAAATGATGGAGCAGATGCAGGCGAAAGCCCAGGAACTGCAAGAGAAATCCAAAGAGACGATCCTCACCGCCAAAGGAGGCGGAGGGATGGTACAGGTCAGCGCCAACGGCCTGGGGGAGATCGTGGATATCACCATCGACGACTCTCTGATGGAGGACAAAGAGTCCCTGCAGATTCTGCTGATCAGTACCCTCAACGACGTGCTCAAGATGGTGGAGGACAACAAAAAATCCCAGGCCATGGGGATGCTGGGAGGCTTCAACCCCTTCGGTGGAGGATCATGAGCCGCGCAGAGGCGATGAAGGAATTGCTAGAGGCATTGGAGCGGGACAATCTGGTGGCTCTGGGTAAGCTGCTCGAAAAGGGCGAGGTAGATCTGGGTGCAGAGGTGGTTATCGGCGAAGAGTATGACCTGGAAGAGCATGACGAAATTCCGCTACTCTTTTATGTGATTCAAAAGGGAGTAAGCCTTGAAGCGCTCAAGATGCTGATCGAGGCGGGGATGGATCTGCACTTCGTCAATCGGGAAGGGTTGGGTGCCCTGGATATCGCTATCAAGTATCGCCGACCCGATATCGTCCGCTACTGCAAAGAGCAAGGCATCAGCCTCTCGACTACCCGTCGAAAAAGCGGGATGACACCTCTGATGCTGGCGTCGGCCTTTAACGACCTGGAAATGGTGGAGTACCTTCTTGCCGAAGGAGCAGAGATCAACGGGGTGGATGCCCACGGGATGACGGCGCTGGACTATGCTCGAAAGATGGGCCAGACGAAGGTCAAAGAGTTGCTCGAAGGTAAGGGAGCGAAGTACAAACTCTATGAGAAGTGAGTCTGGAAGACCCGGTATCGGAGAGGCAAAGGCGTAATGGGTTTGAAGGATTCCTTATCTGTAATGCTCCGCCTGCCGGCGGAATCTTCTGCGCTCAATAGTAGAAAAAATAGGGAGAACATAAAAAGAGGAAACAAGGAGAAAAACTCTTTTTATGTGAAAGAACAAAACAAGGAGTCTCGGAAGGTCGGGCCCGCACCCAACCTCCTGATAGCATCAGTATAGGATAGACTCTTAAACCGTCAGCCAATCGGGGGTAAATCGGTGGTTAATATTTCGAAAAAAATCAAAAATTTACTGGATTTTCTCCCCGAAGAGACGAGGTGCCTGCAGCTTTGCGGCATCGACGAGGCCGGCCGGGGGCCCTTGGCCGGCCCCTTGGTGGTCGCAGGGGTAATTTTGCAACGGCAGGTTAAAGGGCTGGCCGACTCCAAGAAGCTCTCCCCTGAGCGCCGGGAAATTCTATCTGAAAGAATCCTGGAGCGCAGCCGTTATCATTTCGTCGTCATCGGTCCCGATCGCATCGACGGTGACGGGCTTTCCGTCTGTATGAAGAATGCCCTTGAAGAGATAATCTCTCGTCTCGCGGGGCCGGAGGTGATCTTTCTCTTCGACGGCAATACGCGTTTCGGCGTTTCGGGGCTGAGAACACTTATCGGTGCCGATGGCAAGGTGCCTCAGGTGAGCGCCGCTAGTATCCTGGCAAAAGTGCATCGGGATCGAATCATGGAAGAGGCAGGAAAACGCTACCCGGGTTACGGTTTTGAAAGGCACAAAGGCTACGGCACCTCCGAGCATCGTGAAGCGATCCGACGCCTAGGGCTCTGCCCCATTCATCGCCGCAGTTTCTGCAAGGGAATCTTGATGACGGAAGAGATTCCGACTCTTTTTTGAAGACTCCTCTTTTTGTACCCAAACGGTAATAGTTCCGGAACGAAACGGAGATACTCCAAAGTTATGCTCTTATATCTTGAAATAAGGAGTGTGCACTATGGTATCTTTGTTGGAGCGGGCCGTCGAAGAGTTGATCGGCTATATGCAAAAATACGAACGTCTCGATGAGGATGAAGCGCGGCGCCTTGTTTACGAAGAGTGGGAAATGGTGGAGGAGATGATCGAAAGCGGTCCCGTGGGTTCACCGCTCTATCGAATGATCGCCGATGAGCTTCTTTATCTCAACCTGGTGGCATAAAACGACAGACAGGTAGCTGTCCGCCTCAATTGCAATCCTTTTACAAGAGAGAATCTGCCCGCAGCTTTTATTCTCATTGATCTTCCTCCCTATCCAGAAGGTAGCAAAAACGCAAGCCGTGGAGAAAGATTGCCCAGGAGATGTAGATCCATAGGAAGAAAAAGAGTAGGGTGCTCAACCCCCCGTAGATGCTGGTGTAGGTCTTATTGTAGGTAATGTAGAAGACGAAACCGCTTTTGGCCAGGTACCAGATCAGCGAAGCGATGAAGGAGCTTGCCGCGGCGGCTCCGGGAGATACGCGGCCCCGTGGAGAGAACTGATAGGCGATGTAGAAGAGCAGCCAGATGATGAGGTAGGGGAAGAGTAGGTAGATATGCAGCGTGCCGGCAATCCCCATCGCTTCCATATAGCTCTGGATTTTTGCCGAAAGCCAGAAAGATCCTCCCAGCATCAGCGGCAGAAACAGCAGAAGGAAAAAGTAAGTCCGAAAGGCCCCGAGAATGCTGCGACTGGGGGTTTCGAAGATATCGTTGACGATGTAGTCGTAATCTTTGAAAAAGAGGATCGCCGCGATTACCACATACCCGATACCGATATAGCCCAGGCGGTCGGCGTTGGCGACAAACTGGTCGATATGCCGCATGATGATGCCCGAGTCGGAGCTGACGAGATTTTTGGCGATGAGCTCGTGAAGCCTAGCATAGGCCGTATCAAAAAGGGGCATATGGGTGAAGAGCACCAGAAGAATCACCATGAAAGGGATGATAAAAAAGAGGGTGCTCCAGCTCATGCTAGCGGCATAGAAACCCAGGCGGGAATCGAAAAGCTCTTTGAAAAAGTCTTTGACGAAAAGGTAGTACTCCCGAAGGAGATGCTTTTTCATTTTGGCTCCGCAGGCTCTTTGTGTTTGCATTTGAAGCACTGATAGACGTCGCCGGATTTGAGATGTTTGATCCCCATGAGATAGCCGCATTCTGGACATTTTTTATCTACCGGTTCGAAGTTGGCGATGAATTTGCACTTGGGGTAGTTGGCACAGCCGTAGAAGGTACCCCGGCGACCCTGGCGTTCGATCAGTTTGCCGCCGCATTCGGGGCAGGCGACGGTGAGCTCCTTGGGAGGCGTAAGAGGCTTGGCGTTTTTGCATTTGGGGTAGGCGCTGCAGGCGAGGAACTTGCCCCGGCGGGAGTTTTTGATCACCATAGGTGCGCCGCACTTGTCGCAGATTTCGTCGGTGGCTTCGGGCTTTTCGGGCTCGGTCCCGTCGAGATTGCGGCTATATCGGCATTTGGGGAAGTTGCTGCAGGCGATGAATTCGCCGTAGCGTCCCTTGCGTTTGAGGAGTTCGGCGCCGCATTCGGGGCACTTTTCACCGATGGGCTCGGCGACTTTGAGGGATTTGATCTTCGCTTTCCCCTCTTCGATCTTTTTCATGAAGGGCTCGTAGAATTCCGCCAGGACCCTCTGCCAGTCCTCTTTGCCCTCGGCGATTTTGTCGAGGGTCTCTTCCATGCTGGAGGTGAAGTTGCTGTCGACGATCTCGGGGAAGTGTTGCTCCAACATCTCGACGACGGTGAAGGCTATCTCTGTGGGATGGATGCGTTTCTTTTCGATCTCGATGTATTTGCGGTTTTGCAGGATCGTAATCGTCGGCGCATAGGTGCTGGGCCGGCCGATGCCGAGGCTTTCGAGTTTTTTGATGAGGCTCGCTTCGTTGTAGCGCGGAGGGGGCTCGGTGAAGTGCTGCTCGGCCTTGATCTCATTGAGCGTCACGGGCTGATTCTCCTTCAGCTCCGGCAGCAGGCGATCTTTTTCGTTGTAGCCGGTGACCCGGTAGAATCCGTCGAAGATCAGTTTGCGGCCGGTAGCTTTGAAGACCGATTTTTCTCCGGCGAAGAGAATCGTCTGAGTCTCGAACTCCGCTTCGGTCATCTGGCAGGCGAGGAAGCGATTGTAGATGAGTCGGTAGAGCTTAAGCTCGTCGGCCCCCAGATACTTGGCCGCCTTCTCGGGGGTAAACTCGGTCATGGTCGGTCGGATCGCTTCGTGGGCCTCTTGGGCCCCTTTGGATTTGGAGGCGTAGAATTTGGGTTTGGCGGGCAGGTAGCGATCTCCGAACTCTTTGGAGATAAATTTTCGTGCCTCGGCGACGGCCTCTTTGGCCAGGTTGAGGCTGTCGGTCCGCATGTAGGTGATGACCCCCATGGTCCCTTTGTGGGTCTTGACCCCCTCGTAGAGCTTCTGGGCGACCATCATCGTCTTTTTGGGCGAAAAGCCTAGCTGGGTCGAGGCGGCCTGCTGCAGCGTCGAGGTCATGAAGGGCGGCGGGGTCTTGCTCTTGCGGCGGGCGGTTTCGATAGAGGCGACCTTGAAGTGCTCCTGCTTGGCCGATTCGACGATCTCTTGTGCCTGGGTTTCCTCTTTGAGGGTCATCTTTTCGATCTTTTTGCCCTCAAAGCTGTAGATATCTGCCTCGACGCTTTTTTGAAAGAGCCCCTGGATGCTCCAGTACTCTTCGGGCTTGAAGGCTTTGATCTCCCGCTCTCTATCGACGACGATCTTCAGCGCCGCGCTCTGGACCCGGCCGGCGGAGAGACCTTTTTGGATTTTGTTGGCCAGAAGGGGGGAGAGCTTGTAGCCGACGATCCGATCCAGCAGGCGGCGGGTCTGCTGGGCGTCGACGCTCTGCATATCGATGCGGCGTGGATTCTCCAGGGCGTGGGTGATGGCGCTCTTGGTGATCTCGTGGAAGACGATCCGGGGCAACTCCTCGGGGTTTTTGCCGATGGCTTTAGCAATGTGGTAGCCGATCGCCTCTCCCTCACGGTCTTCGTCGGTCGCGATGTAGACGGTCTCGGCCTCTTTGGCGAGCTTTTTCAGCTCTTTGACCGTGGCGCTGGCCTCTCGGGGAATGGTGTATTTAGGGATGAATTTTCCCTCTTCGACGGTGATGCCGAAGCTGCTTTTGGGCAGATCGCGGATGTGCCCCTTGGAGGCGACGACCTTGTAGTCCTTGCCCAGGAAGTTGCTGATGGTCCGGGCTTTGGCCGGGGATTCGACGATAATGAGATTTTTCATATATAAAGGTATCCGTCATGAGATTTTTTCGGCATTGTAGCATAGCGTTTGAGGATTTCTTACGGTCGGGGAAGATCCCCGGTCCTTTGGCGACAGGATGTAGGAGCGGGATTCCGGGGCAAAGGAAGGGTTTTAGACCTCTCTTTGCTTCCGGGAAAATCGGCGGCTCCTCGGACGGTTCATCAGAAGAAAGGCGACGAGGAAAACCCCCTCGAGAATTAGGGAGATCCAGACGACCTTGGCGGTGCCCGAAGCATCCTCCGTGAAGGGGAGCCCGCCGGTGTTCATCCCGAAAAAGCCGGTTACCAGGGTCAGGGGAAGAAAAATGGCCGAAAGGATCGTCAGCCAGTACATGTTGCGGTTCATCCGCTCATCCACCTTGGCCCGATAAAAGTCGTGGAGGTTGTCGAGCTTCTCCATGGCGGCTTTGGAGAGGTCCCGCACCCGGGCCATGTGCTCAAGGATATCGGCATAGGCGAGGGCATCGAAGCTCTCCTCTTTTTTCCCGTAGTGGACGAAGAGTTCAAAGGAGAGGGTGGCGTGAAACATCAGACGATTGATCAGGGAGACCTCTTTTTTGTAGAGGATCCAGCGCTCCATGAAATCCCGGGGCGGATGGTCGTCGTAGAGG
>JALSTG010000196.1 GCA_026983875.1 Campylobacteraceae bacterium
GCCATCCGGTGGAGGAGATCGCCGCGGCGGTCAAAGCCGAACGCCCCGAGGTGACGGTGATCGCCGACGGTATCACCGCCGTGGGAGTGGAGCGGATCGATACGACCCATATCGATGCCCTCATCGCCGGCAGTCAGAAGGCCTTGATGCTTCCGCCGGGCCTGGCGATTCTGGGGCTCAGCGCCGCAGCGGTCGAGAAGATCGGAGAGGGTCGGGGCTACTACTTCAATCTCGCTTCCGAGATCAAGAAACAGCGCCAGAATACCACCGCCTATACTGCGCCGACGACGCTGGTCATAGGACTGCGGGCGATTCTCCAAGAGATCGAAAAACGCGGCGGACTGGGCAAGCTTTACTGCGATACCGCACGGCGGGCCAAGGCGACCCGTTTCGCGCTGGAAGCGATCGGTCTGCATAGCTATCCTAAGGTTCCGGCGCGCTCCATGACGACGATTGACGATCCCCAGGCCTCCGAGATCCGCAGCCTCCTCAAAAGTGATTTCGGCGTCAATGTTGCCGGCGGACAGGATCATCTCAAAGGCAAGATTTTTCGGATCAACCAGATGGGGCTGATCGAGCCCCATGAAATGAGCTGGGTCGTCAATGCCGTAGAGCTGGCGCTGGCCAAGATGGGACGGCGCTCTTTCGACGGGACGGCAGCCCGGGTCTGGAACGAGACCTTCTACAAGACGATGCTGGCCAAGGCTGCCGAGGAAACGGCATGATCTTCGAACACGAGATTCCTGCGGGCAGTCGGCTCTACTTCGGCGCCGGTGCACGGCTCAAGCGACGGATCGAAGCCAAGGCCGCCGAGCTGTTGGAAGAGCGGGAATATGAAGAGATCGTCACGCCGATCTTCTCCTATCATCAGCACGAGAGTTTCGACGATCCCAAGGAGCTGATCCGTCTCAATGACGCGGCTAATCATGAGGTGAGTCTGCGGGCCGACTCCACGGCGGACGTTGTCCGTATCGCTACCAAGCGCCTGGGCCGCAGCACCGGTTCGAAGAAGTGGTTTTATATCCAGCCGGTCTATCGCTTCCCTACCCGGGAACAGTATCAGATCGGCGCCGAGCATTTGGGGGGAAGCTTCGGCGGGGTCGCCGCCGACGCCATCGCTCTGTTGGAGAGCTTGAAGATCCGTCCGCTCCTACAGGTGGCGAATATCGCCATTCCCCGGCTCTTGAACGAGCGTTACGGGGTTGCCCTGGAGGATCTTAAGTCGATGCACATCGAGCGGATTTTGTCGGCGGGGTATCCCTGGCTGAAAAGGTTGGTCTATCTGCATCGACCCGAAGAGTTGGAGGACGTAAGCGCCTATCCCGAGGATATCGCAGCCGAGCTGGTGCGGATCCGCGAGGCGGTTGCCGGACTCGACTATCGGCCTCTGGTGATTTCACCGCTCTACTACGCCAAGCTTCGTTATTACGATGCATTGATCTTCCGTCTCTACGAAGAGAACACGATCTTCGCCACCGGAGGGATCTACCGGATAGACGGAGTGCGGGCGGCGGGCTTCGCTGTGTTGACGGATGCCTGTATCGCCAAAATTATCCACAAAGGGAACGCATGAGCAATCAAGCCGATCTAATCGTAGGGCTGCAATGGGGCGACGAGGGAAAAGGGAAAATCGTCGACCACATGGCCCAGACCCACGACTACGTCTGTCGCTTCGCCGGCGGGCACAATGCGGGGCACACCATCGTCGTCGGGGAGGAGAAAATCGCCCTGCATCTGATCCCTTCGGGGGTCCTCAACCCCGACGCCAAAAATATCGTCGGCAACGGCGTCGTCCTCTCTCCCGTGGACTTCATCGAGGAGATGAGCCAGTTCGACGATCTGGAGGGGCGGCTTTTTATCTCCGATAAAGCTCATCTCCTGCTGCCCTACCATGCCGCCATCGACCAGGCCCGGGAGAGGATGAAAGGGGACAAGGCCATCGGCACCACCGGCAAGGGGATCGGCCCCGCTTACGGGGACAAGGTCGCCCGGGTGGGCCATCGGGTCGGAGAGCTGCACCATCCCCGAAAGCTGGCCGACAAGATCATGGACTACTTCTCCATGAATGCTCCCGTCTTCGCGGCGATGGGTGTCGAGACGCCCGACGCCCAGGAGCTCTATCACGAACTGCTGGAGTACCGGGAGGTCCTGGAACCCTATATCACCGATACGACGCTGCTGGTACAAAAGGCCCTTGAGGAGGGCAAGCGGGTCTTGCTCGAAGGCGCTCAGGGGACGATGCTCGACATCGACCACGGAACCTACCCCTACGTCACCAGCTCCACTACTATCAGCGCGGGGGCTTGCAGCGGCCTGGGGCTGAGTCCCAAAGAGATCGGTCGGGTGACCGGCATCGCCAAAGCCTACTGTACCCGCGTGGGCAACGGTCCCTTCCCCAGCGAAGACCACGGTGAAGCGGGCCAGCGCCTGCGGGACCGGGGCCATGAATACGGTACGACCACCGGGCGGGCTCGGCGTTGCGGATGGTTCGACGCGGTGGCGATGCGCCATGCGGTGCGGATCAACGGCGTCGATCAGGTGGCCCTGATGAAACTCGATGTCCTGGACGGTTTCGAGGAGATCAAAGTCTGCGTCGGCTATGAATTCGAAGGTCGGGAGATCGATTACGTTCCCTATGATCTGGAAGAGGTTCAACCCGTCTATCGAATCTTCAAAGGCTGGAAGCGTTCCGAAGGAGCCCGGAATTTCGAAGAGCTTCCCGAGGCGGCACGAGAGTATATCGGGGCACTGGAGGAGATGATCGGCTGCCGGATCGGAATCATCTCCACCTCTCCCGAAAGAGAAGATACCATCGTTCGACGCTAAAGACGTATCCAGAGCGTTGTTCATGCGGGCTTGGGTATAATTCATAAATAATCGACGGCGCTTTATTGCGACGTTTTGAGCCTAGAAAAAGGGGAATCATGAGACTCAAACCTCAACAGACCGGTTATGTGGCCAGCAAAGTGGCTATCGATCTGGCTAACGCTCCGTTTGTCACGCTGCTCAAGGGCAAAGACGCGGTACGCGAAAAAGTTCAGGAGCTCATCGACGCCAACCTGCAACAGGAGCGGGCCCTGGATGAGAAAGTCCGGGAGATCATCGACGAGAACTACGACGAGATCGAGTTTCAGCACGCCGACGAGCGGCAGCTCTTTTTCATGATCAAGAAGAAACTCGCTCCCGAGTACGGCGTAATCATGAACTACGACGACCGTTATAACGATCTGGCCCATAAAATTCTTGACGAACTCTATGAGAATTATCTCATCGAATACGACGTCAACGAAAACCAGGTCAAAAACGTGATCTTCAAAGCCTTCAAAGACTTCGCCGATGCCTATGAGGAGATCGACGATATCGTCTACAACAAGATTCGGAATATGGAGCGGGAAGTGATCCCCGGTTCCCAGGATTACGAATTGCTCTATGAACGGCTCTATGAAGAGGAACTCCGGCGTAGAGGAATGATCTGATTTCTTCGGATGAACGAAAATGGTTGACGGTGAAAGGCTTAGGCTATAACTGCAAGGAGCACGAGTGAGCAAGGTATCGATCTATTTTGAAAACGGCCTCTTCTTGGAGGCGAGAAGTTTCGGTGCGGAAGGAACGACGGTAGGGGAGGTGGTCTTCAACACCTCCATGACGGGGTATCAGGAGATCGTCACCGATCCCAGCTATGCTGGGCAGTTCGTCACCTTTACCATGCCCGAGATCGGCAATGTGGGATGCAATCAAGAGGATATGGAGAGCCGGGGAGCCTTCTGCAAGGGGATTATCGTCCGCAATTATCAGAGCCGCCCCTCCAACTTCCGGTCCGAAGAGCCTCTCGACGCCCTGCTGAAACGCTTCGGCGTCATGGGAATCTGCGACATCGATACCCGATATCTGACCCGGATGCTTCGCAGCGAGGGAGCGATGGAGATGATCGCTTCTACGGAGATCCATGATAAGGAGGCGCTCAAGACCCGCCTGGAGGCTTCGCCCCGGATCGAGGAGATCAACTACATCGACGAGGTAAGCACCGACGAGCCCTATATCCACAGAGCCGGGCGCTACGATGCCCGGACCTTCCGTTACGAGGAGCCCAAAACCGACAAAAAGATCCTTGCCTACGATTTCGGCATCAAGCGCAACATACTCAACGAGCTGACCCATGCCGGGATGGAAGTCGAAGTGATCCCCAACGATACGCCTGCCGAAGCGGTAATCGAGCGTTTCAAGGCCGGAGAGATCCGGGGAGTCTTCCTCTCCAACGGCCCCGGAGATCCCCTGATCCTGCGGGAAGAGAAGGCCAAGATCCAAAAACTCCTGGAGGCGCAGATCCCGATGTTCGGCATCTGCCTGGGGCACCAGATGCTCTCCATCGCCCATGGCTACGACACCTACAAGCTCAAATTCGGCCATCACGGCGGCAACCACCCGGTCAAAAACCAAAAAACCGGCGCCGTGGAGATTACCGCCCAGAATCACAACTACAACGTCCCCGATGCCATTGTCGAGGTGGCGGAAGTGACCCATGTGAATCTCTTCGACGACACGATCGAAGGGGTCCGTTACAAGGGCGAACCGGTCATTTCCGTCCAACATCACCCCGAAGCGAGCCCCGGCCCCCACGAGAGCGCCTACATCTTTAAAACTTTCTACGAGATGCTTTGACACTCCCGGTACCGCCGGTCGAGAGCTTCTCATTGCAAGCTGAGATTTAGCCAAAGGGAAAAATATATATGAAAAAAGAGCGGCTCTACCTCTACGATTTTCTCGAAGAGCCGGTCGTCAACTATCCCGCCTGGTATCTCTTGAGCCCGAAACTTTATCGGGACGAGAATCTTCGGGAGAGCCTCCGGGCGATTCACCGGATGGAATTCTCTCCCTACAGCTGCCCTCGGAGTTTCGACGAACTTTTTGCCGCCTTTCGCTCGGGCCTCTATCCTATCTATCGGGAGAGATATGCCGCAGGATATTTCGGAGGAAGGGTGATGCTGCTCGAAAGCGGAGGATGGAAGAGTTTGCCTCTAAGCGAAGAGGCCATTGTTTTGGGAAATTGGTTGATTTAGTTCTCTGCTTTTCCCCGGGCTCCCCTTGACAAAAATCTTCCGCTCTGGGAAAATCGCCTAGTACTGAGACTAAAGGAGCGATATGGCTACTCTCATCGTCACCCCCACTTCCCGGTCGATTCGCGAGCGTTCCGCTCAATTGCGCGAGCGGGACGGTTTTTTGCCTCGGTTGATGCGTATGGACGAGTTTCTCTCCCGTTTGGCCTTGGTGCCCGGACGGGCGATGATCCAGGGATCTCAGCGGATACTTCGTCTGCGGGAAGCGGCGGAATTTGAAGGTTTCGGGCGGCTTCAGAAGGACCGGGGGCTGATTCGTTTCTTCGCCCGGAGTGACGATTTTTTCCGCTTTTTCGAAGAGTTGGCCTGGGAGAAGGTCCCTTTAGAGCGCCTAGAAGAGGCGGACGCTTATGCGGAGTATGGCGAACACCTGTCGGTCTTGAAGGAGTTGCGTCGGCGTTACGGTGCCCGGCTGGAGGCCGAGGGGTTTACTGACCGAATGTTTCTCCCCGAACATTATCGCTTTGACGAGGCCTTTGCGACGCGTTACGATCGGATCGAGCTGCACCTGGAGGGCTATCTTAGCCGTTTTGAGATGGAGCTGCTCTCGGAGACGGCGAAACGGAGTGAGTTGATCGTTCATTGGCGCACAACGCCATTCAACGAAAAGATGAGACGACGTTTTGCCGAGGAGGCGGGGATCGAGCTTCCGGAGGAGAGTCATCTGAGCTTCTCCTGGAGCCGGGGGGAGATCCTGGAGGCGGAACGGGCGCCCCTAGAGATCGGGCCGAGAGTTCTGGCGGTAGAGGAGCGATACGAGCAGGTAGCACTGGCCCTGGCAGAGATCGAAGGGATGGTCCGTCGGGGGATCGCACCGGAACGGATCGCACTGGTCCTGCCCCGGGAGGAGTTTGCTTCGGTGTTTGATCTATATGATCGCATGGGTAATCTCAACTTCTCCATGGGGTTCGATCTGCGTTCCCGGCCGGAGTATCGGATCCCTGCGGCACTGCTGGCCTGGTGGCAGAGCGGTGAAGAGGAAGATCGTGAGTGGCTCCAGCGGCTGGGAGGTACCCAAGCCGTGAAACTCTCTTCTTCCAGG
>JALSTG010000197.1 GCA_026983875.1 Campylobacteraceae bacterium
AGTAGGATTTGAGCACCGGCACCAGGTTGGTGATCTGGGGATTGATATTGCTCAGATGGGCGGTAAAGAGAAAGACCCCCGCCACCATCATCGTCGCCCCCATGACCATCAGAGAGCGGCGGAAAAAGATCAACCCCGCCAGCATCGAAGCCCAGGAGATGTAGAGCAGCGATTCGTAGGCATCGCTCCAGGGGGCATGCCCGGCAATGTACCAGCGCAGACCCAGGCCGAAGGTATGGAGCAGAAAGAGCCCGAAGAGCCCCGCTCCGGCCGCCAGGCGTAGTCGGGCGAATCCGACCCCGGATCCGGGGCGCAGGATCTCGGCAAAACCCGCCAACAGAAGCAGCAGCCCAAAGAGAAGATAAACCCCCACCAGACGGGGAAAAAGATGCAACCGGTTGTAGAAAAGCTCCGCATCGATCTTCGCCTGGGAGGGGATCAGATCCACGCCGTAGCGGTGCTGGTAGTTGCGAATGTTTTCGATGCTTCGCAGGGTGACGTTCCACTCTCCCGCGGCAGCGGAGTCGATGAAGCGGTGGGTGAGGCTCTCCACAGCCGTGCGGCGGGGACCGGCGAATTTCTGCATCGCTTCGAGAGGGTTGTACCAGGTGTGATGGGGGTCATCCGGCATGGGGAAGATGCGATAGAGCTTGCCGTAGAAGACCATGTAGATCACATTGAGCTTTTCGTCCAGGGCGATTAGCTCCCGCTCGAAGGTCCCCCGCTCTCCAGGCTTCAGACGGTTGGCCGCTTCCACGGCCTCTTTGAGTTTGTAACGGTTGTCCCGGGCAAAGGCATCGGCGAAGGAGGCGTACTTCGTCCCCTCCGGCACTCCCAGCAGATGACGAAGCCGGGGAGATTTGACCCGCACGATGCGGGCGTAGCGCCAGAGCTCCGGCCGGCTGAGCATTCCCATCAATACCTGATCGGGTCCCAACCCCCGATAGTCGAGACTCCCGTGGATCTTGTAGAGCAGCTGGGTATCGAGCGTGTTGACCGGCTCCATGCGCCCCATGGGCGACTGGGCTATGAGCCGACCGAAGGCTTCGGCGGCGGCATCCGAATCCCGTGCATATCCGGGCAGATACGTGCCAAACTCCTCCGGTGTCGATGCATGGAGCGTCTGCGCCGCCGCCAGCACGGCGAAAAGGAGCGGTGCCGTGGCTTTGAGATAGCGCACCAGCTTGCCGAATCGGGATTTGGGATCGAAAAGGTTCCAGATCAGTCCCAGTGCCAGCAGGATGTAGCCCAGGTAGGTGGGCCACTTGCCCGGATCGTCGTTGACGCTGAGGATCGTCCCCTGCTCGTCGGGATCGTAGGAGCTCTGGAAAAATTTGTACCCCCGGTAGTCGAGGGGATGGTTCATGTAGATGCGATAGTCGAAGCTCCGCTGGCCGTCGAGCACCGTCACTTCGCTGGCGTAGGAGCTGGGGGCCATGGAGCCGGGATAGCGCTTCAGTCGGAAATCCCGCAACTTCAGCGCAAAGGGCAGCCGTACGACTCGGGAGCCGAACTCCAGGGTCGCTTTCAGATCGCCGAAGTCCAGCGTACGGGGGTAGCCCTTGGCTCCCCGGTTGCCCACCAGCCGGGTCTCTTTGCATTTTCCTTCGTAACAGACCCGAATCTTGAGCAGCCCCATGCTCGCCTTGCCTTTTTTGGCAAAGGTATAGTCGACGAAATCGACCGTAAGCTCTTTGTTGCCGAAGAGAATCGTTTCGTGAAAATCGTTGCTCCCCAGAGCGGAGAAGTCCTTTTGAAACTCCTGATACCAAGTCCCTCCGGGAGTGTGAATCGTCACCTGAAGATAGGGTTCGGAACTGAGCATCCGGTTTTCCGACATCCCTTCCCGGATATGCAAAATCCCCTCGGCACCCCAATAGTGGGTCACCGCCGCCCCGATGCCGATGAGCAGAAATGCACTGTGGAAGAGAAAACGGGGAGGATGACGCCACATCTTCCGGCGCCAGATGATTCCGGCTAGATTGAATCCTGCCAGCCAAAGTGCCGCGAGATACCACCAGCTGTAGTAAACCTCGACCCGGGCCGTGGAGCTGCCGTAGTCGTTCTCGATGAAGGTCGCCACCGCCGCTCCAATCCCGAGGATGGCAAGCAACACCAGGGTCGTCTGGATGGAAAAAAAGAGTTTCAATGTTTTTGCCAGCATAGATTTCCAATCATAGTGAGCGCAGGCTCTAAATCACTCCCGCCTTTTTCAGATACTCTTTCCACTCGCTCTTTTGATATTTTCCTTCGTCCACCCCTTTGACGAACTCCATGATCGCAGCCAGGACATGGGGCTTGACATAGCCGGGGATCTGCCAGATTTTGACTCCTTTGGAGGTTAGCAGCACCACATAGGGGGTCACCTTGACCTTGTAAAGCATCTGGAGGCTCTGGGTGGTGGTGGCATTGCCCAGGATGGTGTAAGCCTGCTGATCGTCCCGGGGAATGTTGTAGAGGTCGAACTGCACGGCGATCTTGTGAAGCTCGGGATCGGAGAGAAGCTCTTTTTTCATCTTTTTGCAGTAGGGGCAGGTTCGGGAATCGAAAAGCAGCATGATGGGGCGGCCGGTATAAGGAATGATCGAAGCATGCCGGACGACTCCGTCTCCCGTTGTACTCGCGGCATTCTCCCCTCCCCAGAGCGTGAAGCCGAGCAGGAAGATCGCGATCCAGAGCCTTCGCATCATTTCTTGGCTCCTCCGATTTTCACGCCGTGGGCCTCGTAGTAGC
Organism: Campylobacteraceae bacterium; assembly: GCA_026983875.1. Lineage (GTDB taxonomy): Bacteria > Campylobacterota > Campylobacteria > Campylobacterales > Sulfurovaceae > Nitratifractor. Next base: position 2,734 of record JALSTG010000197.1, read on the forward strand.
TTTTGAGAGCTTTGTAGACATCGCCGTTTTTCCGGTCCTTGCCTTTCCAGACTCCTTCACGGACAAACTGAAGCGTTACTTCGAACTGTTTGGGCGGCATGTAGCCGGGAACGATGAAGATCGTACTGCCCTTTTCGTCGGTGAAGATCAGCGTCGGCGTCGCGTCGATGTGATAGATCGAAACAAGGGTTTTGGTATCCACGTCCATCGCCTGGCCGCTGTGCATGAATTTGTGGCGTTTGTTGGCCATGGCGTCGAGATAGATGGGGGTGACGCTTTTACGGATCTCTTCGGCGAGCTTCGGATCATCGTTGACATCCTTTTGCAGCCTCTGGGTATAGGGATCGGCGCTTTGGCCAAAGACCAGCAGCATCGGCTTACCCTGCGGATCGATCTTCGCCCCGTCCCGGAAGGTTTGATAGAAACGGGTCAGCTCCGCCTTGCCCAGGCTTTTTTCCGACGCTTTGGACTTCACCACGGCAGGGGCGGTTGCGGCAGGAGCCTTTTGGGCTTCGGGCGCGGGTGCTTTCGTCTCGGTCACCTTTTTTGCTTCACTTTTGTGGTCGCTGCAGGCGGAGAGGCCCAGCAGAGCCAGGAGCAGGATGACGCTGAATTTTTTCATAGTTTTCCTTCTTTGATGCAGGGATGCTTTGGATTATTGTATTGGAAATTGTTTAAGACCGGCCGGGGCCGGCCCCATGCAGCCGAGGGGGCCTCCCTTCTATTTGGCGGCAGCCGCTCCGGCTTTGAGGAGTTTGTCCATGACCTCCTGATGCTGTTTGTCGCTCAGGATGCCCGGAGTGGTGTTGACCTTTTTCCAGAGTTTTTCGTTGGTCATGTTTTTATGGCATCCCATGCAGACGCCGGTACGCTCCATCTTGTCACGCATCTCCTGATCCAGGGCCCGGGAGGCCGGCCAGTGGGAGCCGACATTGACGATCTGCTTGCCGGTCTTGCGGTCGACGACCTTGGACCAGTCGAAGTTCATGCCCGGAATCGCTTTGATCTGGATCGTCGTATGTTTGGAGGCGAACTTGCCGGTCGCCATATCCTGGAGATCGACCTTCAGATCCTTGTCCTGGTCGCTCAGGAATTGACCGTCCTGGATGCCGTATCCCAGGGCTTTGGGATTGCTGTGGCAGCTTTCGCAGGTCCGGGCTTTGCGTCCCGTGGTGTGGGGCTGGACCGGAGACATGTCGATGGCGTCGACGATCTGGCCGTTGTCCTTGACCCGTGCCTGCTTGTTGAGGACGATCGTCTCTCCGTCGGGCCCGATGATGGTGTAGGTCACCTGACATCCGGGGATGATCGGCGTCACGAGCCCTTCGCCGTTGATGCCCAGGATCGGATCCTCCCAGCGTAGGTAGCTGCGGGTCTCGTGGGCTTTTCCGATCTGCTTCTTGCCTTTGGTTCCCAGGACCGATTCGCTGGTTTCACCGTTGGCGAAGTGGGTGCTTCCGCTGGCGATCCAGTCGATCTTGCTCTTGCCTTTGGTGTAATCCACCTTGACATGGCATCCGTAGCACTGAGGCGCCCAGTCGCTGTGGCAACTGTAGCACTCCAGCTTGTCCATGTGCGCCTGGACCTCGTCCATGGCGACGCGACCCGCTTCGGATTTGTAGGATTTCTTCATGTGCTTCTCTTTGAGCAGGGGCACTTTCAGATCCTTGCCGCTGGCGAGATGGACGATCACCTCATCCCCTTTCTTGACCACATTGCCGAAGGGATTGCCCCGGGTGGTAAGCAGATAGCCGTCCATGGGCTTGTAGACCGTCCCCTGCTCCATCCAGGCGGGCAGCTTCTTGCCGAGACCTCGGGGACCCTTCTTGGCACCCATGGCGAACTCTTTCTCTCCGTAACCCATCGCCAGCTCCCAAGGGAACTTGCGGGTGGTGCCGTGACAATCGGAGCATTCGATCTCCACCTGGCCCAGGGTCGAACCGTAGAGCGTACCGTCGCCGTGCATATCGATGGAGGTGTGGCAATCCTGGCAGGTCATGCCGGCCTGGAAGTGCAGATCCTCCTTGATGTGCTTGTAGCGCTTGCCGTGGGTCTTGAGCTGGGCTTTTCCTCCGGGCATCAGAGGCGAACTGTAGGGCTGTTCCATCAGACCCATGTAGCTGACGCCGATCCGCTTGCCCCGGTTGTGGCAAGAGTTGCAGGTCTCGGGATGGATCCCGCTGAAGGTCACGCCCGTACTGGGGACATGAACTTTGGCTTCCCGGGTCGCCTGCATCTCGTGTACCAGCAAGTGGCCGTGCTCTTTCTTGTCGATCGTGGGATCGCCGCCTTCGTAGAACCCTTCGTTGCCGTAGGGAATGTGACAGGCGGAGCACCCCATGCCACGCCAGTCCCCTCGGCCCTTGCGGCCGCGCACGCCGATGTGACAGCGCTGGCAGTCGGAACGCTGGTAGGTGATGGAGGCGTTGTAGGCGACGCGGGCCTGGTACTCCTCCTCACTCTCTCCCGCTTTTTTCTTGAGTACCGCATCGGATTTGGGAGGTAGCGGAAGCTGCTTGAGCTCCGTGGGGAACTGATCGGGATATTTCTCGATCATCGCCAACATGTACTTTTTATAATCGTCGGTTCCCCATGCGGGCTTTTTGCCGTCCTCGTCCTTGACGTTATAGTTGGCGAATTTCACCTTCATCGTGGGTTCGGTGCCCCAGGTGTGCAGGTTGCCCTGGATTTTGCCCGCCTCGGTGGCCATCAGGGCCTTTTTCATATTGGCGACCGTGTCGGCGTGGCAGACGCCGCAGGTCTTGTCCATGACCCAGTAGCTGCCCGGATCCCGTACAAAGGTGGCCAGGGAGCCGGGATGGGCCTTGGGCGCACCTTTGTGAGCCTCTTCGGCAGTGCCGGCTTTGGGATTTCCTCCGTGGCAGACGACGCATCCGCCGCTGTCGCCCATCCCCTTGCCCATGGCCACGATCTGTGTCATCATGTCCGATTTGGGATCCCGGATCGACTCGATTCCCTTGTGGCACTTCACACAGCTGTCTCCGCCCGATACGCTCTTGGGGGCCATCGTTGACCCCTTCTCGTGCATCGCGGCGGAGAGCATCATCGTCGTTCCTGCGATCAGCGCGATCGCGGTGAGTTTCGCTTTCCCAACCATCTTTTCCTCCTTTTGGGCGCTGAGGAGAGACTCCTCTACCCGACATGATACGAAAGAAAAGTGCCCCAAAAGTGCCATTTCCCCTTCAGAAACACTTAAAAGAGTTTGATTACAATGGAGGCATCCGGAGGAAGAAAAGGAGGGAAAGGATGCAAAAAGTCTGGGGCGGGCTGATGGTGCTTCTTCTGGCATTCTCTTCGCTTCAGGCTGCCAAGCTGGAGTGGATGCACAATCTGGACGATGCCAAAGAGCTTGCCCTCAAAGAGCAGAAGCCTATCAT
>JALSTG010000198.1 GCA_026983875.1 Campylobacteraceae bacterium
TCGTGAGGGCAAACTGGCCATCCTCTGGGGCAACCATACCGCCTGGCACCACTACCACCCCGGCGTAGAATTAGCGCACAATTTCGTCCTCTCCCCCGAAGAGAATCTCACGGCCGATATTTTGCAGTTGGAACAAAGCCTCATCGAGCGCGGCGTCACCCCCTCGGTCTTTTTCCGCTTCCCCGGCCTGGTCTCCGACCGCCAAGCCGTCGAAACGGTCCGAAGACTCGGACTTATCGTTGTCGGCTCCGACGCCTGGCTCGCCAAAGGCCAAAACCCCAAAGAGGGCTCCATCATCCTCATTCACGGCAACGGCAACGAACCCCGGGGCGTCGATCACTTTCTCAAGCTGCTCCATCATGGAATGATTACGAAGCTCCAAAGCCTATCGGATCTAAAACCCTGAAATTGCTATTTAAAGCTCGAAAACCCCTTTCATCGCCTCCTCGATTTTTGGCATCTCAAAACGCCCCTGCGTAAAGTAGTCAAAAGCGATCACCCCCTGATAGAGTAGCATCGCCCTACCGTCTTGAGTCCTGATTCCCATGGCCTGAGCCAGTCGAAGAAAAGGCGTCTTTTTACCGTAAATCACATCCACCGCTCCGCCGGCCTTTTCGAGAATGCTCCGCAAAAGCTTTTCGGGAGCTGGCAGCGACTCATCTTTCAGCCCCGCCGAGCTCATATTGACCACCAGGTCATAGGCACCACCGGGAAAATCCTCCCAGGTGTAGGCCCCGAAACCCTCTTTTAGAAAATACTCCAGCCTCGGAGCACTGCGATTGAGGATCGTGACCTCATAGCCTGCGTCTCTAAGCATCACCGCGCTGGACTGGGCCGTCCCCCCTGCTCCGAGAAAGAGCACGCTCCCTGCCGGCATCATTTCCCGCACTACCCGTAAAAACCCCGGTGCGTCGGTATTGTAGCCGTGAAGTTTCCCATCCTTGAAGCAAATCGTGTTAACCGCCCCCACCTGCCGGGCGAAGTCATCCAGCTCGTCGCAGGCATGAAAGGCATGCTCTTTGTGGGGGACGGTGATATTGGCCCCTTTGAGCCCAAGGGCAAGGAACTTCTCCCGCAGCCGCTCCCCCTCTTCCAAGAGATATCGCCCGTAACAACCGGGATAGCCCAACTCCGAAAAGGCCCGATTGTGCATCAGCGGTGAGAGTGAATGGGCCACCGGATTTCCGAAAATGGCAAAAAGCTCTCTCTCTTGCATCGATTCTCCTCTATAATTTAGGCTTCAGACATCATAAAGCCTATAGCTGAAAAAGAGCTTCAAAGCCTATCCAGTAAACAGTGAATAATAAGTAATAACGCGTCACTCCTTATCCGTTACCCGATACTCTCCGACACTTTTGCTAAAATCACTCCAATTATCAAGGAGCAGCCATGAGAATCGACCTGCATAACCATACGACGCTCTGCAATCATGCCCAGGGCTCAGTAGAGCAATATATCCGGGAGGCTTTGAAGCGAGAGATAGACATCTTCGGTTTTGCCGACCATGCACCGATGGATTTCGACGAAAAGTACCGGATGAGCTTCGATCAGATGACCCAATACGAAGCGACGATCCGCGAGGCGGCGGAGCGCTACCGGGATCAGATCGATATCCGCCTGGGCTACGAGGTGGACTGGCTGCCCGGCCATATGGACCCACGGGTCCTCGACGCGAAGGTGGACTATCTCATCGGTTCGGTCCACTTCCTTAACGGCTGGGGTTTCGACAATCCGGAATTCATCGGCCACTGGAAAGAGCAGAACGTGGACGAAGTTTGGCAGCGCTACTTCGATGAGATCGCCGCCATGGCCCGCAGCGGCCTCTTCGATATTGTCGGTCACCTGGATCTGATCAAGGTCTTCGGCCACCGTCCCAGCCAGGATATCCGTCGGCTCGCCGAAGAGGCCCTCGATGCTATCGCCGCTTCAGAGATGGTCCTAGAACTCAACGCTGCGGGCTGGCGCAAACCCGTCGCCGAGGCCTACCCCTCCCTCGACCTGCTGCGCATGGCCCGTGACCGCGGCATCCCCATCACCTTCGCTTCCGATGCCCACTCCCCCCAACAGGTGGGCTATCGCTACGAAGATCTCCTGGATCTGGCTCGCAGCGCCGGATACGACGAAGCCGTTTCCTTCCGAAACCGACAAGCTCAAATGCATAAATTTTAAGCACAGAGCACTTCTTTTTTCAAAGTCTTTGAGAGTATAATGGATGCACCAATTTTCTAGGAGGATAATCCATGGGCAAATTTGTCAACAACATTGAAGAGTTCTTTGCGTTTTGTAAAGAGAACGAGGTGGAGTTCGTCGACTTCCGCTTTACCGACATCAAGGGTGCCTGGCACCACATCACCTACTGCCTCGACGCCATCAGCGCCGAGACCCTCGAACACGGCGTTCCCTTCGACGGGAGCTCCATCGAGGCGTGGCAGCCCATCAACCAGTCGGATATGATCCTTAAGCCCGACGTTCCCACCGCCTTCCTCGATCCTTTCACTGCTGATCCCACGATCGTCGTTTTCTGCGATGTTTACGACATCTACAAAGGCGACCTCTACGAGAAGTGCCCCCGATCCATCGCCAAGAAAGCCCTCAAGCATCTGGAGGAGTCCGGCATCGGTGATGTCGCCTACTTCGGCCCCGAGAACGAGTTCTTCATCTTCGACAACGTTGTCATCAAAGACAATATCAACGAGTCTTACTACCGCCTCGACAGTGACGAGGGCGAATGGAGCGATGACGCTCAGTATGAAGATGTCATCAATACCGGTCATCGCCCCCGCACCAAGGGTGGATACTTCCCCGTCATGCCCACCGACTCCACCGTCGACCTGCGGGCCGAGATGGTTCAGATCATGCAGGAGATCGGCCTCGAGGTCGTCCTGCACCACCACGAAGTAGCCCAGGCTCAGGCCGAGATCGGTGTCAAGTACGGCACTCTGGTCGAAGCGGCCGACAACGTCCAGAAGTACAAGTATGTCGTCAAGATGGTCGCCCACCTCAACGGCAAGACGGCCACCTTCATGCCCAAGCCCCTCTACAACGACAACGGAAACGGTATGCACGTCCACCAGTCGATCTGGAAAGACGGCGTCAATACCTTCTACAAAGAGGGAGAGTACGCCAACCTGAGCAAGACGGCCCTGGATTATCTCAGCGGTATCTTCAAGCACTCCTCCGCCGTCGCCGCCATTACCAACGCGACGACCAACAGCTACAAGCGTCTGCTCCCCGGCTTCGAAGCGCCCCGGATCCTGACCTTCTCTAGCCAGAACCGTTCTGCCGCCTGCCGGATCCCTTACGGTGCCGGTGCGGCAGCCACCCGCCTGGAGACCCGCTTCCCCGACTCCAGCGCCAACCCCTATCTCTGCTTCGCCGCCCTGATGATGGCAGGCCTCGACGGCATCAAAGCCGGAGGATACGAGCTGGTCGGACCCGTCAACGAAGATCTCTTCGAACTGACCCGCGAAGACCTCAAAGAGCGCAAGATCCCCGAGCTGCCCGACACTCTGCGGGATGCGCTCCAGGCCTTGGAGGTCGATCACGACTTCCTGGCCCCCGTCTTCAGCAAAGAGTTCGTCGAGACTTACATCGACTACAAGTTCGAGACCCAGGTCATCCCCGTTGAAGGACGCCCCACCCCCTACGAAGTCAAGAGCACCTTCAGCTGCTAGGACCCCGCCCGGATCGCTCCGGGCACGCAATTCCCTTTCTTCATTTGCTCCAATATTCCAAAGAAAATTACAAATCTGTTGCCATTCATACGTTATACTTTCGACTATTTCCATCGCCGTATCAAAGGAGCATCGATGAAGCGTCCCCAATACCTTCCGCTCTTTCGTCTCTGGCACTGGTTGACGGCCTTTTCCGTTCTAGGACTTTTTGCCACGGTAGCGCTGCGGAGCACTTTTTTGGACAAAAAGGCCAACGCCCAGATCATCCTCAACAAACTCGCCTCCATCTCCATCGACCAGGAGCAGGCCGTTGCCGTCGCCAAGGCGATCCGAACCCCCATGTGGGAGTGGCACTATCTCCTGGGCTTTCTCCTGGCCGCTGCCGTGGCTTGGCGGGTCTTTCTGATGCTTCGCGGCCAAGCCCGTATGCCCCTGCTCAAACTCCTCCAGGCCCAGGGACTCCACGAAAAGGGCAAGGCGGCCATTCACCTGCTGATCTGTCTGGGGATCCTCGTCATGACCGTCACGGGGCTTTTTTACTACTTCTGCGACAGCGAATCCTTCCACTGGGTCAAGGAGATCCACCAGAGCCTGCTCTGGCCGATGGTGATCCTGGTGTTGCTGCATATCGGAGGGGTTTTGACGCACGAGCTGAGCACCAAAGAGTGTATCGTCTCCAAGATGATCCACGGAGACGAGGAAGCTTCCCAAAAGAGATAGCGTCTCTTCTCTCACCCCCTTGCAAGCCTCTCAGACTCTTTCGTTATCATATATGAGGTTTTCAACAAGGAGGGAAATATGGCGGACGGGCACTGCGATCTGTCGATCTTTCATCCCGACGATCCCTGGACACTGGGGGTCGAACTAGAGGTGCGCCTCATCGACGCCGAGACAATGAAGCCCGCGAATCGTTCCCCCTATCTCTTCGAGCATCTCCCCGACGAGCTGCGCCCGCACGTGCATCAGGAGCTGTTGCAGTCGATGATCGAAATCGTCACGCCGGTCTGCCGCAGTGCCGAGGAGGCGGCGGACTTCGTCATGAACGCTCTGCACACCCTCACCCGCATCGGCGAACCGGAGGGGATACGCCTGGCTGCTCTGGCGACGCATCCTTTCGAGCGCAAGGAGGACAACCTCCGCTTCGAAGACCCCCGCTATGAAGCCTTCGCCCAGGAGTTGCAGATCGTGCTCAAAAACTTCCTCATCAGCGGACTGCATATCCATGTAGCGATGCCCAATGAAGAGTCGGCCATCCGGGCCTACAACGCCAGTATACAGTATCTGCCCATCTTTTTGGCCCTCTCGGCCAACTCCCCCTTTCATTTGGGAGAGGATACGGGGCTGCAATCCTATCGAAGCAAGATCTTCGAACGCCTCCCCCGGGCAGGCATCCCCGAATATTTCGGCAGCTACCGGGAGTACTGCAGTCTGATGGATCAGCTCTACGCCACTGGAACCATCGCAAGCGCCAAGGACGTCTGGTGGGATGTGCGAATTCACCAGGGATTTGGCACCGTGGAGCTGAGGGTCTGCGACGCTTTTTACGACCGAGAACGGCTTCGACTCATCGCCCTCTTCTACCAGGCCCTGTTACATCACGTCTCCCAATACCCCGTCGGCCGTGTCTATCAACAGATCAGCAAACAGAACAAATGGAATGCCGTTCGCCACGGAATGGAAGGAAAGTTCATCGACGGTAATTCCATACTTTCCCTTCGCCAAAAAGCCCATGAACTGATCGATCAGATTGAAAGTTCCGGGAGCTTCGAGGCCTTAGAGGCCTCTACTGAGGTACCGGCCCTACACGATCTTGTCGAGCGCCGGTCTATCGCACGGAAACTGCGGCAAATTTATTCAGAGACCGGAAACTTCCGTAAAGTAATTGAAGAGGAGCTCATTTACTAAAATATTGTACTCTACAAAGACCACGATGCTCGATTGTCCAAACAAATTCTATCTGCTCATTTCCGAAGGATGCAAACCATGGGGATGCTGATTCTACTGCGCCACGGCCAGAGCCTCTACAACCAAAAGAACATCTTCACCGGCTGGACCGACGTGGAGCTGAGCGAGCAGGGTCGCCAGGAAGCCCGCCGTGCCGGAGAGATCCTGCGCCGTGAAGGGCTGCTGCCCGATCGCTGCTACACTTCCTGGCTCAAGCGCGCGATCCACACCGCCCAGATCGCCCTGGCGACGATGGAGTGGGAGCAGATCGACTGCCTCAAGGATTGGCGCCTCAACGAACGCCACTACGGCGCCTGGCAGGGGCGCAACAAAGACGAAGTCAAATCCGAAG